>NZ_JCAXED010000070.1:0-329 GCF_059758795.1 Pseudomonas sp. GQ91
CCGTGCAGATCGGTGAAGGTGACGGCGGTGAGCTGGTCCAGCGCATCGTAAGTGTATTCGGTGCGGCCATCGTCGGTGACCTTGGCGATCAGCCGGCCCACGGCGTCGCGCTCCAGGCGGTGGACGATGGGCGCTGGCGGCGCTTCGGGAATGACGGCCAGGCCCGTGCCGTAGGGCGCGGGGAGCGCCGTCAGCGCCGCGACGTTGTCGAGTAAATCGTAGGCGTAGCGCTTGGCGCTGCCATCCAGATCCTGTTGTTCAGTCAGCCGATCGCCGGCATCCCAGGCGAACCGATAACGCTCGCCGTTTTCGTTGGTCAGCGTTTGCAG
>NZ_JCAXED010000071.1:0-326 GCF_059758795.1 Pseudomonas sp. GQ91
GCCAACGGCGCCAAGGGCTTTGTGATCTGCCCGCCGGACGTCGCCCTCGGCCCGGCCATCGTCGCCAAGGCCAAGCGCAATGGCTTGAAAGTCATGGCGGTGGATGACCGTTTTGTCGATGCCAAGGGCAACTTCATGGAAGACGTGCCGTACCTGGGCATGGCCGCCTTCGAAGTCGGCCAGAAGCAGGGCGCCGCGATGGCCGCCGAAGCGAAAAAACGTGGCTGGGACTGGAAAGACACCTACGCGGTGATCAATACCTACAACGAACTCGACACCGGTAAAAAGCGCACCGACGGCTCGATCCAATCCCTGAAAGAAGCGGG
>NZ_JCAXED010000072.1:0-326 GCF_059758795.1 Pseudomonas sp. GQ91
TCAGTCTATCTTTCTATCACATACCCAAATTTTTAAAGAACGATCTAATCAAAGACTAGAAATCAACATTCACCATCATCACAATGGAATGCTCATTTCTAAGCTTTAAACAGTAGAAGCAGTAGTGGTGGAGCCAAGCGGGATCGAACCGCTGACCTCCTGCGTGCAAGGCAGGCGCTCTCCCAGCTGAGCTATGGCCCCGTATTTCTACAGGCGTTTCCCACACAAAATTGGTGGGTCTGGGCAGATTCGAACTGCCGACCTCACCCTTATCAGGGGTGCGCTCTAACCAACTGAGCTACAGACCCAATTTCGGGCTGCTTCTT
>NZ_JCAXED010000073.1:0-320 GCF_059758795.1 Pseudomonas sp. GQ91
GGCCTGTTTTCGAGAGGGTATGTTCATGCGTTTTTATGATGCATATTTGGGTTGGTTCTGCCTGCGGGGCATAGATACGCGCAGTGCGGATGCACCGCGCCGAACACTGCGATCACCTTGGCCAGCGCGGTCTTGGTATCGGTACGTATGTCCATGGCTCAGTGGCAAGCCAGATGAAGTCGATGCAGATCACAAGGCAAGCCCGCGAACAACACGGGTGCACCTTCAGGACTACAAATTGGCCATTTTCGCATAGTGAATGCCCGCCAAGCAGAAGCTAAATGATCGCCGACGCTTGGGCATTTTGTTGGAGGGGGGGC
>NZ_JCAXED010000074.1:0-315 GCF_059758795.1 Pseudomonas sp. GQ91
AAGGACGGTCGCTATGTGCGCACCTTCGACGACATGCAGGCGCTGACCCACGATCAACTGGTCACCTGCATGGTCGGGCGTGACATCCAGGACATCTACGATTACCGCCCGCGTGAACGGGGCGAGGTGGCGCTCAAGGTCGACGGTATAGGTGGGCCGGGTCTGCGTGAGCCGGTCAGTTTCGAGGTGCACAAGGGCGAGATCCTCGGACTGTTCGGGCTGGTGGGCGCGGGGCGTACCGAACTGTTTCGTCTGTTAAGCGGGTTGGAGCGTGCCACGGCCGGCCAGTTGCAACTCTGCGGCGAAAAACTGCAG
>NZ_JCAXED010000075.1:0-312 GCF_059758795.1 Pseudomonas sp. GQ91
CAGTTGTTCCGGTAGTCCGTTCAGATCGTTGTGGTAGTAGCGGATTTTTTGCAGCGGGCCGCTGCCGTCGACGCGGGCCAGGGGTTGGTAGCCGTCGTCTTCGTAGAGGTAGAGGCTGGTCTGGCTGTGTTTGTGTTCCTGCAGCAGGCGCAGACCGTCCCAAGTGAAGCGGGTTTCGCCGAGGGGATAACCGTCGCTACCGTGTTGGGTTTTTTCGATGCGGCGACCCAGCGGGTCGTAGGTCATTTTGACCACGCTGCCGTTGTCGTTGCGCACTTCGATCAGGCGGCTTTCGGCGTCGTAGGCGAAGCG
>NZ_JCAXED010000076.1:0-307 GCF_059758795.1 Pseudomonas sp. GQ91
CATCAATCCCAGCTAAGCGCGCCGCCGGTCTGATACTCGATCACCCGTGTCTCAAAGAAGTTCTTCTCTTTCTTCAAGTCCATGATTTCGCTCATCCATGGGAACGGGTTGGTGGTGCCTGGGTACTCTTCCTTCAAGCCGATCTGCGACAGACGACGGTTGGCGATGAACTTGAGGTAGTCCTCCATCATCGCCGCGTTCATGCCCAATACGCCGCGCGGCATGGTGTCGCGGGCGTATTCGATTTCCAGTTGGGTGCCTTGCAGGATCATCTGGGTGGCTTCTTCTTTCATCTCGGCATCCCACA
>NZ_JCAXED010000077.1:0-296 GCF_059758795.1 Pseudomonas sp. GQ91
GCCCTCGAAGCCCGCGCCGTCACCGCCAGTGACTCCGCCGCCATCGTTCGGGCCAAGGCCGCCCTCGACAAGCTCGACGTCGCCGAAGGCCTCGCCGAACTCGAAGGCGCTGCCGCCCGGGTCGCGGTTGACGAAAAACGCATGATCAACTGCCGCGCCGACCTCAACCAACTCGTGCCCTTCAAGTACGACTGGGCCTGGCAGAAGTACCTCGACGGCTGCGCCAACCACTGGATGCCGCAAGAGGTCAACATGACCGCCGACATCGCGCTGTGGAAAAACCCCGAAGGCCTGAC
>NZ_JCAXED010000078.1:0-289 GCF_059758795.1 Pseudomonas sp. GQ91
GGTGATTTGACCACCTTCGTTAACCGACGACGGAGCCGTCAAAGTCACGGTTGTGGTGTCATCAGTGCCCGGTGTATCGGTGACGGTCGTGGTGACGGTGTCGGTGCCCGGAGCCAGATTTTCGAAGTGCTCGCCGCCAGTCACTTTGGTGATTGCAGTGCTGACGGTTTGATCGCCTGTGTAAACATCATTTGGCGCTAGAACCGAAACGGTGCCGCTGGACTGGTTCACACCAATAGTGATGGTCTCGCCATTGCCCAAGGTCACGGTCAACGGGTTGGTGATGTTA
>NZ_JCAXED010000079.1:0-268 GCF_059758795.1 Pseudomonas sp. GQ91
TCCGCTGACCGTAACCCTGGGCAATGGCGAGACCATCACCATCGGCGTGAATCAGTCGAGCGGCACTGTTTCGGTACTGGCGCCAAATGATGTGTATACCGGCGACCAGACCGTCAGCACCGCGATCACCAAGGTGACCGGCGGCGAGCACTTCGAGAATCTGGTTCCGGGCACTGACACCGTTACCACCACTGTCACCGATACACCGGGCACTGATGACACAACGACCGTGACTTTGACGGCTCCATCGTCGGTTAACGAAGGCGGC
>NZ_JCAXED010000008.1:0-291563 GCF_059758795.1 Pseudomonas sp. GQ91
AGACAAGCCCCCTCGCCACGGAATGGGGGGCCAGACACTCTTGGACTGAACATTATACGCGCCACGGCGGGGGCTTCCGGACTGTTGTCTGCCCTGCTGGGGAGTGGAAGATGTGCCGCGTTACTGGCTGACGCAGTTTTTGCCCGCAGTTACCGCGCGCTGGGGGCGTAGCAACAGGCTGCCGGCCAGCAACAGGCCGCTGGCGGCGAATAGCAATGCGGGTTGCAAGCCGCCGCTGAGGTGGCTGCTCAACGACGCCAGCAACGGCCCGCTCAGTTGGCCCACGGCAAAACAGGCGGTCAGCAGGCCGGTGCTGCGTTGCGTGCCGTGGGGCGCAACTTCGCGCAAACGCTGCATGACCAGTTGCATGCACGCCAGGAACGGCAACCCGCACAGCAAGACACCCAACGCCAATCCCGTGGCATTGCCCAGCAAGCAGGCGAAAACGCCGGCTGCTTGCACCCACAAGGTTGCCATCAGCCAATAACCTGTTGTGTCGGGATCTGGTTTGCGCAGGCTGACCAGCCACACGCCGAGCGCCGCAGCCAGGCCGAAGCATGGCCAGAACAGATCCGCTTGCCAGGCGCCCTTGAACTGGGCGCTGGCCATTTGCGAGAGAAAGGTCGCCGGAATGATGTAACCCAAACCATAGAGCACATAAATCCAGCCCAGGTGCGCGATGCTGCCATTGGCACGCCTGTCTGCCGTGGCCGATGGTACGGTGCTCACCGTAGGACGTGGCAGGAACGGCAAAATCGCCAGCAACATCAGCAGCGCCACCAGGCCGTATACCAACCACAGGGTGGCGGAGTTTTGTCCCAGCAGGTTGGAGCCCAATGCCAATAATCCTGTCAGAAGAATCCCCAATCCAGGCCCGGCAAATACCAATGCACCCCATCGTGGTCGTCCCGCGGCTATGGCCAGCGGTTGGCTCACACCGGTGATCATCACCAGCGCCCAGGCACTGGCCACGCCTGTACCAAAGCGCAATAGCAGATGTGCCCAGAATCCTTCGGCCCAGAACGACGCCAAGGTCAGCAACACGCACAGCCACAAGCCGCCGAGCATTCGCCCGCGCACATGCTGATGGCCGCGGGCGAACATCGAATCCACCGCACCGACGAAATACCCCAGGTAATTGGCCGCCGCGATCAGCCCAGCATCGGTCAAGTCGATCTGCCCTTCACCGATCAAATGGGGCATCTGTGGGGTGAGGGCGAAGCGGCCGATGCCCATGGCCATCATCAGCGCGATAAAACAGGCGAGTAAGCGAATACCGGGAGACATGAGCGAATTCCTGCGAGAAGTGATGGTTCTCAGGCTAAGGTGGATTAGCTTTCAGTAAAATTGAATAATGCTGAGGAAGTTGTTCATGTTAGGAGAAGATCATGGAGTTCAGCCAACTGCGCATTTTCCAGGCGATTGCCGAGGAAGGTTCCATCACCCGCGCTGCGGAGCGTCTGCACCGGGTACCGTCGAACCTGTCGACCCGGCTCAAGCAAATGGAGGCGCAATTGGGCGTCGAGTTGTTTGTGCGCGAACGCCAGCGCCTGCAACTGTCTCCGGCCGGCAAGGTGTTGCTCGACTACAGTACGCGCCTGCTCGCCCTGCATGAGGAGGCGCATGGCGCCGTTCAGGGCGGGCAACCGGCCGGGGATTTTGTGCTGGGCAGCATGTACAGCACGGCGGCGATCCACTTGCCGAAGTTGCTGGCGTGCTATCACAAGGCCTATCCGATGGTGAACCTGCAAGTGCAGTCGGCCCCCAGTGGCGAATTGCTCGAAGGGCTGATCACCGGGCGTTTGGATGCTGCCTTGGTTGACGGTCCGCTGTCGCTGGCGACGCTGGACGGTGTGCCGTTATGCGAAGAGCGCCTGCTGTTGATTTGCGAGGCCGACCATCCGCCGGTCCGGGGGCCGCAGGATGTGGCCGGGCGCTCGGTGTTCACCTTCCGACGCAGTTGCTCCTATCGGGCGCGCCTGGAAGCCTGGTTTTCACACGACCGTGTCGCCATGGGGCGCGCCATCGAGATTGAGTCCTACCAAGGCATGTTGGCGTGTGTCATTGCCGGCTCCGGCGTGGCGCTGATGTCCGAATCGATGCTCGACAGCCTGCCGGGCAAAGACAGCGTTTCGGTGCATCCCTTGGCCGAACCGTTCGCCCACGCCACCACCTGGCTGATGTGGCGCAAGGGCATGCTTGGGGCTAATCTCAATGCGTGGATTGACCTGCAGCAAAAGCGCGAGATACAGCCTGTACAGGATATGCGGGTGAGTGCTTGATCGGTTCGTCAGGCGTTGTATCAATTCAGTAATAGTTCGTTGTGGTTTCAAGCAAGCATTACGAGAGACTTAGTACTATTATCTGTAGGAAGCGGCCACAGAACTCCAGTCGCTCAGCACTACCCTCAAAGGGGGCAACCATGAAAGAGAAACTGCAAAACTGGCTGCATGACCTCGGCGTCGCACTTGGCTTGATCGAGCCTCCGCTGCAACCGGTGCCCATCCGCACCGATGACGAGCAGCGCCGTCCGCGTCGCAGGTAAGTCCCGGAAAGCGCTCAAACATCGGTGTTTGAGCGCGGTCAGCGGATATCTCGTCTCTGCATCATTGCCGAATCGGCTGTGTCAGCGGGCTGCTTCCGCGATTGCTTCACGCCCCGCTCAACCCCGACCCGATTCGAGAACCCTATGTCCAGACCCCAATGCCCGCGCTGCCTGCGGCCGGCCACTCGCTGTCTGTGCTCGCTGATCCCGAGCCTCGACAGTCGTACCCGCGTCCTGTTGCTGCAGCATCCGAGTGAGGTCAGGCATGCGCTCAACACTGCGCGCCTCGCCGCCTTGGGGTTGGTGAACGCACAGTTGGTGGTGGGTGAGGTGTTCGAGGATTTGCAGGCGCTGTTGCATCCGCCGGGGTATCAGGCCCGCTTGCTGTTTCCCGCCGACGAGGCGCAGCCGCTACAGGCTTACACGGCATCCGATGCGCCGCTGCTGTTGGTGGTCCCGGACGGCACTTGGCGTAAGGCGCGTAAACAGCTCCACCTCAATCCCTTGCTCGCGGCGTTGCCCAGAGTGACCCTGGCCACGGGCGCCGTATCCCGCTATCGACTGCGCAAGGCGCCAGGGCCGGGAGCATTGTCGACGGTGGAGGCGATTGTGCAAGCGCTGCAGGTGCTGGAGGCGCCGGCCTCATTCGAGCCGTTGCTGCGGCCGTTCGAAGCGCTGATCGAGGGGCAGATTGCGGCGATGGGGGAAGAGACTTTTCAGAAAAATCATGCGTGAGGCCCGCCAGTGGGTCGATCGTCTAAGCGCCAGCACGATCGACTCGCCATCCTCGGTTATTTGCCTGGAAAATCGTGGTCGTTACGCAGAAACCAAGCGCGAATAGGCAATAGCTTTTCGAGCACCGGTTTTGAGGATTTCACTGTTGTCTTGCTGATCGCCTGGACGGTAAAGGTAAAAGCTGTCACTGCCGTCCGGGAGTGTCTTGTGCATCATCTGGAGGCCAACCCCCTTCAATAGAATGCTGGATTCGAGCAATACCTTTCTTGCGTCGTCAACGTTATCGCATTTGAAAAAAGTCTCGACGCGCTTGCTCAACTCAAGCAGCACCAGGGAAAAATCCCGATTGTCACTGTACTGCCTGAAGTCCGAGGTGGAGGCATGAATCGCCTTGTTTCCTGATGCCGCGAGGTCGACGATGGGCGTGCGTAAATCCCACAGAATGCCGTCATAACCTTGAAACCCGTTCCCTTCCACGAGCGCTCGCAAATTTTCCATCGCGTTGTTTTGATAGGTGGCGTTTGGATCTTTCAGAGAGAAGTCCTCTTTCATGTTCTGCTTGCCGAACAGGTCGGCGGTCTTGATACCCGGAGCAATGTTTATCCCGCTCAGGCCTCGTCGTTCGGCTTCGGCTTTCAGCTCCTTGAGCGCCTTATGTTTGAAGGAGCAGAAAATGATGTTTTCAGGGGTGAGCTTATCCGTCTGTCCCTTGCCTTCGGCAACCAGGTCGAGCATTGAGGTCACGGCGGTGGCGTCTTTGAGCTCTATGTTGAGGATGACCGGCTGTTTGCCATAGCGCGTCAGTGTCTGATTGGCGTCGTTCACCAGCGCGATCACTTCGGACAACATCGGTGTTGTTTCGCCATGGGGTCCAATCGGGATTTGTCTGAGCTCATCGGCAGTCTTCTGTCCGACCAGGTAGGTCGCCCTGGTTTCGTTCGCCGGCAGCCTGGACCCGCTGCGGTCAGCGTTGTACGCATTGCGCCAGATTTCATCGTCATGGGTGACCATGACTTTGCCGTCCCTGGATCTGAAAATATCAATCTCGATCGCATCGGCACCCTGGAGGATGGCTGCCTTGATGGCTTGCAGGCTGTTTTCCGGCTGGAACCTGTCAGGAAAGGTTGAACCGAACACGCTGGTGGGGCCGGTGCCGCGGTGGGCCACGAGCATCAACCGGTGTCCGGTACGCTCCTTCAGCAGTTCGCTGTGCGCTCTGGCCTGCAGCATCTGTCTTACTTCCAACGGGGCCAGGCGGGTCAGGCAACTCTCTGTGCCGAGCGTGGATTCGACGGGCTGTCGGAAGAAAGACGTGGTCGTGCAAGGGCTGAGGTCGGACGAGGTATTGAGGCTATACACAGGATTTCCTTTTAAAACAGAAAATGTCCTTGCTGAGTGAAGGGCGTGCATACGCGGATTACCGTGTCCCGGGATTGAACAGGTAGGATCTGGGGTTATCACTCGTGGTCCATTGCATGCCCATCGTTGAGTGGAGCCTCTGTAGGCGTTGGTTCCTCGCAAGAGGATATGTCCGCAGGCACGTTCGCTACCTTAATGGCCATACTGCATATAGCCATACCGCATAAAGACCGCACTTTGCGTGATATGGCGCGCTGGCGTTTGCCGGTATGATGGGCGCCCCCGCAGTCTGGATTGCGAATACGCCATGACCTTGCAGTACCCAACTATCGCCGATTGCGTCGGCAACACACCGCTGGTCCGCTTGCAACGCATGGCGGGTGACACCAGCAATACTTTGCTGCTCAAGCTTGAGGGCAACAACCCAGCGGGTTCGGTCAAGGATCGTCCGGCGCTGTCGATGATTACCCGCGCCGAGTTGCGTGGACAGATCAAGCCCGGCGATACCTTGATCGAGGCCACCTCGGGTAATACCGGGATTGCCCTGGCGATGGCCGCGGCGATCAAGGGTTACAAGATGATCCTGATCATGCCCGACAACGGCAGCGCCGAGCGCAAGGCGGCAATGACCGCCTATGGCGCTGAATTGGTCCTGGTCTCCCAGGAAGACGGCATGGAAGGCGCGCGCGACCTCGCCGAGCGCATGGCCGCCGAGGGCCGTGGGCAAGTGCTGGATCAGTTTGCCAACGGTGACAATCCCGAGGCGCACTACACCGGCACCGGTCCTGAGATCTGGCGCCAGACCCAGGGCACGATTACCCACTTCGTCAGCTCCATGGGCACCACCGGCACCATCATGGGCAACTCCCGCTACCTCAAGGAGCAGAATCCGGCGATCCAGATCGTTGGCTTGCAGCCTATGGAAGGCGCGTCGATTCCCGGGATCCGCCGTTGGCCCGAAGAGTATCTGCCGAAAATCTATAACGCGACCCGCGTGGACCGCATTATTGATATGGCCCAGCGGGAAGCCGAGGACACCACGCGTCGCCTGGCCCGTGAAGAAGGCATTTTCTGCGGTGTGTCCTCCGGTGGCGCCGTGGCCGGGATGTTGCGCCTGTCCCGGGAAGTTGAAAACGCGGTGATCGTGGCGATCATCTGTGACCGAGGCGACCGTTACCTGTCGACCGGCATTTTCGACGCGCCTAACTGATGGCCAAGCAAGAGAGAGGCCTGCGCTTCCAACCCACGGGCGGTAGCCGGGCGCCACAAATTCCCGTGGGCAAAAAACAGCGCCTGAGCATCGAGCGCCTGGCCAACGACGGGCGCGGCATTGTGTTCTTCGAAGGCCGTACCTGGTTCGTCGTGGGCGCGCTGGCCGGTGAAGACGTCGAGGCACGCGTGCTGGGTGCCCATGGCAAAGTCGTCGAGGCACGCACCGAGCGGGTGTTCAAGGCCAGCGCACTGCGGCGCCCGGCACCTTGCGCGCACGCGGGGCGCTGTGGCGGTTGCAGCCTGCAACACTTGCCCCACAACGAACAGCTCGCCCTGAAACAGCGCATGTTGGCCGAGCAGCTGTCCCGAGTCGCCGGTATCGAACCCCAGGAGTGGGCCGCGCCGTTGAGCGGGCCGGAATTCGGCTATCGCCGCCGGGCCCGGGTCGCTGTGCGTTGGGACGCCAAGGCCAAGCACCTTGAAGTCGGTTTCCGGGCCGTCGCCAGTCAGGACATCGTCGCCATCGACGATTGCCCGGTGCTGGTACAGGCCTTGCAACCGATCATGCAACGTCTGCCGAACATGCTGCGGCGCCTCGGCAAACCTCAGGCGCTGGGTCATGTGGAATTGTTCAGCGGGTCGTCGATGGCTTTGCTACTGCGGCACATGGCGCCGCTGTCTGACGCGGACCTGGTGATCCTGGAGGAATTCTGCAGGTTCCATGATGCGCAACTGTGGCTGCATGGCGAAGGCGAGCCGCAACCCTTCGCACCGGATCAGGCCTTGGGTTATCGCCTGGAACAGTGGGATCTGGAGCTGGCGTATCGGCCCGGGGACTTTGTACAGGTCAATGCCGGCGTCAACGAAACGATGGTCGCCCAGGCGCTCGAGTGGTTGGCGCCGAAATCCGATGAGCGGGTGCTGGACCTGTTTTGTGGCCTGGGCAACTTTGCCTTGCCGCTGGCCCGCCAGGTACGCGAAGTCGTTGCGGTAGAAGGTGTGCAGGCGATGGTGGCGCGTGCGGCGCAGAATGCGCTCAGTAACAATTTGCCCAATGTGCAGTTTTTCCAGGCTGACTTGTCTCAGACTTTGACTGATGCGGAATGGGCCAAAGCGGGCTTTTCTGCGGTACTCTTGGACCCACCGCGCGATGGTGCCCTGGAGGTTGTGCGCAAGCTCGCCACTCTGGGAGCCGATCGCCTGGTGTATGTGTCCTGCAATCCAGCCACGCTGGCGCGGGACACAGTCGAGTTGGTCAAGCAAGGCTACCGGCTAAAGCGTGCCGGGATCCTCGATATGTTTCCGCAAACGGCCCATGTCGAGGCGATGGCGTTATTTGAAGCGAGCTAGGACGCTCGTTTAGTCCGACTGGCCTGCGTTTCCAGGGCCTGTGACCTGTGTACAAAGGTCAGATTTTGACGCGCTGCAGGCGCGTCGTAGGGAAGGTAAGCAAGATGGTACAGGTGAGAGCACACCAGCCGATCAACACTGACGGCAGTATCAATCTCGAGGCATGGCTGGATCATGCCGTCAGTGTCGATCCGGCACTGGACCGTGAAGCCTTGAAGGCAGCTTGCGAGTTCGCTCGTGAGTCTGAACAGCAAGACAATGCGGCCAAGAATCTGTGGGCCGAGGGTACATCCAGTTTTCGTACCGGGCTCGAGATCGCCGAGATTCTCGCCGACCTCAAGCTCGATCAGGATTCGCTGATCGCCGCGGTGCTCTATCGCGGCGTGCGCGAGGGACATATTGCGTTGCCGCTGGTCAGCCAGCGTTTCGGCGCCGTGGTGGCCAAGCTGATCGATGGCGTGCTGCGCATGGCCGCGATCAGCGCCAGCCTCAGTCCGCGCCAAACGATGGTGCTGGGCACCCAGGGCCAGGTGGAAAACCTGCGCAAGATGCTGGTGGCGATGGTCGACGACGTGCGCGTCGCGCTGATCAAGTTGGCCGAGCGCACCTGCGCGATTCGTGCAGTGAAAACCGCCGATGACGAAAAGCGCAACCGGGTTGCCCGCGAAGTGTTCGATATCTACGCGCCCCTGGCGCACCGCCTGGGTATCGGTCATATCAAGTGGGAGCTGGAGGACTTGTCCTTCCGTTACCTGGAACCCGACCAGTACAAACAGATTGCCACCCTGCTGCATGAGCGGCGGCTGGACCGTGAGCGCTTTATCAGCGATGTAATGAGCCAGTTGCGCTCGGAGTTGCAGGCCACCGGTGTCGAGGCCGACATCAGCGGGCGGGCCAAGCACATCTATTCCATCTGGCGCAAAATGCAACGCAAGGGCCTGGCGTTCAGCCAGATCTACGATGTGCGCGCGGTTCGGGTGCTGGTGCCGGAAATGCGCGATTGCTACACCGCCCTGGGTATCGTTCACACGTTGTGGCGGCATATTCCCAAGGAGTTCGACGACTACATCGCCAACCCCAAGGAAAACGGCTACCGCTCGCTGCATACCGCGGTGATCGGCCCCGAGGGCAAGGTACTGGAAGTACAGATCCGTACTCACGCCATGCACGAAGAGGCTGAGCTGGGCGTCTGCGCGCATTGGCGCTACAAAGGCACCGACGTCAAGGCGGGTTCCAACCAGTACGAAGAGAAAATCTCCTGGTTGCGCCAAGTGCTGGAGTGGCATGAGGAACTGGGCGATATCGGCGGTCTGGCCGAACAGTTGCGGGTGGATATCGAACCCGACCGGGTCTACATCTTCACCCCCGACGGCCATGCGATCGATTTGCCCAAAGGCGCCACGCCGCTGGACTTTGCCTATCGCGTCCACACCGAGATCGGCCACAACTGCCGTGGCGCCAAGATCAACGGGCGGATCGTGCCGCTCAACTACAGCCTGCAGACGGGTGAGCAGGTCGAGATCATCACCAGCAAGCACGGCACGCCGAGTCGCGACTGGTTGAACCCGAACCTGGGTTACGTCACCACATCGCGCGCGCGGGCCAAGATCGTCCATTGGTTCAAGTTGCAGGCCCGCGATCAGAACGTCGCCGCCGGCAAGACCTTGCTCGAGCGCGAGCTGGGACGTCTGGGGCTGCCTCAGGTGGACTTCGACAAGCTGGCCGAAAAGGCCAACATGAAGATCGCCGAAGACATGTTCGCCGCCCTTGGGGCTGGCGACCTGCGCCTGGCGCAACTGGTCAACCTGGCCCAGCAACTGGTGGAGCCGGAGCGTGGTTCCGAACAACTGGAGCTGATTCCACGCAAGGCCACCGGCTACAAGCCGGGCAAGCGCGGCGATATTCAGATCCAGGGTGTCGGCAACCTGATGACACAAATGGCCGGCTGCTGCCAGCCATTGCCGGGAGACGCGATTGTCGGCTACATCACTCAAGGTCGCGGGGTGAGCATTCACCGCCAGGATTGTGCCTCGGTGTTGCAATTGGGCGGGCGTGAGCCAGAGCGGATCATCCAGGTCAGTTGGGGGCCGGTGCCGGTGTTGACCTACCCGGTGGACATCATCATCCGTGCCTACGACCGTTCGGGCCTGCTGCGCGACGTGTCGCAAGTGCTGCTTAACGAGCGGATCAACGTGCTGGCGGTCAACACCCGCTCGAACAAGGAGGACAACACGGCGTTGATGTCCCTGACCATCGAGATTCCCGGGTTGGACGCGCTGGGTCGGTTGCTGGGGCGGATTTCGCAGTTGCCGAACATCATTGAGACGCGGCGTAACCGCACGCCATGAGCCACTGGATGAACGCGGTCTGAACATGTGGGAGCGGGCTTGCTCGCGAAAGCGGACTATCAGTCAAGTATCAATGGCTGACACACCGTTTTCGCGAACAAGCCCGCTCCCACATCGGGCTTTCAGCGTTCCCACTTGAGCGGACAGAGACAGATGTATTCACTTGAAGACCTGCTGCACCTGATGAGCTGCCTGCGCGACCCGCAATACGGTTGCCCGTGGGACATCAAGCAAACCTATGCGAGCATCGTCCCGCACACCCTGGAAGAAGCCTACGAAGTCGCCGATGCCATTGAGCGAGGGGATTTTGACCACCTGCAAGGTGAGTTGGGCGACCTGTTGTTTCAGGTGGTCTATTACAGCCAGTTGGCGCGGGAAGAAGGGCGCTTCGAGTTTGCCGGGGTGATTGACAGCATTACCCGCAAGCTGATTCGCCGACATCCCCATGTGTTCCCCACTGGCGATCTGTACGCGCCGCTGGACATCCCGCAGTTGAGTGAGGAGCAAGTCAAGGAGCGTTGGGAGCAGATCAAGGCCGAGGAGCGTGCGGAAAAATCCGACGCCCCGCAGCAATTGTCCCTGCTCGATGACGTACCCAGTGCTTTACCGGCGTTATCCCGCGCCGCCAAGTTGCAAAAGCGTGCGGGGCAGGTCGGCTTCGACTGGCCGTCGGCTTTGCCGGTGGTGGATAACGTGCGCGAAGAGCTGGATGAAGTGCTCGAAGCCATGGCGGACAACGACGCTGCGGCGATTGCCGATGAAGTCGGTGACCTGTTGTTTGCAGCGGTCAACCTGGCCCGTCACCTCAAGGTCGACCCGGAAGCCGCGTTGCGTGGCGCCAATGCCAAATTCGAAAGACGCTTTCGATTTATCGAACAGGCATTGCGCGAGACCCGCCGTCCCATGGAAGATTGCACCCTCGAAGAGTTGGACGCCCTGTGGGGTGAAGCCAAACGTCAGGAAAAGAACCTGTCCAACTGCGGTTGAGCAGTTGCCTAAGTGAGTAAGCACATGAGCATTTCCCTTCGCGACCAGTTGCTCAAAGCAGGCCTGGTCAATCAGAAGCAGGCCAAGCAGGTCGGCAAAGAAAAGCAGAAGCAGCAACGCCTGGTCCACAAAGGCCAAGCGCAGGCAGATGACACCCAGCAGCGTCTGGCCCAGGAAGCGCAGGCCGAGAAGATCAAGCGTGATCAGGAACTCAACCGCCAGCAGCAGGAAAAGGCCGAGGCCAAGGCTCGTGCGGCGCAGGTCAAGCAATTGATCGAAAGTTCGCGGTTACCCAAGCTGACCACCGAGGATTACTACAACTTCGTCGACGACAAAAAGGTCAAGCGCTTGTCGGTCAACACGCTGATGCGCAACAAGCTGAGCAATGGCTCGCTGGCCATCGTCCATCACGGCGGCAGCTATGAAGTCATTCCCCGTGAAGCTGCATTGAAAATCCAGGAGCGGGCGCCGGAGCGTATTGTGCAACTCAATATTCTTAGCGAAGCCCAGGTGCCGGATGAAGACGACCCGTACGCCGCTTACCAGATCCCTGACGATCTGATGTGGTAAGCCTTTTGTGGCGAGGGCGCTTGTCCTGTAGCGAGGGGGGCTTGTCCTGTGGCGAGGGGTGCTTGTCCTGTGGCGAGGGGGCTTGTCCCCCGTTGGGCTGCGCAGCAGCCCCAATCGCTATACACCGCATTGTTCCAGAAAGAACTCAGTGACTCCTTTCAGGGCCGCTTCGCGCCCCAACGGGGGACAAGCCCCCTCGCCACAGGACAAGCACCCCTCGCCACAGGACAAGCCCCTCACCACAGACAAGCCCCCTCGCCACAAGGGTGTGTTCAGGAGCTTTGTGCCTGGCGTTTCATCTCAAGCGTTTCCAGCTCGTTCTTATAATTCTGAGCGTCGCTCTCGTTATGAAACATGCCGACCAGCAGGTCTTGTTGGTGTACATCCCAGATGTGAATCCCATGGCCCAGCGCTTCGTGGGACATATGTGCATCGTCGCGTTCAGTTACTTTTACAGTCATCTGCTTGCTCCAATCTCTGGTTGATCTGCGGCAAGGCGTCGCAGGCCTTTGTTATAGGGTTTGTGGGTTTGCTGAGTAAATAACCAGGATTTGCAACAGACCTTTACAGAATCGCCAACAGTTCTACAGGCCCCGTAAATTGCGACATTGCGTCGCAGGTTGCTGAGTTTCATGACAAAAGTTTCATGTTGGCAGTGTGAGCGTGATGAACCTTCGGGCGAAAAAAAGCCCCGCATTCAGCGAGGCTCTTTCAAACGTTCTACGATCAGCTGCCCTTCACGGGCTTGCCGTCGACCGTGCCTTCCAACAGCATGATGTTGTATTCCTTGCCGTCGGTCTCGACCTGTTGCAGGCGAACCAGCAGGTGGTCCCAGTCCTTGGCAAACCACATCACCGTGGTGCGCTTGCTTTGAGTCGGGTCACGTACCCGCTCAACCTTGATCGCATCGATCTGGCCAGCCTTGGTATCGACTTTCTCCGCGCCCAGCACGCGGAAGTCGTAGGTATCGACTTCGCCGTCATCGACCACCTGGTAGCTCATGGTCTTCTTGCCAGCGGCTACATCGTGTTGCAACGCCAACTGGTAAGTGGACTTGTCGACCATGCCACGGTTCAGCGGGATCTTCACTGCATCGCCACGATCAGTGCCGGTGACCATTTTGGTGGTCCAGTCGAAATCCAGGTCGGCTTTCTTGGCTTTGCCGAGGCCGCCACGTTCAAAGTGGTAGGACTGTGGCAGAAAGGTGTCTTTGTCCAGGGTCAACGTGCTTTCTTCGGTCAGGCTGGCAATCATCATCGACGCCTTGAAGCTGAGCTTCCAGGCACCGCTGGCGGTTTTTTCCAGGCTGCGCGAAGCGGTGCCGCTCATGGGCAGCTGTTTCCAGTCGGCAGTGTAGCTGGCGGAGAAGGGCTGAAGGTCTGCTGCTTGCACGGCTGGCAAGGCAAACAGAGCAAAAGCGAAGAGCAGGGCGCGACGCATAAAATCTCCTAGGTTCGAATCAAGTGGCCGCTGGCCGCAAGTAACTGACCGTCCAATAATGCACCTTGGTCGCCAAGAATCAACCGTCCCTCGGCGAACCAGCGAACAGCCAGCGGGTAAATCCTGTGTTCCTGGGTGTGAACCCGTTGGGCAAGGGTGTGTGCAGAGTCCGCAGACTCTACCGGAATCACTGCCTGTACGACCAGAGGCCCGCCATCGAGTTCCTCGGTGACGAAGTGTACGCTGCAGCCATGCTCCGTATCACCGGCCTCAAGGGCGCGCTGATGAGTATGTAACCCTTTGTATTTGGGCAACAGGGAAGGGTGGATATTCAGCAGGCGTCCCTGGTAATGACGCACGAAATCAGCGCTGAGAATGCGCATGAAACCAGCCAGTACCACGAGTTTGGGATCGAACGCATCGATCAGTTCGATCAAGGCCGCATCAAAAGCCTCGCGACCGTCGAACCCCTTGTGATCCAGCGTACGGGTATCGATACCCGCGTCTTTGGCGCGTTGCAGGCCGTAGGCATCGCTGCGGTTGGAAATCACCGCAGCGATACGCACCGGGCTGTCGCCGGTGCGCGTGCTGTCGATCAGGGCCTGCAAGTTGCTGCCGGTGCCGGAGAGCAGCACCACGACATCACAGGTCGGGGACATCAGTGTGCCTTGAGGTTCTTCAGTTCAACCTGGGCCGCGCCCTCGGCGGCGGTAGCGATCTGGCCGATCACCCATGGTTGCTCGCCGGCTTCACGCAGCACGTTCAGCGCAGTTTCAACGTGCTCTTGAGCGACGCAGATCACCATGCCCACGCCGCAGTTCAGCACGCGGTGCATTTCGGTTTCGTTGACGTTGCCTTGTTCTTGCAGCCAGTCGAATACGGCAGGACGCTGCCAGCTGGCGACGTCGACGATCGCCTGGGCGCCTTTTGGCAGTACGCGCGGGATGTTGTCCAGCAGGCCGCCACCGGTGATGTGAGCCATCGCCTTGACCGCGCCCGTGTCTTTGATCAGCTTGAGCAACGGCTTGACGTAGATGCGGGTCGGGGCCATCAGCAAATCGGTCAATGGTTTGCCGTCGAGCTGGATGTTCTCGATATCGGCGCCGGACACTTCGATGATCTTGCGGATCAGCGAGTAACCGTTGGAGTGCGGCCCGGACGATGGCAGGGCGAGCAGGGCGTCGCCAGCGGTAACCTTGGAGCCGTCGATGATTTCGGCTTTTTCCACGACGCCGACGCAAAAGCCGGCCAGGTCGTAGTCTTCGCCTTCGTACATGCCTGGCATTTCAGCGGTTTCACCGCCAACCAGCGAGCAACCGGAGAGTTCACAGCCCGCGCCGATGCCGGTCACGACCTGGGTCGCGGTCTCGACGTTGAGCTTGCCGGTGGCATAGTAGTCCAGGAAGAACAACGGCTCGGCACCGCAGACCACCAGATCGTTGACGCACATGGCCACCAGATCGATGCCGATGCTGTCGTGCTTGTTCAGGTTCAGTGCCAGGCGCAGCTTGGTGCCCACACCGTCGGTGCCGGAAACCAGGACAGGCTGCTTGTAACCGGCCGGGATCTCACAGAGGGCGCCGAAACCGCCCAGGCCGCCCATGACTTCGGGGCGCGCAGTGCGCTTGGCGACGCTCTTGATGCGTTCGACCAATGCTTCACCGGCGTCGATGTCTACACCGGCGTCCTTGTAGCTCAGGGAAGGTTGCTTGCTCATGATCCAGGCCTTTAGGGGGGGATTCAGGGGTAACGACCGAGCTGGCGGGGGCTTTCGTGAAAACGCCCAGCCGATGACGGTCTGTGAAGGCGCGCGATTTTATCAGGCTTGAGGGACAGCGGCCATCCTCGGGCCGACGGGCAGAGGCATATGGTGGTAAAAAAACCTTAATCGACGCCACAATGGCCCGTATTAAAGGTATAGCCTTTAAACTGCTAGCGTTATGACAGTACGAAAACTTGCCAAGGCGTTGTGAATATTTTATCGGTGGTTGTGGTCACAGCCTTGCTAAACCCTGTTAACGCGGTGCGTTTCAGCCGCTTTTTGTCGTTCGGGAATCTTTCTTCATGGGTCTGAGTCGATACATTTTTGTAGGCTGTTTGTCATTGGTCAGCCTGGCGAGTCATGCCGAAACCCTCAATGGACTTTATCAAGTGCTGGAGCCCGTCAGCAGCCAGGCCCCGGAGGAGCGGGACCAGGCCATTCAGCGCGCCCTGGAAACCCTGGTGATTCGCCTGACCGGCGATGCCAAGGCCGCGCAAGGCCCTGACCTGGCCGCGATACGCAAGGATCCGCAACAAATCATCAGCCAGTTCGGCTATGACGCCGGCCCTCCGGAAAGCCTGCAGGTCGATTTCGACCCCGCCAGCACTGATCGGGCGCTTCGCGGCGCGGGCCTGGCGCTGTGGGGCAGCAATCGACCGCTGATTCTCGGGTGGTGGCTGAGCGACTCGACCGAAGGCAGCAGCCTGATCGGGGATGGTCAGGCTGCCGCGCAGCCGTTGCGTCGTGCCGCCCAGCATCGCGGTTTGCCGCTGCGCCTGCCGTTGGGCGATCTCGATGAGCAGATTGTCGCCACTGCGCCGAATCTCGAAAGCGCCGATCCGGCGCCATTGCGGGCGGCGTCCGAGCGCTACGGTGCGGACGCCTTGTTGGCGGTGCACGCCCGTGAAGGCGCGGATCAATGGCAAGCCAAGTGGCGCTTGTGGGTGGGGGACGAAACCGAACAGGGCAGTGTGCAGGGAGCGGATACCGCGGCCCTGGCGGATGCTGTCCTGCTGGCAGTCAGCGAGCGTCTGGCCCCCCGCTATGCGGTCAAGCCGGGGGTTTCCAGTGAGCAATTGCTGGAGGTGCAGGGCATGAACCTGGAGCGTTATGCAGCGCTGGGACATCTGTTGGAGCCTTTCGGAGCGCAGTTGCTGCGGGTCGATGGCAGCCGGATTGTCTATCGGGTGAACGGCAGCGCCGATCAATTGCGCACCCAGCTCAGCCTGGCGAAGTTGCAGGAAATACCGGCTGGTGAAGAGCCGGCACCACAACCTGCCCAGCCGCCGGCCGTCGAGGGTTCCCAGCCAGCGCCGATCCCGGTGGTCGAGCCGACGCCGCAGTTGCGGTTTCGCTGGTAACTATTCTTCCCTCTATAGAAGCAAACGAGATGGAGCGGTTTATGGCGGATACGCGTCGTTGGGTGTGGCTTGGCGGGATCGTCCTGCTGTGCGTTTTTGTATTCCTGCTGCATTCGATTCTGACGCCGTTCCTGGTGGCCTTGCTGCTTGCCTATCTGTTCGATCCAGTGGTGGATCGCCTGGAAAGAGCCGGGCTGTCGCGGACTTGGGGTGTGGTGGCGGTGTTTACGCTTTTTACCCTGATCGTCATGGCGTTATTGCTGGTGCTGATACCGATGCTGGCCAAGCAACTGATTCGCCTCTACGAACTGGTTCCACAGATACTCGATTGGCTGCAGCACACGGCGCTGCCTTATGTGCAATCCAAGCTTGGCCTGGCCGACGGTTTCTGGAGGTTCGACAAAATCAAGGCCGGTATCAGTGAACACATGGGCCAGACCACCGATATCGTCGGCATCATTCTCAGTCAGGCAACGGCCTCCAGCCTGGCGCTGATTGGATGGTTGACCAACCTGGTGCTGATTCCGGTGGTGGCTTTTTACCTGCTGCGTGATTGGGACGTCATGATGGCGAAGATCCGCAGCTTGCTGCCGCGCGATCGCGAGCAGCGCATCATGTCCCTGGCGGGTGAATGTCATGAAGTGCTTGGCGCGTTCGTCCGTGGTCAGTTGCTGGTCATGTTGGCCTTGGGATTTATCTATGCGGCGGGATTAATGCTCATCGGCCTGGAGTTGGGCCTGTTGATCGGTGTGATCGCCGGCCTGGCGGCGATTGTGCCGTACATGGGGTTTGTGATCGGCATCGGTGCGGCGCTGGTGGCGGGGCTGTTCCAGTTTGGCGGCGACTTGTATCCGATGCTGGGGATTGTCGCGGTGTTCATGGTCGGGCAGGCACTCGAAGGCATGGTGCTGACGCCGTTGCTGGTGGGCGATCGGATCGGTCTGCATCCGGTGGCGGTGATCTTTGCGATCCTGGCGGGCGGCGAGTTGTTCGGTTTTACCGGGATCCTGTTGGCGCTGCCGATAGCGGCGGTGATCATGGTGCTGGTTCGCCATCTGCATGAGCTGTACAAGGATTCGGATGCCTATCTGGGTGTCGATGAACCCGAGTTATAAGGTCAATGACAAGCCCGGTTCGAAGCCGGGTTTGTTGTCAATGCGTGTCGGGGAGTTGGCCGTCGCGTCAAACAAACCCCAAAAATTCCAACGAGTTAACGCAAACCTTTGATTTTGCTTGTGGTCTGTTGCATTGTGCGCCCGGCACCACGGGTATAAACTTTGCAAACTTTTCACAGAGGCCACTAACGGTTCGATTCGAACTGTTCAGTCAGCATGAAACCGATTCAGTTGCCCCTAGGTGTGCGTCTGCGTGACGACGCTACCTTTATCAACTATTACCCAGGCGCCAATGCCGCTGCACTCGGCTATGTCGAGCGGCTTTGCGAAGCCGACGCCGGCTGGACCGAAAGCCTGATTTACCTCTGGGGCAAGGACGGCGTGGGGCGTACTCACTTGTTGCAGGCTGCTTGCCTTCGCTTTGAGCAGTTGGGGGAGTCGGCGGTATACCTGCCGCTGGCAGAGTTGCTGGATCGCGGCATCGAAATCCTCGATCACCTTGAACAATACGAACTGGTTTGCCTGGATGACCTGCAAGCGGTCGCAGGGCGCGCGGATTGGGAAGAAGCGCTGTTCCACCTGTTCAATCGTCTGCGCGACAGCGGTCGACGGTTGTTGATTGCCGCTTCCACCTCGCCTCGCGAGTTGCCGGTCAAACTGGCGGATCTCAAGTCGCGGCTGACCCTGGCGCTGATTTTCCAGATGCGACCATTGTCCGATGAAGACAAGCTGCGCGCCTTGCAATTGCGTGCCTCGCGCCGCGGTCTGCACCTCACCGATGAAGTCGGTCACTTCATCCTCACCCGCGGAACCCGCAGCATGAGTGCTTTGTTCGATTTGCTCGAACAGCTCGATCAAGCCTCGTTGCAAGCCCAGCGCAAGCTGACGATTCCCTTTCTCAAGGAAACCCTGGGTTGGTGATGGCCCTTTGAAATCAAGGCTTTCCGCGAATGACTGGCGCCAATAATCCTGCGCTGGACCGGACCGGCCACGCAAAGGCGTCTAAATGGGGCTCAAGGGCTTAGATGTCAGGCGGCAAACAAGAAGTCACATTGTTCACGATTGAATTTGCAAATCGATGTGATAGAAGGCATAGTCTCGTCTTCTTTACATACCAGCCACGGTCGTGCCCATGCTAAAGCGCTTCGCACCCCTCGTGCCTCTCGCACTCGTCAGCCTGTTGTTCGGTTGCGCCACCCACCCTCTACAAGTGGCTGAGCAGCAAAAACCGCAACAACAGCATCAGGCAAAGTTCGTCGCAGCGCAGTCTTCTACTGTTTATGAAGAAGAACTGGCAACCGAGAAAGAACTCGCCGAATTCTCCGACAGCAAGCCTTATCAGCTTCCGCTCCTGGCGGATAGCATTCTTGAGCGCGGCATGTCCCTGATCGGAACCCGTTACCGTTTCGGCGGTAGCACTGAAGCTGGTTTTGATTGCAGCGGCTTCATTGGTTACCTGTTTCGTGAAGAGGCCGGCATGAACCTGCCGCGCTCCACGCGTGAAATGATCAACCTGGATGCGCCGTTGGTCGCGCGAAACAACCTCAAGCCGGGTGATCTGCTTTTCTTCAGTACCAATGGTCGTGGTCGTGTCAGCCATGCGGGTATCTACTTGGGCGATGATCAGTTCATCCACTCCAGCAGCCGCCGCAGCGGTGGTGTGCGGGTCGATAAACTGGGCTCCAGCTACTGGAGCAAGACCTTCATCGAGGCCAAGCGCGCCCTGGCGATGGCCCCTGCTACCGTTACCGCCCGCAAGTAAAGTTAAAGTGATACTTGAAGTTTGACGTGTAAGCGCTAGAATCCTGAGATATTGTTGCGAACCAACCCGCGCGAGCTTGCTTGCGCGGCCTGGTTTCAGCCTTCGGCAGCGAAAGCCGCATCCAGATCAGGATTGTTCAGCCCATGTCGAACTCGGCCCGCCTAATTCTTCTCGTTTGCGCCGCGTTGCTCAGCGCCTGCGCAAGTCGCCCGCAACCCGCGCCTGTGACTGTCAAGCCCAAGCCGGTGTTCAACTACTCCACCCAGAATTTCTCGCCAGTTGCCGAGGACGTGCTGTTTCGCGCCTTGGGTTTGGTGGGAACGCCTTATCGCTGGGGCGGTAATACTCCCGACTCGGGTTTTGATTGCAGTGGCCTGATTGGGTTTGTCTACCGCGACGCCGCTGGCATTTCCCTGCCGCGCACCACCCGCGAACTGATCGTGATGCGTGCCAAAAACGTGAGTGAAGAGGCCCTGCAAACCGGCGACTTGCTGTTCTTCGCTACCAGCGGGGGATCGCAGGTCAGCCACGCGGGGATCTATGTCGGCGAAGGTCGTTTTGTCCACGCCCCGCAAACGGGGGGCACGGTCAAACTCGACACGCTGTCCAAGGCGTATTGGCAGAAAGCATACTTGGGTGCCAAGCGCGTCCTGCCGGCCGAGCACCTGGCGAGGAATCCTTGAGGGTAGCGGCAAGTTTCAAGCTATAAGCTACAAGAGGTCTCATCGCCCCGCTTGCAGCTTGCAGCTTGCAGCTTGCAGCTTGCCGCTGCCTCTCTCCTACTGCGTAGCTGAAATCCGCCACACCTTATTTCCCACGTCGTCTGCTACCAGCAAGGCCCCTTGCCGATCGATCACAACGCCTACCGGCCGCCCCATGGCTTTCTCGTCGCTATTGAGGAAGCCGGTCAACACATCCACCGGTTGGCCTTTCGGCATGCCCCCTTCAAACGGTACGAAAATCACCTTATAGCCACTGTGGGGCTTGCGGTTCCATGAACCGTGCTGGCCGATAAACGCGCCGTTGCTGAACTGCGCCGGCAGCGTCGTGCCTTCGGCGAAGGTCAGGCCCAGCGAGGCCGTATGCGGCCCGACGGCATAATCCGGCACGATGGCTTTGGCCACCAGATTCAGATCCTGCGGTTTCACGCGCACATCCACGTGCTGGCCGTAGTAGCTGAACGGCCAGCCATAAAAGCCGCCATCCTTGACTGACGTGATGTAGTCCGGCACGAGGTCGCTGCCGATTTCGTCGCGCTCGTTGACCGCGGTCCACAGCTTGCCGCTTTGGGGTTCCCAGGCCATGCCGTTGGGGTTACGCAGGCCGGATGCGAAAATCCGCTGCTTGCCGCTGGCTCGATCCACTTCCCAAATCGCCGCACGTCCCTGTTCGGCGTCCATGCCGTTTTCCCCGACGTTGCTGTTGGAGCCGACGCTGACGTACAGCTTGCTGCCGTCCTTGCTGGCGATCACGTTTTTGGTCCAGTGATGATTCAGAGGGCCGCCCGGCAGATCGATGACTTTGGTTTCCGGCGCGGTGATCGAGGTTTCGCCGGTCTGGTAGGGGAATCGCAGCAGCTTGTCCGAATCGGCGACATACAGATCGTTACCCACCAGGGTCATGCCGAACGGGGAGTTGAGGTTTTCCAGGAACACCGTACGGGTTTCCGCCACGCCGTCATGATCGGCATCACGCAGCAAGGTGATGCGGTTCGGGCTGGGTACACCGGCACCGGCACGACCCATGACTTTTTCCATGACCCAGCCGCGAATGCCTTGGGCATCATCCGGCTTGGGTGGTGCGTTGGTTTCCGCTACGAGCACGTCGCCATTGGGCAGCACGTATAGCCAGCGCGGGTGATCCAGGCCTTCGGCAAACGCCGCCACCTGGGTGCCGGGCGCGGCTGTCGGCTTGACGCCGTCGGGCCAGCCCACGGCCGGGGCGATGTTCACGGTCGGGATCAGCGTCTTGTTCGGCTCCGGCAGTTTGGGCGAAGGCCCGGTGCCATCGGACACTTGCAGGGTCGAACTTTCACCGCACGCGGCAAGGGCGCCTGCGGCCATGACCAGTAGGGCGAGTCGAGTCTTATGCATGTTTTTCTCCTCAGTACTTGTAGTCATAGAGGCGCGGGCCGGCGAGATGGTTCAAGTGCATGGCCGGCTTTAATTGACGCTCCACCCCCAACCCACTAACCTTCGCCGCTTGTTTCAGGTGCTCTGTGACGATCAAGTCGACAGAGTGAAACAGGGAAGCCGGTGAGTGAGCGCACTTGTACACAGTGCAGCCACAATCCCGGCGCTGCCCCCGCAACGGTAAATGAGTCAAGACGCTGCTTTTGCCACTGTATCGCTTCGATATGGGAAGGCGCACTGTCGGTCTGTTCTCCCCAGGGAGCGCGCCACTCATGAGTCCGGAGACCGGCCTGATCCATCCAACAGCATCACGGTGGGCGATGCTTGGCTTTACCTGTGTCTTTTCCTGCCTGCCGTTTTTGTCCAGCCCCAACGGAGAGCTGCCATGTCTGAATCCCCTGAGCGTGACGAACGCCATCTGGCGCGCATGCTGCGCAAAAAAGCGCTTATCGACGAGCGTATCGCCAATTCGCCAAATGAATGCGGGTTGCTGCTGGTGCTGACCGGCAATGGCAAAGGCAAGAGCAGTTCGGCCTTCGGCATGCTGGCTCGAGCCATGGGCCACGGCATGCAGTGCGGTGTGGTGCAGTTCATCAAGGGGCGCAACAGCACCGGTGAAGAATTGTTCTTCCGCCGCTTCCCCGAGCAAGTGCGTTTCCATGTGATGGGCGAGGGCTTTACCTGGGAAACCCAGGATCGCCAGCGTGATATCGCCGCCGCCGAAGCGGCCTGGCAGGTCTCGCGGGAAATGTTGCAGGATCCCGGCATTGGCCTGGTGGTCCTGGATGAGCTGAATATTGCCCTCAAGCACGGCTATCTCGATCTGGATCAGGTCCTCAGTGACCTGCAAGCCCGTCCGCCGATGCAGCATGTGCTGGTCACCGGGCGTGGTGCCAAGCCGGAGCTGATTGAAATGGCCGACACCGTGACTGAAATGGGCATGCTCAAACATGCGTTCCAGGCCGGGATCAAGGCACAGAAGGGCATCGAACTTTGAATCAGCCGCGACATTGCCCGGCCGTCCTGATCGCCGCGCCGGCATCCGGCCAGGGCAAGACCACCGTCACTGCCGCTCTGGCCCGTTTGCACCGCAATCTGGGGCGCAACGTACGGGTGTTCAAATGCGGTCCGGACTTTCTCGACCCGATGATTCATGAGCGCGCCAGTGGCGCGCCGGTCTATCAATTGGACATGTGGATGGTGGGCGAGCAGGAAAGTCGACGTTTGCTGTGGGAAGCGGCGGCTGAGGCTGACTTGATCCTGATTGAGGGTGTCATGGGCCTGTTTGACGGTACGCCGTCCAGCGCCGACCTCGCGCGGCATTTTGGCGTGCCGGTGCTGGCAGTCATCGATGGCACCGCCATGGCGCAAACTTTTGGCGCCCTGGCGTTGGGGCTCGCGCGTTATCAGCCGGACCTGCCGTTTGCCGGTGTGCTGGCCAATCGCGTGGGCACCTTGCGCCATGCGCAACTGCTGGAAGGCAGCCTGACAGAAGGCTTGCGCTGGTACGGCGCGTTGTCCCGCGAGACGGGCATCGAACTGCCCAGTCGCCATCTGGGCCTGGTGCAAGCCAGCGAATTGAATGACTTGGACCTGCGCCTGGATGCGGCCGCCGCCGCCTTGGGCAGCAGTTGCGAGGTGGCGCTGCCGCCACCGGTGAGGTTCGACGCGCCCGCAGTGATCACGGTCGAGCCGTTGCTGGCCGGGGTGCGGATTGGCGTGGCGCGTGACGAGGCGTTTGCCTTTACCTACGGCGCGAATCTCGATTTGCTGCGCGCCATGGGTGCCGAGCTGTGTTTCTTCTCGCCCCTCCATGACCATGACCTGCCTGAAGCCGACAGCCTTTACCTGCCCGGTGGCTATCCGGAATTGCATCACCAGGCGCTGGCGGAAAACACCTCGATGCTCGCGGCCATCCGCGCCCATCACGCCGCTGGCAAACCGCTGCTGGCCGAGTGTGGCGGCATGCTCTATTTGCTCTATTCGCTTACCGATGTCGACGGCCTGCGCGCTGAACTGCTGGGCCTGCTGCCGGGCGACGCGGTGATGCAAAAGCGTCTGGCTGCGCTGGCCCTGCAAACGGTCGAGTTGCCGGAAGGCGTGCTGCGCGGTCACACCTATCATCACTCACTGACCAGCACTGAATGGCAGCCGATCGCACGAGGCTTGAGCCCCAATGGCGGGCGCGGCGCCGAGGCGGTGTATCGCGATGGGCGAATGACGGCCTCGTACGTGCACTTTTATTTCCCGTCTAACCCGCAGGCGGTTGCGGCGCTGTTCGCGCCTGCGCGTGGGGTTATCTGAGACCATGACCGACAATGCCTTCCCCCCGGCCGATCGCGAAGCTGTCTATCGCGCCATCGCCGAGCGCCGCGACATGCGCCACTTCAGCGGTGGCAGCGTGGCGCCTGAACTGTTGCAGCGTCTCCTGCAGGCGGCCCATCAGGCCCCCAGTGTCGGGCTGATGCAGCCCTGGCGCTTTATCCGTATCAGCGACCGCACTCTGCGAGGCCGGATCCAGCAACTGGTGGAAGAAGAGCGGGTCCGCACGGCTGAGGCCCTTGGCGAGCGTTCCGCGCAGTTCATGAAGCTCAAGGTCGAGGGCATCAACGATTGCGCCGAGGTGCTCGTGGCCGCGTTGATGGATGATCGCGAACGACATATTTTCGGGCGCCGCACCCTGCCGGAAATGGACATGGCCTCGCTGTCCTGCGCGATCCAGAATCTGTGGCTGGCGTCTCGCGCCGAAGGACTGGGCATGGGTTGGGTGTCGCTGTTCGAACCCCAGGCCCTGGCCGACCTGCTGGGCTTACCGTCCGGTGCCAAGCCGCTGGCGGTGTTGTGCCTGGGCCCGGTGACGGGGTTTTACCCGGCACCAATGTTGCAACTTGAAGGTTGGACCGAGCCACGTCCGTTGAGTGACATGCTGTATGAGAATTATTGGGGAGTGAGTCAATGAGTGTGGCCTTGCTGAGTGTCGCTGCAGTGGCGCTGGATGCGCTGCTGGGCGAACCCAGGCGCTGGCATCCGCTGGTGGCGTTCGGCAATTTTGCCGGACGTGTCGAGCAGCGTTTCAACTCCGCGGGGCGTGGCTGGCGCAGTCATGGCGTCACCGCCTGGTTTATCACGGTGGTGCCGCTGACCGTGCTGGCCACGGCCTTGTCCTGGGCGCCTGTGGTGGGCTGGATCATCGAGATTCTCGCGCTCTACTGCGCCTTGGGCATGCGCAGCCTGGGTGAACACGTTACGCCAGTGGCCCAGGCGCTGCGCAGTGATGACCTGGAGCAAGCGCGCAAACACGTCAGTTATCTGGTCAGTCGCGAAACCGGCGAACTGGACAGCACCGAAGTCGCTCGCGCGGCCACTGAGTCAGTCTTGGAAAACGGCAGCGATGCAGTGTTTGCCGCGTTGTTCTGGTTTGCCATCGCCGGTGTCCCGGGCGTGGTGCTCTACCGCTTGAGCAATACGCTGGATGCGATGTGGGGCTACCGCAATGAGCGCTTTGAGCGCTTTGGCTGGGCCGCGGCAAAAATCGACGACGTGCTCAACTATATTCCTGCTCGGCTTGTGGCGCTGACCTACGCGCTACTGGGCAAAACCCGCCTGGCGCTCAAGTGCTGGCGCACGCAAGGCTCCGCCTGGGACAGCCCCAACGCCGGCCCGGTGATGGCCGCTGGTGCCGGGGCCCTGGGCGTCGAGTTGGGCGGGGCGGCGACGTATCATGGCCAATTGCACCAACGACCAACCTTGGGCGAAGGACCACCGGCCGATGCGGATTCCATCGACCGAGGCTGGCAACTGGTGCAGCGCGGCGTATGGCTGTGGTTACTGGTTCTGTGTGCAGGGGCGCAATTTTATGCTTGAACACGGTGGTCGGCTGCGCAAGGCCGCGATGCAGTACGGGATCGCACAGCAAGACTGGCTGGACCTGTCCAGCGGCCTGGCGCCCTGGCCGTGGCCGATCCCGCCGATAGCGCAGCGGGCATGGGCGCGTCTGCCGGAGTCCGATGACGGCTTGGAGCAGGCCGCCTGCGATTATTACGGGGTCACCCAGGTGCTGCCGGTCGCGGGGTCCCAGGCGGCGATCCAGTTGTTGCCGCGCCTGCGTCGTGCGGGCAAGGTCGGCGTCTTGTCGCCGTGCTATGCGGAGCATGCCGAAGCCTGGCGCCGCGCTGGATATATCGTGCGGGAAGTACTGGAACAGGAAGTGGACTTTTTCCTCGACAGCCTCGACGTACTGGTGGTGGTCAATCCGAACAACCCTACAGGCCTCAGCCTTGCCCCCCAGCGTCTGCTGGACTGGCACGCGCGACTGGCTCAGCGCGGTGGCTGGCTGGTGGTGGATGAAGCGTTCATGGATAACACGCCGGCGTTGAGCGTGGCGAACCAGGCTAATCAGGTCGGCTTGATTGTGCTGCGCTCGTTCGGCAAGTTTTTCGGGTTGGCTGGGGTTCGCCTGGGGTTTGTGCTGGCGGAACGCAAGTTGCTCAAGTTGCTCGCCGAACAGGTCGGGCCTTGGGCGGTCAGCGGGCCGACGCGGGAAGTGGGCCAGGTCTGCCTGAAAGATACGGCCGGCCATGCACGCCAGCGCCGGCGCTGCGAGGAGGCGAGCCAGCGGTTGTCGGTATTGCTGGAAAAGTACGCACTGCGGCCGCAAGGCGGCTGCGCGCTGTTTCAGTGGCTGATCACCCATCGCGCCGAACAATTGCATGAGTTCATGGCCCAGCGCGGCATTCTGCTGCGCCTGTTTGTCCACGACAGTAGCCTGCGCTTCGGCTTGCCGGGGACCGATGCCGATTGGCTACGCCTGGAACAGGCCCTCGACGCCTGGCAGGACGCCTCATGAGCACCCTGATGGTGCAAGGCACCACTTCCGATGCGGGCAAAAGCACCCTGGTCACCGCGTTGTGCCGTTGGCTGGTGCGCCAGGGCGTGCCGGTGGTGCCATTCAAGCCGCAGAACATGGCGCTCAACAGTGCCGTGACGGCTGAAGGCGGCGAGATCGGCCGGGCCCAGGCGGTCCAGGCCCAGGCTGCCAGGCTGGCGCCGCATACCGATATGAATCCGGTGCTGCTCAAGCCCAACAGCGACACCGGCTCCCAGGTCATCATCCATGGGCGAGCGGTCACCAGCATGAACGCGGTGGCGTACCACGACTACAAATCCATCGCGATGCAGGCGGTGCTGGCCTCGCACGCACGGTTGAGCGCGGCCTATCCGGTGGTGATGGTGGAAGGTGCGGGCTCGCCCGCCGAGATCAACCTGCGGGCCAACGATATTGCCAACATGGGTTTCGCCGAGGCGGTGGATTGTCCGGTGCTGCTGATTGCCGATATCAATCGCGGTGGGGTCTTCGCGCACCTGGTGGGCACCCTGGAATTGCTGTCGCCGTCGGAACAGGCGCGGGTCAAGGGGTTCATCATCAACCGCTTTCGTGGCGATATTGCGCTGTTGCAGCCGGGCCTCGACTGGCTGCAGGCGCGCACCGGCAAGCCGGTGGTGGGCGTGTTGCCGTATGTGATGGACCTGCACCTGGAGGCCGAAGACGGCATTGACCAGCGCCAGATCGATAAGGCTGCGCAAGCGCTCAAGGTAGTGGTGCCGGTGCTCCCGAGAATCAGTAATCACACCGACTTCGATCCGTTGCGCCTGCATCCTCAGGTGGATTTACAGTTCGTCAGGCCCGGACAAGCCATTCCTGCAGCGGACCTGATAATCCTGCCCGGCTCCAAAAGTGTGCGCAGCGACCTGGCGTATCTGCGTGCCAATGGCTGGGAGCGTGCGATTGCCCGGCATCTGCGCTACGGCGGCAAAGTGCTGGGGATTTGTGGCGGATTGCAGATGCTCGGTGAGCAAGTGCATGACCCGCTGGGTCTGGAAGGCCCGGCAGGCAGCAGTGCCGGGCTCGGCCTGCTGGCGTTCGAGACCACCCTGGAAGAAGAGAAGCAATTGCGCAATGTACAGGGCCGGCTGATGCTCGAGAACGCCCCGGTCAGCGGCTATGAAATTCACGCGGGTGTATCCCGTGGCAGCGCCCTGCAACAGCCGGCGGTGCAACTGGACGACGGTCGCCGTGACGGCGCTTGCAGTGACGATGGGCAAATCCTTGGCACTTATCTACATGGCCTGTTCGAGACGCCCGCGGCCTGCAGCGCGTTGTTGCGCTGGGCGGGATTGCAGGAGGTGCGGGACGTGGATTATCACGGTCTGCGTGAGCGGGATATCGAGCGCCTGGCGGACCTGGTGGAACAGCATCTGGATACCGGACTGCTGCGCCACCTGTGTGGAATCTGAGGCCGTGAACCAGGTCATTTTGAGGGTTTAACCATGTTGCAACTGATCCTCGGCGGCGCCCGCTCCGGCAAAAGTCGCCTGGCCGAAAAGCTTGCCAGCGACAGCGCTTTTCCGGTCACCTATATCGCCACCAGCCAGGCGCTGGACGGCGAGATGCACCAGCGAGTGGCCCAGCACCAGGCGCGTCGCCCCGCCGAGTGGGGGCTGATCGAAGAGCCGGTCGAGCTGGCCCGCGTGCTGCGGGAAAACGCCGCTGCCGAGCGCTGCCTGCTCGTGGACTGCCTGACGCTGTGGCTCACCAACCTGCTGCTGCTCGACGACCCGCGGCGTCTGGCCCTGGAGCGCGAGCAATTGTTGGACAGCCTGGATTGTCTGCCGGGTGAAATCATTTTTGTCAGCAACGAGACGGGCCTGGGGGTCGTGCCGTTGGGCGAATTGACTCGCCGCTATGTCGATGAGGCCGGTTGGTTGCATCAAGCTTTGGCCGAGCGTTGTCAGCGTGTGGTGCTGACGGTCGCCGGCTTGCCCCTGACTTTGAAAGGTACCGCGTTATGACGCAACTCTGGTGGCTCGAACCCTGTAAGACGATTGACGTTCAAGCTCAGGAACACGCGCTGGCCCGCCAGCAACAATTGACCAAGCCCGCCGGCTCCCTCGGGCAACTGGAAGCGTTGGCGGTGCGACTGGCGGGATTGCAAGGGCGGGAAAAGCCTTGCGTCGATCACGTGTGGGTTGCGGTTTTCGCCGGCGACCATGGCGTGGTGGCGGAAGGGGTTTCGGCGTATCCCCAGGAAGTCACCGGGCAAATGCTGCATAACTTCGTCACGGGGGGCGCGGCGATCAGTGTGTTGGCGCGTCAGTTGGGCGCGCAACTGGAGGTGGTGGACCTCGGCACGGTGACACCCTCATTGAACCTGCCGGGTGTGCGTCACCTGAATATCGCCGCCGGCACGGCCAATTTCGTCCAGGGCCCGGCGATGAACCCGGTCCAGGGCCGCCTGGCCCTGGAAGCAGGCCGCGACAGTGTGCGTCGCGCGCTTGAAGCGGGCGCGCAGTTGTTTATCGGCGGCGAGATGGGCATCGGCAATACCACGGCAGCGAGTGCGCTGGCCTGCGCATTGCTGGAGTGTCCGGTGAGCGATCTGACCGGACCGGGGACGGGCCTGAATGCCCAAGGCGTCAGCCATAAAGTCGCGGTGATCGAGCGGGCATTGGCGCTGCATGCGCCGCAACGCGGGGATGTGTTGCAAACGTTGTTCAACCTGGGCGGCCTTGAAATCGCGGCGTTGGTCGGGGCTTATCTGGCCTGCGCCCAGGAAGGCGTTGTGGTGCTGGTCGACGGGTTTATCTGCAGTGTGGCGGCGCTCGTGGCGACACGTCTGAACCCGTCTTGCCGCGAATGGCTGCTGTTTGGCCACCGTGGCGCCGAACCCGGCCATCATCACGTGCTGCAAGGCCTCAAGGCCGAACCGTTGCTGGCGCTGGGCCTGCGTCTGGGCGAGGGCAGTGGTGCGGCGCTGGCGGTGCCGTTGTTGCGCCTGGCCTGCGCGCTGCACGGGAATATGGCGACGTTCGCTGAAGCCGCCGTGGCGGACCGTCCGGCATGACGTTGCAGCTGGATCTGCTGCGCCATGGTGAAACCGAACTGGGTGGCGGTTTGCGTGGCAGTCTGGACGACGCCCTGACCCCAAAGGGCTGGGAACAGATGCGCAGTGCAGTCCACGCGCGAGGTCCATGGGATCGACTGATCAGCTCGCCGCTGCAGCGTTGCGCGCGGTTTGCCGATGAGCTGGGGGCGCGCCTGAACCTGCCGGTGAGCCTCGAAAAGTCATTGCAGGAACTGCATTTTGGTGCCTGGGAAGGGCAGAGCGCGGCAAAGCTGATGGAAACCGATGCCGCGGCATTGGGGTTGTTCTGGGCCGATCCCTACAGCTTTACGCCGCCTGATGGCGAGCCTGTCGAGGCGTTCTCCCAACGCGTAAATGCGGCGGTCTTGCGGTTGCACCAACTGTATGCGGGCCAACGCCTGTTAGTGATCAGTCACGGTGGCGTGATGCGCCTGTTGTTGGCGCAGGCGCGTGGTTTGCCCCGAGAGCAGTTGTTGAATGTCGAAGTCGGTCATGCAGGCCTGTTCAGCCTGCGGGTCGCCGCCGATGGCACCTTGAGCGAGATGACCTGAGCATGCTGCCATTCTGGATTGCCTTGCAGTTTCTCAGCAGTCTGCCGATTCGTTTGCCGGGCATGCCGCAGCCCCGTGAACTGGGACGTTCACTGCTGTTTTATCCGCTGGTGGGACTGCTGTTCGGGTTACTGTTATGGGCTCTGAACAGCGCGTTGATGGGCACGCCGCTTCTGCTCCATGCGGCCTTGGTGCTGACGGCGTGGGTATTGCTCAGTGGCGGCCTGCATTTGGATGGTTTGGCCGACAGCGCTGACGCCTGGCTCGGAGGTTTTGGCGACCGTGAGCGTACCCTGACGATTATGAAAGACCCGCGCAGCGGCCCGATTGCGGTGGTGACGCTGGGGCTGGTGTTGCTGCTCAAGTTCACCGCGCTGGTGGCCTTGATCGAGCAACACAATGGCACCGCGCTGATCCTCGCGCCGCTGATTGGTCGCAGTTCGTTGCTGGCATTGTTTCTGACCACCCGTTACGTACGTGTCGGTGGCCTGGGTCAGGCGCTGGCGGAGCATCTGCCACGCGTGGTCGGCCAGCAAGTGCTGATCCTCAGTGGTCTGGCGTGTGTGTTGATCGGCGGCTTCAACGGTGGCATCGCGGTGTTGCTGGCGGCTCTGTGTTTTGTCGGTCTGCGCCAATTGATGGTCAATCGGCTGGGCGGAACGACTGGCGATACCGCTGGGGCACTGCTTGAGTTGCTGGAAGTAGCGGTATTGATTGGCCTGGCCCTGTAACCGTTTCTTGCATTTTGCTTATCGCGGGTATATACACGCACTATGCTTGCCTCCCACTGCTTGTGTACCAACCTGCGTCGCGCTGCCCGTGGCGTCAGCAGGCATTATGACGGCGCCCTCGATGGCTTCGGGATCAACGTCGCCCAGTATTCTTTGCTGTGTAACTTGCAGCGCCTCGATCAACCCAGCATTTCGAGCCTGGCGGAGGCCATGGGCCTGGATCGCAGCACCCTGGGACGTAATCTTCGGGTGCTGGAGGGCGAAGGCTTGGTGCGATTGGTCGAAGGTGATGATCTGCGTAATCGCCTGGTGTTGCTGACTGACGCGGGCAAGGAGCGGCTGGCAGCGGCGCTGCCGGCCTGGGAAGCGGCGCAGCAGAAGCTGATCGATAAACTGGGTGTGGAAAAGCGCGAAACCCTGTTGGCCTTGCTGGACGAGCTCGCTTAAAAGCGAGAGTGTTCGACTATAAGCGGGTATATACCCGCAAGCGGAGAATAAAAATGACCTCGATGTGGCGTACCAGCGGTTGGATTCTTGTCGGCAGTGCGCTGATCCTGGCCCTTTCCCTTGGCGTGCGGCATGGTTTCGGCCTGTTTCTGTCACCCATGAGCACCGAGTTCGGTTGGGGGCGTGAAACGTTTGCCTTTGCTATCGCCCTGCAAAACCTGATTTGGGGCCTGGCCCAGCCGTTTACCGGCGCGCTGGCCGACCGTTTCGGCGCGGCCCGGACGGTGATGGTCGGCGGCGTGCTGTATGCCTTGGGCCTGGTGTGCATGGGGCTCTCCGATTCGGCCATGAGCCTGTCACTGAGCGCCGGTTTGTTGATCGGCATTGGTTTGTCGGGTACTTCGTTTTCGGTGATTCTCGGTGTCGTGGGGCGTGCCGTGGCGCCGGAAAAACGCAGTATGGCCATGGGCATCGCCAGTGCCGCCGGGTCTTTTGGTCAGTTCGCCATGTTGCCAGGCACGCTGGGCCTGATTGGCTGGCTTGGCTGGTCCGCCGCGTTACTGGTGCTGGGCCTGCTGGTGGCGTTGATCGTACCGTTGGTGACGCTGATCAAGGATCGCCCGCTGCCGGTGCTGGCCGGCCAGCAGACGCTGCTCGAAGCCCTGCGGGAGGCCTGTTCCCACTCGGGTTTCTGGTTGCTGGCCTTCGGTTTCTTCGTCTGCGGTTTTCAGGTGGTATTTATCGGTGTGCACCTGCCGGCGTACCTGGTGGATCAGCATTTGCCGGCGACCGTCGGTACCACCGTGCTGGCGTTGATCGGCCTGTTCAATATCTTCGGCACCTACACCGCCGGTTGGCTCGGTGGGCGGATGTCCAAACCTCGCTTGCTCACCGCGTTGTACCTGTTGCGGGCAGTGGTGATCGTGTTGTTTCTCTGGGCGCCGGTGACGCAGATGAGCGCGTATCTGTTCGGCATGGCCATGGGCTTTTTATGGTTGTCGACGGTGCCTCTGACCAACGGCACGGTCGCGACTTTATTCGGTGTGAGAAACCTCTCGATGTTGGGAGGGATTGTGTTCCTGTTCCATCAAGTGGGCTCGTTCCTCGGTGGTTGGTTGGGTGGCGTGGTCTATGATCGAACAGGCAACTACGATTTGATCTGGCAGGTAGCGGTTGTCTTGAGCGTGCTCGCGGCAGCGCTCAACTGGCCCGTGCGTGAGCGGCCGGTGGCGAGGTTGCAGGCACAAATGGAGGCAGTATGAATTGCGCGGGATACTGGTTGGGTGGGGCAGGGCTGGCAGCGTTGTTGCTGATTGCCTGGTGGGGTTGGCAGCGCAGCGGCCTGGCGTTGATGCAATTGGGGATGTCGATCTGTTAAGTTCTTCTGAAGCTCTTCGAGGACAACCGACATGCTCACGCGCTGGTTTGCAGTACCTGCCCTGATGATGGCGTTTGGCGGAGTTGCCCTGGGCGCCGATTGCCCAGCGTTGCTGGAAGGCCAATTGCCAAAATTGCGCGCCAAGGAATCCATCGACCTGTGCCAGCGTTTCGCCGGCAAGCCGCTGGTGATCGTCAACACCGCCAGCTTCTGCGGGTTCGCTCCGCAGTTCAAAGGGTTGGAGGCGTTGTACCAGCGCTACAAAGGCGCTGGGCTGGAGGTGATTGGCGTGCCGTCCGACGACTTCAAACAGGAAGCCAAGACTGGGGAGGAGACCGCCAAGGTCTGCTACGTCAATTACGGCGTGACCTTCACCATGACCGAGCCACAGAAGGTCAGAGGGAAAGAGGCGGTGCATCTGTTCCAGGTCCTGGCGCAGCAGAGCAGCGCGCCGAAGTGGAACTTCTACAAATATGTGGTGGATCGCCAGGGCAAGGTGATAGCCAACTTTTCCAGCCTGACCAAGCCGGATGATCCGGACCTGATCAAGGCCGTGGAACAGGCGCTGGCTTCCAAGCCCTGATCGTCAGCCATTAAAAAGCCCCGCCTCCCATGCAGGAGAGCGGGGCTTTTTTGTACAGGTAAATTAGAACTTGTACGTCACGCCCAGGCCGAAACCGTTGGCGCTGTTTTTGTACTTGGCGCTGTAGCCCTGGCCCAGTGCGTTGGTATGAGCCACCTTGACGGGTTCCTCTTTGAGGTAAGAGTACGCCAGGTCGACAGTCATGTTCGGCATGACGTCGTAGCCCAGGCCCAGACTGAAGATCGTGCGGTCACCCGTAGGGATGCGTGGCGAACGATCAGTGTTGTTGGTGGGCGACTGGTCGAAGGTCAGGCCGGTACGCAGCACCACTTGCTTGGTGATGCGGTACGAAGTACCCAGGGCATAAGCCCAGGTGTCATGCCAGTTCTGCTCTTCCTTGATGCTGCCGACGATGCCAGGTGCGAGAACGCCACCAGCCGTCGTGACGCCTTCGTTGTTGACGGTGATGTCTTTCAAGCGACTCCAGCGCGTCCAGGTCGCGCCGGCGTAGACCTTCCAGGCGTCATTCATGTCTTGGGTCACCGAGAGGTCCCAGGACTCAGGCGTATCCACGTTCAACGAAGCATCATAACGTCCGTTGGCGAGCAAGGAAGGCGGAACCCCGGCACCTGGCGTGACTTCAGTGTGGCCTTTGAGCTTGTACTTCACTTTCGAGTGATAGGTCAGGCCCACGCGGGTGGTGTCGGTGGCTTGTACCAGGATACCGGCGTTGAAGCCCAGCGCCGTGTCGTCACCCTTGACCTTGATCCTGTTATCGCCGGTACCCGGGATCAGTGCGCCGAGCGAGGGTTCCGACTCCAGGGTCCCGGCGATACGGTTGATGGTTGGACCAAAGCCGATGGAAACCCGGTCATTGAACGCATAGCTGACCGTCGGCTGGAAGCTGATGACCTGCACTTCACTCTTGCTGCCGAATGCACGGCCCTGGAAGTTGCTTTCGTAGTCCGTGATCAAGCCGAACGGTGCGTATACACCGAAACCGACAGCCCATTGATCATTGAGCTTATTGGTGTAGAAGCCGAAAGGAACGGCAGTGAAGGGCACCATGTCACCTTTATTGGTGCCGCTGGCGTTGCCTCTTGCATCCTTTATATCGGTCGATGCGTCAATGACTGCAAAACCGCCGGTGATTTGCTGGCCTTCAAGGCGAGCCATGCCGGCAGGGTTGCCATAAACAGTGCTGGCGTTTTCGGCAGAGGAAGAGCGCCCGGCAAAACCAGTCCCCATCCCGGCAACGTCTTGCTCGTTGAGGGCAAAACCACTCGCGAACAGTTGGGAAGATGCCATGGCAACGGCGAGGCTAAGCGTGGACTTGAGCATTACTTTTTTCATTATTAGAACTCCAAGGTGATCACCGCAGCGGAAAGTAACAATAAAATTAAATTAGCGCTATAGGCTGTAATGTAGGAGATAGAGCGGTTTTGTAGGACAATCAGACCAGATTTGCCGATTTTTGACGAATCTTGCAAATTGCCCGGTCAGCAAGCGACCTGATTCAGGGGGGAAACACACGAATGCCAGGCTTGAGTGAAATCCCGCAGGCGTCCTTGAGGGTGAAATATTTCTTTCCAGATACGGGCCATGCCCAGTAAATCGTCAGGTCGTGGCAATTCGGCGCGTTGTTGTTCCACCAATAGCCAGGCGATAGCGGTGGAGTAACGCAAGTTGACGGTCAGTTCGAGTTGAGGGCCGCTGAAAAACGCATGTTGGCTGGCAAGGCCACGTACCAGGCTGGCGCGTTCAGGGTCGAGGGCCAGGTAGTCGTCCCACAAGGCGCGGTGGCGAAGTTCGGTGATGCGATACAGCCCATGGCCGCGACGGTCATGCAGCGCCGACCCCAACTCCGACTGGCTGGCCGCAATGCCCAGCAACAGGAATTCAGCAGTCTGGCTGTGGCGCCCCAGGTAAACCAGGGTGGGGCGGATCACATAGCGGCACAATTCGCTGGCAGCGATACCCATAAGGCCCTCGAAGCGTTGAAGTAGGCGACGAGACCTGAGAAGTAGGGGGCTTGGCAGCGGTGGATCGGATCTCAGGCCCGTCGGAAGCGGAAGCATCCGCTTGAGTTGAAGTGTAGTGTCAGATTCATGATGTAAAGGACTGTTTTTAAAATATTTTCATCCTGGGGTTATAAGCGTTATATCTGTTTGGCCTTAGAAAAGTTGCCCACATGCCGTATGACAGGCAATAAAAAACCCTGCTTTTGGGGCAGGGTTTCGGGGTTTCAGCCGGGGTAAACGATCAGGCGACAAGGGCCTGGCGGGTACGCTCGATCACGGCCTGCAGCGGTTCTGCGCTGGAGTATTGATCGGGGTACAGGCGTTCGCTGTGACGAGCGATGCCGTGTTCGTTAACCAGGGTGAAGCTGAAGCAGCCTTTGCGAGCGGCCATGATCAGGCAGTTCATTGGGGCAAAAGCGTTGGTTAGGGTGCGAATGGCATCCTGTGTGTGGATTTGAGTGGACATATTATTGGTGTTCCTACAAATGACACGGATAAGAACCGTGCAACGTTAAAACGTTCCAGTGACGCTGATCACCATTGATCAAGCGAAGAACCCGACTGGAACAAAGCAGCCAGTTTGAAGCGCTGATTAAGTTTGGCGCGCTTGGGCTGGCAGGTAGGTACTTAGGAGGGCAGGCAACACAACAAGGGCAAAGGTTCTGGGCCCGGGGTGAAGATCCTGATCAATTTGCAGGTTGGTTCGGTCAGCGTATTGAGACTTCGCGACACCCTTTGCATCATTCAAAGGCAGTGTCGTCGCAAGTGATACCTGGAAACCATCGAGGTGGTCGATCCCATCGATATGGACAGAACTTCTCTTTAGGGAAGCTACGTCGCGGGGATTTGTTCGACCAGAATTGACTTTCAGCTTGGTACTAACGCCGCGGATAGTAATGGGTTGAAGCGGCTAAAGCAAGTGTGTTAGCAAAAAACTTGATCAGCCTCCCGAAAGGCTGCGATAAACCAGAACAGTGATGGCGGCGGCCAGCGAGCAACCCAGTGCATAGGCTGCCAGGGTCAGGCGCAGGGATTGGCCGGTTTCGATGATCTTCATCAGATCGCCCATATCGTTGATCCGTCCTTCTCCCAGCTCGATACACAGGCTGACTGCGGTGAAGGCGGCCGACAAAAGGATGGCGATGGCAAACAATGCGCCATCGGGAGACGGTAGGGCGGTGTTGATACCGATGGACATCGTACAGACGAGGAGCAGCAATAATGCAAATAGCAGCATTCCTTTCATGCAACGCGTTCCCCTCGACTGTAGGGCGGACAGTGTGGCGAGCTGAAGAGCGTTTGAAAAGTAGGATTGCTGGTCGACAGTTCAGCGGCGAGTACTGGCTAATGGCCGGCAATCTGAGGCTAAAGGCAGCGGTTGTGCACATTGGTGGCGCAGGCTGTCACCGGGCTTTGGCTGCTCAGTGAATGGCTTCGATAGTCTGGATCAAAAATATAAGTCAATGAAAAATCTGGCTTTTTTTTATTGGTGAAAAAATCGACAGTTTGAGCGCGCCCCCCGTTTCATGGGGCTTTGCGGGATTTAAAGGGAGGTTGTCCACTGAGTTATCCACAGCTTCTGTGGATTGTCCCGAGCGCTTGCTCTAGAACGGGCGTGCAGACTTTTTTCAGCTTTACCCATGCGAAAAAAGGAGTAGAGTGGCGCGCCTTCCGTTCTGCCCGACAGTGTTTTATGAAGTTTCGCTCAGTGTCACCTTCCGTTACCGATAGCCCCGCCAGTGTTACCGCTCCAAAGCGCTTCTCTTTGAAGGTCGCTATTTGGTTGCTGGACAACCCGCGCATTGGTGACAACCCCACTATCAAGCATCTTGCCGGACGGTTGCTCAAGCAGCCGGCGCGTGAAGGCGTGGTAGCGGCACAAAGCCGCCTAGGGCAACTGATGTGTCGCGAATGTGGCAATGCGCGGGATCGGCGCATTGGGCACGACCTGCTGCGCCAGGCCGCCCGTGCCGGCGACCGCCTTGCGCAGCGCGAGCTCGGGCAGATCGAAGACTGAGCTGTCCACAACGCGCCTGCTTGGTTAACCTTGGTCTTTTACGGTATTGGCAGGAGTGGCCATGGCTTTTGACTGGACCAGTGTGGCGCTGGGTCTCGGCGCCGCTGCGTTGCCTTTGCTGGTGCTGTACTGGCAGGTCCAACAGCGTCTGAATGCACGCAAGGCCGGCTGGGAGTTGCTTGAAGAGCGCTTGGCCATGGCGCAGATGGCCCAGGAAGGGCTGACGGCGCAACTGGACGCCAGTCGTGACGAAATCAGCGACCTGAGCCAGGCCAACGCTGCCAAACAGGCAGATCTGGCGGCGCTGCGCCGGGAAGTCGAGCTGCTTCAGATTGACCGCGACAACGCGCGGGATGCCGCCCATGCCTGGAACATCGAGCGTTCCGCCAAGGAAACCGAGCTGCGTCGGCTGGATGCCTTGTCGGCGTCCCTGCGTGCGGAGCTGCGCGAGCAACAGGAAGGCCACCAGCAACGCCTCAACGACCTGCACAGCTCGCGGGATGAGCTGCGTGCGCAGTTCGCCGAGCTGGCCGGAAAAATCTTCGATGAGCGCGAGCAACGGTTTGCCGAAACCAGCCAGCAGCGCCTCGGGCAATTGCTTGATCCGCTGAAGGAGCGCATCCAGTCGTTTGAAAAACGTGTGGAAGAAAGCTACCAAAACGAAGCACGCGAGCGATTTTCCCTGGCCAAGGAGCTTGAGCGGCTACAGCAACTGAATCTGCGCTTGTCGGACGAAGCCACCAACCTGACACGTGCCCTCAAGGGGCAGAAAACCCAGGGCAACTGGGGTGAACTGATTCTGGAGCGCGTGCTTGAACACGCGGGCCTGGAAAAGGGTCGCGAATACCAGACCCAAGTCAGTCTCAAGGGGCCGGATGGCGAGCGTTTCCAGCCGGACGTGCTGATCCTGTTGCCAGGCGATAAGCAGGTGGTGGTGGATTCCAAGGTCAGCCTCACGGCCTATCAGCAGTACGTGGCCGCCGATGATGAGGTGATGGGACAGGCGGCCCTTAAACAACATGTCTTGTCTTTGCGTAATCACGTCAAAGGCTTGGCCGGCAAGGACTATAAACGCCTGGAAGGCTTGCACAGCCTGGATTTCGTGCTGCTGTTCGTGCCGATAGAAGCGGCGTTCTCGGCCGCGTTGCAAGCCGAGCCGAATCTGTTTCAGGAAGCGTTCGACCGCAATATCGTGATCGTCAGCCCGACGACCTTGCTGGCGACCCTGCGGGTGATCGACAGCCTGTGGAAGCAGGAGCGACAGAGCCAGAACGCGCGGGAAATTGCCGAGCGCGCCGGCTGGCTGTACGACAAGTTCGTGTTGTTTATCCAGGATCTGGATGAGGTGGGTAATCGTCTTCAGCAGTTGGATAAGGCTTACAGCGCGGCGCGTAACAAACTGACGGAGGGACGCGGTAATCTGATCAGCCGTACCGAGCAGTTGAAGTTGCTCGGGGCCCGCGCCAGTAAAAGTTTGCCGGCGGATCTGCTGGAAAGGGCCATGACCGACGAAGACGGCGTGGCGCAGTTACCTGAATAGCCCACCGGGCATCGATCAGCCATCTCGAACAAGCCTGAAATCCCCCCCGTAGCAGCTACGGGGTAACGTGTGCCTCGAGATTTGCGCATGCTCGGCAAGATTCAAGACGGTATCTACAGGCGGCGCAATTTTCGCTGGGCAGGGTTCAAGGCGCCGGGCTACAAAGGCAGGTGGCGGCTCAGTAGCGCCCTGAGCGCAGCCGGTTTTACCGGTTTGGCCAGGTAATCCAATCCCGCCGCATGCACTTGCGCCACCATCTCCGGACGTCCGTCCGCGCTGATCACCACGCCGGGAATCGGCTCCGCCAGTTGCGCGCGCAGCCAGGCCATCAATTCGGTACCGGTCTCGCCATGGTCAAGGTGGTAATCCACCAGTGCCAATTGCGGACGCATTCCTTCGGCCAGCAAGGCGGCGCATTGCGCCTGGTCACGGGCAGTCCAGACCTGGCAACCCCAGCGGCTCAGCAGGCTGCGCATGCCAATCAGGATGCTGTCTTCATTGTCCACGCAGAGCACTTGAGCACCGCCGAGAGGTTGGCCTTTCTCCGGCACGGACTGAACGGGAGCGTTGGCCGGAGTCTTGGACAGGGGAACGGTGACGCTGAACACGCTGCCCTTGCCCGGCCATGAGTGCACCCGCAAACGATGACCCAAGACCCGGCACAGTCCGTCGGCAATGGCCAGTCCCAGGCCCAGCCCCTTTTCCGCGCGAGTCTGGTGGCTGTCCAGGCGCTTGAATTCTTCAAAGATCACTTTCTGTTTGTCCAGCGGAATGCCGGGGCCGCGGTCCCAGACTTCCAGGCGCAGTTCGCCAGCGCGACGCCGGACGCCCAACAGCACGGGGCCGTGGGCATAGCGGAAAGCGTTAGTCAGGAAGTTCTGCAAGATGCGTCGCAGCAACTTGATGTCGCTGTCGACCCGCAAATGGCTGCCGCGCAAGCGGAAGCGCAAGCCTTGCTCCTGAGCCAGGACCTTGAACTCGGCCCCCAGCGCATCGAACAACTCGTTGAGGGCAAACGGTTGGCGGTGTGGCGTGATCTTGCCGTTTTCCAGGCGCGAGATGTCCAGCAAGTCGCTGATCAGGTCTTCGGCCGAACGCAGCGAGCTGTCCAGATGTTGCACCAATTGCCGAGCGTCTCCCGACATCCCTTCGTTCTGATGGGAAAGTGCGGCGGAGAACAGGCGTGCGGCGTTGAGAGGTTGCATCAAGTCGTGGCTGACGGCTGCGAGGAAGCGGGTTTTCGACTGGTTGGCCGACTCGGCGACGCCTTTGGCATCGGTGAGGGCGACATTGAGCTGCGACAGTTCCTGGGTGCGCTCGACGACGCGTTGCTCCAGGCCCTCGTTGGCCTCGGTCAAGGCCTGCTCAGCCTCGCGGAACGCGGTGATGTCGGTGAAACTCATGACGAAGCCGCCGCCGGGCATCGGGTTGCCGATCAGTTCGATCACTCGGCCGTTGGGGAACAGTCGTTCAGAGGTGTGCGCGCGACCCTGGCGCATCCAGTGCAGGCGCCGGGCCACGTGCACCTCGGCTTCTCCCGGCCCGCACAGCCCGCGCTCGGCGTTGTAGCGAATGATATCGGCAATCGGCCGGCCCACGCTGATCAGCCCGTCCGGATAGTTGAACAACTCCAGGTAGCGACGGTTCCAGGCCACCAGCTTGAGGGACTGGTCGACCACGCTGATGCCTTGGGTGATGTTCTCAATCGCGCCTTGCAGCAGCGCGCGATTGAACTGCAAGACTTCGGATGCCTCGTCGGCGATCCTGACTACATCCTCCAACTGCATTTCCCGGCCTTCAATGGCCGCTTTCACTACCGCTCGTGTCGACGACGCGCCGAGTACACCGGCCAGCAGCCGTTCGGTATGGGCGATCCAATCGTTGTCGGCGTTCTGGTTGGGATTGAAGCTCTTGCCCTGACGATAGGCAAAGCGAATAAAACTCTGTTGAGCCCGCTCTTCACCGACAAAACGTGCGGCCAGGCTGAGCAAATCATTAATCTGCACCGACAGCATCGAGCGTGCGCTGGCCCGCTGGCTGATTTCCTGGCCGATAAACCGTCCGGCCTGCCAGTGCTCGGACACGCGGGTGCGCGACAGCACCGAGACCCAGGCAAACAGCGTGAAGTTACCCGCCAGCGACAACACCACACCTTGTGTCAGCGGGGTGATCGGCAGTCCCAGCGGATTGCCGTGCAGCCACGCCAGGCCCGGGAACAGGTTGAGTGACAAACCCAGGCTATGGGCGGCAATCGGCAGCACCAGGGTGTAGAACCACAGGAAGGTCCCGGCGGCCAGGCCGGCGAACACGCCCCGGCGGTTGGCCTGTTTCCAGTACAGCGCCCCGAGCATCGCCGGGGCCAGTTGTGTGACGGCGGCAAAGGCGATCTGACCGATGGTCGCCAGGCTCGCGGTGGAGCCAAGCAAGCGATAGCTGACGTAGGCCAGCAGCAAAATAATCACAATGCTGACCCGGCGCACCGAAAGCATCCAGTGGCGAAACACTTCGAACGGCCGCTCGGCGTTGGTGCGGCGTAGCAGCCAGGGCAGCAACATGTCGTTGGAGACCATGGTCGACAGTGCGACACTGGCGACGATCACCATCCCGGTCGCCGCCGAGGCACCGCCAATGAACGCCAGCAATGCCAAGGCCGGGTGCGCTTCGGCCAGGGGCAGGCTGATCACATAGGAGTCCGGCAGCACCGAATCCGGCAACAGCATTTTTCCACCCAGGGCAATCGGCACCACGAACAGCGCCGCCAACACCAGGTAGGCCGGGAACACCCACTTCGCCAGGCGCAGGTCCTGGGGGTCGATGTTTTCCACCACGGTGACGTGGAATTGCCGGGGCAGGCAGATAATCGCCATCATCGCGACGCCGGTCTGGACCACCATCGACGGCCAGTTGATGGTCTCTTTCCAATACGCTTCCAGCCGGGGTGCGAGCTTCGCCTGATTGAACAGATCGTCAAAACCGTCGTACAGGCCATACGTCACAAAGGCCCCGACGGCGAGGAACGCAAACAGCTTGACCAGGGACTCGAAGGCAATCGCCAGCACCATGCCGCGGTGGTGTTCGGTGGCATCCAGGTTACGGGTACCGAAAACAATGGTGAACAGCGCCAGCACCAGGGACACAATCAACGCGGTGTCCTGGGCGCGCGTACCGGTGGCATCGGCCCCGGCGCCGATCAGCAGGTTGACCCCCAGCACGATGCCTTTGAGTTGCAGGGCGATATAGGGCAGCACACCCACCAGGCAGATCAATGCCACCACCACGGCCAGGGTCTGGGATTTGCCATAGCGGGCCGCGATAAAGTCGGCGATGGAGGTGATGTTTTCCTGCTTGCTGATCAGCACCATCTTTTGCAAGACCCAGGGCGCCAGCAGCAACAGCAGAACGGGTCCCAGGTAGATTGGTAAAAATGCCCACAACTGTTCGGCGGCCTGGCCGACGGCACCGAAGAAGGTCCAACTGGTGCAGTAGACCGCCAGTGACAGGCTGTAGACCCACGCACGCAGCCGGGGCGTCAGCGGCTTGAGGCGACGGTCACCGTAAAACGCGATGGCAAACATAATGGCCATATAGGCCAGGGCAACGGCGGCGATCAGCCCGCTGGACAACGTCATGGGAACTCCGGACAGAAGAACACCCAGGCATTCCAGGCCCGGGACGACAGTCTCGCATGATGTTTGAAGTTAGTCTGTGTCGACGAAAGTCGTGTGGGCCTGGCGCTGGCATTCAGCGGCGGGGCAGGGTCTTCTGGCGCAGAATATAGATCGTCACCAGCACCGCACTGATCAGCATGAACGCACGGGCCCAGGGCAGCGGGACCAGGTAGCAGGACACACCAATGCTCAGCCACATCAGACCGATCGCATACGCCTTGCCCTTCAAGGGGATGCCATTGCCATCCAGGTAGTCGCGAATCCACGGACCCAGGCGCGGGTGTTGCACCAGCCAGTCGTAAAAGCGTGGAGAGCTGCGGGCAAAGCAGGCTGCCGCCAGCAAGAGGAAAGGGGTGGTGGGCAATACGGGCAGGAATATCCCGATCACCCCGAGTACGACGCTCAGCCAGCCAATGGCTAGCAGCGCGTATCGTACAATCGGCGAGTGCTTGCCCATGGGTGTCACGGGCGAGGGACTTAGTGGTGGCGAGGCTTGAGGATCGCCGGTTTCTCGTCAGGTGCATTGCACAACAGGTACAGCGCAGTCAGTGCTTCCGGGATCTGCACGATCATGTCGTCCATCAGGTTGGCGTCGGCCGCGATGTCGGCGAACTCCGGCTGATCGTCGAACAAGCCGGAACCGACCATGATCGGCAGCAACATTTCGCTGACTTCTTCCTCGGCGGTCTCGAACCAGGCCGCTTCGCGCAGGAACACCCCTTCCATGAAGCCGATGCACCAGCCGCGCAGGTCGGAGTCGTCCGGCTCTTCGCCGAGGTCCAGTTCGCAAGGCAGCTCGAATTCCTCGTCGGACGCCAGTTGGCGGGCGATGTGGGCCTTGAGGGCGAGCAGGGTGGATTCGATTTCCTCGCGCTGCGCGGCGTCTGCGTAGTGCGGCTCCTCGGCGAACAGCGCGTCGATCCACTCGCGCTCGGGTACCGACTCGGAGCAGATCGAAAGAGCGGTCAGATAGCCGTGGGCGGCCACGTAGTCCAGCGCCTCGTCGTGCAGCTCATCGGCATCGAGGAAGGCTTGCAGGCGGGTTAGTTGCTCAGCGAAGGACATTGAAGGACTACCTTGGGAATAAACGATGCTGAATTCTAGGCCTTCTTGAGCGCGCAGGCCAGCCGCACGGCATATTTGCAAGGTTATCCGTCGCCGCGCTATTCGTCAGTGGCGCCCTTTGCCGGGTGGGGCTCGGGTATACTGCCGCGTTTTGTGATGCCCTTGCAGGCCCGGCGCCGTTCGCGGGAAAACTTCGCTTACGGATTATTCCCGTGCGATCGCGCTTTTTCAGCCAGCCTGTACAGAGGGATTTCGGTGGAATTTGGAGTTTTTCATGCTTGAACAGGCTCAGCGCGTCCTCAAGGACATCTTCGGCTACGACAGTTTTCGTGGCCGCCAGGGTGCAATCATTGAGCGCGTGGCCAGCGGTGGTGATGCGCTGGTGCTGATGCCTACCGGTGGCGGCAAGTCGTTGTGTTTCCAAGTGCCAGCACTGCTGCGAGAAGGTCTGGCGGTGGTGGTCTCGCCACTGATCGCGCTGATGGATGATCAGGTCGCCACCCTTGAAGAGCTGGGTGTTGCCGCCGCCTCCTTGAATTCCACCCTGAGCGCCGAACAACAGCGCGACCTCGCGGCCCGTATCCGCCGCGGTGAAGTGAAGATGCTTTATCTGGCGCCCGAACGCCTGGTGCAGCCGCGCATGCTGGCGTTTCTGCAGAGCCTGGAAATTGCCCTGTTCGCCATCGACGAAGCCCACTGTGTATCCCAGTGGGGCCATGATTTCCGGCGTGAATACCTGCAATTGGGGCAATTGGCGGAACTGTTTCCCGACGTGCCGCGCATTGCCCTGACGGCCACCGCCGATAAGCGCACCCGTGAGGAAATCGTCGAGCGCCTGCACTTGCAGAATGCCGAGCGTTTTCTGTCGAGTTTTGACCGGCCGAATATTTTCTATCGCATCGTGCCCAAGGAGCAGCCACGCAAACAATTGCTGGCCTTCCTCTCGGAGCGGCGCAGCGATGCCGGCATCGTCTATTGCCTGTCGCGCAAGAAGGTCGATGAAGTCGCGGCGTTCCTTTGCGAACAGGGTTACCCGGCGCTGCCTTATCACGCCGGCCTGCCCAACGAACTGCGGGCCTATCATCAGAAGCGCTTCTTGAACGAAGAAGGCCTGATCATGGTGGCGACCATTGCGTTCGGCATGGGCATCGACAAATCCAACGTGCGTTTCGTCGCGCACATGGATCTGCCCAAGTCCCTCGAGGCGTACTACCAGGAAACCGGGCGTGCCGGGCGCGACGGCCTGCCGGCGGATGCCTGGATGGTCTACGGCCTGCAGGATGTGGTGATGCTCAAGCAGATGCTGCAGAACTCCGAAGGCGATGAGCGGCACAAGCGCCTGGAGCAGCACAAGCTCGATGCGATGCTGTCGTTGTGCGAAGAGACCCGCTGCCGGCGTCAGACGTTGCTCGCCTATTTCGACGAAGACATGCCCCAGCCGTGCGGCCATTGCGACAACTGCGTCGATGGCGTGCAGACCTGGGATGCCACCGAGCCCGCGCGACAAGGCCTGTCGGCGATCTACCGTACCGGCCAGCGATATGGTGTCGGGCATCTGGTGGACGTGCTGTTGGGCAAGGATAACGAGAAGGTCCGCAGTTTCGGCCATCAACACCTGTCCGTCTACGGGGTGGGCAAGGCGCGTGCCGAAGGCGAGTGGCGTTCGTTGTTCCGGCAGATGGTCGCCCGCGGCCTGGTCGACATCGACCTGGAAGGCTACGGCGGGCTGCGCTTGAACGACAGCTGCCGGCCGCTGCTCAAGGGCGAAGTCAGCCTTGAACTGCGCCGCGACCTGAAACCGCAGACCACGCCGAAGACCAGCACCAGCCAGGCCAGCCAACTGGTGCGAAGCGAAGAGCGCGAGCAGTGGGAAGCATTGCGGGCGTTGCGCCGCAAACTGGCACAGGAACACAGCGTGCCGCCCTATGTCATCTTCCCTGACTCCACCTTGCTGGAAATGCTCCGCGAGCAGCCGACCAGCATGGCCGAGATGGGTCGGGTCAGCGGCGTGGGTGCCCGTAAGCTGGAGCGTTATGGCCAGGCGTTCCTCGAAGTTCTTGGCGGGCAGACCGAAGCGCCGAAGGAAATTGCCGATATCCGCCACGAATTGATCAGCCTGGCGCGCGCCGGAATGACCCCGATCCAGATTGCCGGGCAACTGCAATGCTCGGAAAAGAACGTCTACACCTTGCTGGCCGAGTCCATTGGCCAACAGCAATTGTCCCTGGATCAAGCCATTGATTTACCAGAAGATTTGCTCGGCGAGATCCAGGATGCGTTTCTTGACGGAGAAGGCGAATTGCCAGCGGTTTCCGACATCGCTCCGCTGTTCACTGGCAGAGTGCCGGAGGGTGTTTTGTACTGTGTCAGAGCCGCTTTGCAGTCGGAATTCGAAGTTTAATGTGGCAATTACGACAATGTAACGAATCAGTCCGTGGCAAGTCTTGCCTACTGACATGGGTCATGCTTAGCTGGCTAATAATTAGCCAAACTTTATTTTCAGTCTAATCCATGAGTTTTTTATGTCGTTAACCGATCAACACCGTTTTGGCATGCAATTGGCGCAAATGTCTCGAGGCTGGCGTGCCGAACTGGATCGTCGTCTGGCGGGTCTCGGTTTGTCCCAGGCACGCTGGCTGGTGCTGCTGCACCTGGCTCGCTTTGAAGACGCGCCCACGCAACGCGAATTGGCGCAAAGTGTGGGGGTTGAAGGGCCGACCCTGGCCCGATTGCTCGACAGTCTGGAAAGCCAGGGGCTGGTGCAGCGCCAGGCGGTGGTCGAAGATCGTCGCGCCAAACGCATTGTGCTGTGCGACCCGGCACGCCCGCTGATCGAGCAGATCGAAACCATTGCCACGGCCTTGCGCCGTGAACTCTTTGTGGGTGTTGACGAAGAGGAATTGGCGGTGTGCATGCGGGTGCATGGACACATCCTGGCGAACCTGGAAAAGTCCTGAGCCGTGCCTTGACCGTTCCCGCCTGTGGGAACGGTTACTTTGCTGACGTCAGAAGGTCTGCCCGAGGTTCAGGTACACCGCTTTCTGATTGGCGTCGTTGAACCCATAGCTGAAATTCAGCGGTCCCAGCGGTGTATCGAAGCCGAGGAAAATACTCGCGGCGTTGATATAGCCGCTGTCGAACTCGTTATCGTTGTTCCAGGCCCGTCCCCGTTCCAGCGAGGCGCCCAGGTATAAAGGGAAGTCCAGCGGCAAGTACGAGCGTGGGGTCAGGCGACGATAGTAGACCGCGCGCATCAGGCTGACGTTCTGCCCTGAAATCGCGTCCTGGCGAAAGCCCGACAACTGTCGGGCGCCGCCCAGCAGGAAGCTCGAAATCACCACGTCCGAATCATCCAGCGTGCGCCCGTAGCGAGCGCCCAGCACCAGCGTGTCCGGACCGTGGCTCATGGCCTTGTCCAACTTGAATTCCCACTGGCGATAGCGTTGGTCGGAACCCAGCCCCGGCTCGAATTCACGGAAAGCCAGGCCGATTTCCTCGCCGGTGTGCGGGAAGTAGACGTTATCCAGTGTATCGAAGGAGTACTTCAACTCGTAGAAGCCTTCGTTGAAGCTGACGCTTGGCAGGTCCCGGTCGCCGATGCGTACATCGGCGTTGCCCCAGGCTTCGCCGACACCGAAACGGATCTCGCCACTGTTGCCGATCTGTCGGCCAACGTTCAAGCCGAAGCCATAACGTTCCAGGCGATATTCCGAGATGGGATCGTTATCCAGGATCAGTTCGACGTTCTGGGCCTGGGCACTGATGTAAGGCGCGATGAAGTAGCGTGAGCCGGTATCCATAGGCTGGTAGAACTCGCTGTAAAGCTCCTGGCGGTCGCCGATCTGCACGCGGGTCAGCCACTCGGCGCCGAGGCGATTGATACCGTTGACGCGGTAGCTGGCGCCAAGGTTGAAGGCGCTGTCGCCACGCATGTCATCGGACAGGTTGAGGCCCAGTCGCAAATAATCGGTGCCACTGCGTTTGCCACGGGCGCTGATTACCAGGGTGTTGTCCTGCCCCTTTTTCACCACGCGGTATTGCACCTGCTCGAAGTAGTCCAGGCCGTACAGGGTTCCCATGTCAGATTGCAGTCGGCCCAGATCCAGTGGCTCGTCGATGGGCTGACGGATGTAGTAACGGATCACCTCGTCTCCGACTTTCGAGTCGTTTTCCACCTTGATCGCGGTGATCTTTGGATTGCGCTGGCCCGGTGTGCGTGCGGCGTTCAGTTCGGCGTCGACCGAATCGACGGGGCGCAGGCGGGCCAGGCGCGCATCCAGGGTGCGAGTGGCGCGGTAACCCGCGTCGATCATCTCTTCGGCCCGACCAAAATCCGTCACGCCAAACGCCGCCAGCGGTGGTTGGATCAGTACATCGTCCGGACGCAGCGCCTTGAGTTGCTCTTCAGAATTGCTGCGGGTCATCAGGGTGATGGACTGGTTGAGCACGTCCACCACCGTCGCCAACTGCTTGCGACTGCGTAACGGCGTACCGATGTCCACCACGATAGCCACATCGACCCCCATTTCCCGTGCCACATCCAACGGGATGTTGTCGGTCATGCCGCCATCCACCAGCAGGCGACCGTCCAGTTCCACTGGCGCGAAGACAGCCGGGATCGACATGCTGGCGCGAATCACCTGAGGCAGGTGGCCCTTGCGAAACACGACTTTTTCGCCGCTGGTGATATCGGTGGCCACGGCCCGGAATGGAATGGGCAGCTTGTCGAAGTCCCGGGTGTCGCTGCTGTGAGCGAACATGCTTTCCAGCAACAGCGCCAGGTTCTGGCCCTGGATCACTCCCAGGGGCAGGCCGAGGCTGCCATCGTCGCGAAAACTGAGCTTCTGCTTGATCAGAAAGTCCCGGTCATCCTGTTTGCGCCGGAACGGCACGTCTTCCCGGGGTGGGGCGTCGGACAACGCCAGTTGCCAGTCGATGTTCAGCGCCAGTTTTTCCAGCTCGTCGATCTTGTAGCCCGACGCGTACAGCCCGCCAATGACCGCGCCCATGCTGGTGCCGGCGATGGCATCGATATGAATGCCTTGCTCTTCCAGGGCCTTGAGCACACCAATGTGCGCCAGGCCACGGGCAGCGCCACCGGAGAGCACCAGGCCGACCTTTGGACGGGGTGTATCGACGGCTTGCACAAGGACGGGGAACAGGCACAGCAACAGGCAGGACAGCAGGCGGCGCATCATCAATCTCGGGACTGGACGATAAAGGTCGCTATTATAGCCATCCGAGCAACCCGTCCTGTTATGTCCGGAGTCTGTCATTTCATGTCTGCGTCCAAGCCCGAGATCGTCATCACTTATTGCACGCAATGTCAGTGGTTGCTGCGCGCGGCGTGGCTGGCTCAGGAATTGTTGAGCACGTTTGCCGACGACCTCGGCAAAGTGGCGCTGGAACCCGCCACCGGTGGCGTGTTTCGTATCACCTGCGACGCTGTGCAGATTTGGGAGCGCAAGGTCGATGGTGGCTTTCCGGAGGCCAAGGTGCTGAAGCAGCGGGTGCGCGACCAGATCGACCCGCAGCGCGACCTGGGGCACAACGATCGCACGCAATGACCGTCATTGCCGGCCGCTGCGCACGGCCGGCGTACACATCAGGCCACCGCCGCCGGTTGTTTGGCCTTGCCGGGGCTTCCCATGAGGCCTGAGATCACGATCGCGACGATAATCAGCGTGCCGCCGAGCAGCATGCGCAGGGTCGGGTTTTCGTCGAACAACAACCAGGCCACGGTGATGCCGTAGACCGGCTCCATGGCAAACACCACCGCGGCCGTGCGCGCCTTGAGCACGGCGAGGCTGGCGACAAACAGGCTGTGGGCCAGGCCGGTACAGAACACGCCGAGCAGGCCGATCCACAACCAATCCAGTGCGCGCACGTCGGCCAGGCCGGGCGCCGCCACTGGCAGCAAGCACAGCGCGACCACCAGGTTCTGGCAGAGCGCGGCTTGCACTGGCGGGATGCGTCCGCTGGCGCGATTGTTGAGCGACAGCAGCGAAAACAGCAGGCCGGAGCCGACCGCCCAGATCAAGCCGCTGGTGGCCTGGCTGGCAAGGTCGAAATCCGGCGTGACCAGCACCAGGCCGACACTCACCAAGATCACCAGCACGATTTCATTGGTGCGAATCCGTTCGCGGAAGATCAGCCCTTCGAGGATCACCGTGAACGCCGGGAAGGTGGTGAAACCCAAGGTCGCTATCGCCACGCCGGCCACCTTTACCGCAATAAAAAAACTCACCCAGTGTCCGGCCAGCAGCAGGCCGCTCAGGAGCAGGCGTTGCCAATCGGCGCGGTACAGTTTTTGCCACGGCGTGTTGCTGGCAAATCTTGCGAACACCGCCAGTGCGATCACGGCGAACGCAGCCCGGCCAAACACGATCATGTTCGGCGATGCGGCGGCGAGTTTGCCGAAGACACCGGTGAGGCCAAACATCAATGCACCAATGTGCAGGGCGCCGAGGGCGGTGCGGGGAGTCATGACGATCCTTAAGCAATAAGCAGGCTGGCGCCCAGTGTAGAGCTGTGAGTCGCGCGATGTCTGTCGTGGAAGTCGCGGGTTTTGTCGCAGGACTAGCGTGCTTGGTCGAGCCGTCGCAAGGCCCCCGGGGCGCTGCCGAACTCGCGCAGCACCGCGGCGGCAAAGGCGCTTTGCGATCCGTAGCCGACCCGACCGGCAATCTCACCGATGGGCAGGTGCGTGTCGCGCAACAATCCACGTGCCATCTGCAGGCGGCGGGCGCGGATGTACTCCATCGGTGTTTGTCCGCATTCGGCGAGAAACCGTGCATGCAGTCGGGCGACCGATAGATCGGCGAGCCGGGCCAGGTCCGCGACTTGCAACGGGTAAGCGGCCTGTTGATCGATATGCGCGTTGAACGCAGCAAAGGGCAGGCGTCGGCTTGCGTGCCGAGCGGCTGCCGGGCCGTTGAGGGAGGCCAGCAACAGGACCGCACCTTGCTGGGCGATCAGCGGGTCTTGCAGCGGGCTGCCCGCCAACCAGTTGACCAACTGGCCTTGCCGGGCGTCCAGCAGCACACGTGCGGGTTGATCCAGCAAGCGGCGGCTGGCATCGGCGTGTTCTCCCAGCGATTGCACCACCCACTGCTCATCAGGCACATCCAGCACCAGGCAATGACTGCCGTGGGGACTGCCGCAGGCGTGATGCGTGGAGAAGGGCAGGACCATGACCCCATGCGGGCGTATTTCGCCGCCAACACCTTCCACCTCGAAGTCCAGGCGACCGGCCAGGCCGAACACCAGTTGCGCGTGGTCGTGACTATGGGTAATCAGGTCGTGGGTGTAGTGACGCAGCGTCAGGGTCGGTCTCATTGCAATCTCCCGGGCAGGCCGGCAGTTTACACCGCTTGCGCCCCGGCAAGCGCTGTCATCAGATTGACGCAACACTGTCATGGGCTATTAATCGCCAGGGAGCAAGCTCGCGAAAACACCGTTGAGGTATGCCCATGACCAGCGCCGAGCTCGCCAAACCCAGCCGCAAGCAACGGGTCCGTACCCTGTGGATCTCCGACGTGCACTTGGGCACCCGGGATTGTCAGGCGGAACACCTGTCGCGGTTTCTCAAGGGCTACCACGCCGATCGGGTGTATCTGGTGGGCGATATCATCGATGGCTGGAAAATGCGCGGCGGCATGTATTGGCCGCAGGCCCACACCAACGTGATCCGGCGCTTGCTGACCATGAGCAAGCGCGGCACCGAGGTGATCTACGTCACCGGCAACCACGACGAGTTTCTGCGGCGTTATTCGAAGCTGATTCTGGGCAATATCCAGCTGGTGGATGAAGCGGTCCACGTGACGGCCGACGGGCGCCACTTGCTGGTCATCCACGGCGACCAGTTCGATGTCATCACCCGTTATCACCGCTGGCTGGCGTTTCTCGGCGATTCAGCCTACGAATTTACCCTGACCCTCAACCGTTGGCTGAACCATTGGCGGGCCCGCTACGGTTATGGCTACTGGTCGCTGTCGGCCTACCTCAAGCACAAGGTGAAAACCGCGGTGAGTTTTATCAGTGACTTCGAAGAGGCCATCGCCCATGAGGTGACCCGGCGCGAACTGCATGGCGTGGTGTGCGGGCATATCCACCACGCGGAAATTCGCAAGGTGGGCGAGGTGGACTATCTCAACTGTGGCGATTGGGTGGAGTCGTGTACGGCGTTGATCGAACACTGGGACGGGCATATCGAGTTGTATCGATTGTCCGACGAGCAGGCCAGGGACGCGCAGCTCAAGGCTGAGATGGTGGTGGGCTAACGATCACCGCGGTCAAGAAAGTGGGAGCGGGCTTGCTCGCGATAGCGGTAGGTCAGCCCATGTATTCGGTGACTGACACTCCGCTATCGCGAGCAAGCCCGCGCCCACATTTGCATCGCGTTTTGCCTCAGTCTTTACAGACGTCTGCAATGGCCTCGGCAAGCAACCCTAGGCGTGTCTCATCAATCCCGGCGACGTTCGCGCGCCCGGAGTTGACCATGTACACGCTGTGTTTTTCCCGCAGTTGTTGCACCTGCCCGGCGCTCAAGCCGGTGTAGGAAAACATCCCGCGTTGCACGCCAATATGCGCGAATCGCTCTGACAAACCATGGGGCGCCAAGGCTTCTACCAGCCCCGAGCGCAACTGCGCGATCCGCGAGCGCATGGCTTCGACTTCCGTGCTCCAGAGCTGTTTCAGCGCGGCGTCACCGAGAATCGTCGCGACGACCGCAGCCCCGTGATCCGGCGGCGTCGACCACAGGTTGCGTGCGATAAAGGCCAGTTGGCTGCGCACATCCAGCAGCTTTTCAGCCGCGTCGGCGCAGACGATCAGCGCGCCCACGCGATCGCTGTACAAGCCGAAGTTCTTCGAGCAAGAGCTGGTGATCAGCACTTCGGGCAATGCATTGGCAAACAGCCGGACCGCCCAGGCGTCTTGCTCCAGGCCATCGCCAAAGCCCTGGTAGGCGAAGTCGATCAGCGGCAGCAGTTGGCGCTCGCGGACGATCTCCAGCACCTGGCGCCAGTCATCCCGGGACAGATCGAAGCCGCTGGGGTTGTGGCAGCAGGCGTGCAGCAGCACCACGTCACCCTTGGGCACGTTGGCCAGGGTCGCGAGCATCGCCGCTACGTCCAGGCGATTGTCACTGTCGACGTAAGGGTAGTGGCTGACCTTGAGCCCGGCCTTGGCAAAAATGGTTTCGTGGATCGGCCATGTCGGATTACTCAGCCATACGCCGCGACCCGGCAGGTTGTGGGCGATGAAGTCGGCACTCAGGCGCAGGGCGCCCGTCCCGCCCGGGGTTTGGGTCGCGCCGGCACGACGCGCCTTGAGCAGTGGCGACTCGGCGCCCAGCACCAATTCGCTGATCAACGTGCCAAAGGCGGCGTTGCCATGCCCGCCGATGTAGGTTTTGGTGGTCTGCTGCTCGACCAGCCGTTGCTCGGCACGTTTCACCGCTTGCAGAATCGGTGTCAGGCCCTGGGCGTCTTTGTAGACGCCCACCCCGAGGTCGAACTTTTGCGGGTTCGGGTCTTTGGCATAAGACTCCATCAGCCCGAGGATCGGGTCGCCGGGGACGCGGCCAATGGCGGCGAATTGCATCACTTGCGGCCCTCGGCAGTCTTGGCCACTTCGTCCGTGCGCGCGGCCATGATGAAGTCGTTGCGGTGCAGGCCCTTGATCGAATGGCTCCACCAGGTCACGGTGACTTTGCCCCACTCGGTGAGCAGGCCAGGGTGGTGACCTTCGGCCTCGGAGATTTCGCCCATGGCGTTGGTGAAGGCCAGGGCAAACTTGAAGTTCTTGAACAGAAAGACCTTTTCCAGCTGCATCACGCCATCACGCACTTCGATGTTCCAGTCGGGGATCTGCTTGAGCAGTACCGGCAGTTCTTCGTCGCTGACCTGTGGAGCGTCGGCGCGGCAGGCTTCGCAATGGGCTTGGTTCAAGGTGGTCATGAGCGTGTTCCTGAAATCGAGTGGGTGGAAGTCAGTCGTCAGTGGCGTCACCCTAAAGCAACGCGCGGCCAGGGCATAGGCTCACCTGGCGATAAAGGCAGGGGTTCAGGCCGCCTTGGGTTTGGGTGGGAACAGCGGCGCATGCAGACCCAACTGCATGCCGCGCTCGACCATGCCCATGATGTCTTCCTGCGCCACTTCGAACAGGCGCTTGAGATTGGGCAGGACAAAGTACAACGGTTGCAGGATGTCGATGCGATAAGGTGTGCGCATGGCTTCCAGCGGATCGAAGGCTTGATGCTTGGGCTGGTCCGACAGGCAGTACACGGTCTCTTTGGGCGAAGACAGAATGCCACCCCCGTAGATGCGTCGGCCTTCTGGCGTGTCCACCAGCCCGAACTCGATGGTCATCCAGTACAGGCGGGCAAGGTACACGCGCTGCTCTTTGGTGGCTGCGAGGCCAAGCTTGCCGTAGGTGTGGGTGAATTCGGCAAACCAAGGGTTGGTCAGCAGTGGGCAATGGCCGAATATCTCGTGGAAAATGTCCGGCTCTTGCAGGTAATCCAGCTCTTCGCGGGTACGAATAAAGGTCGCCACCGGAAACTGCTTATTGGCGAGCAATTCAAAGAAGGTCTGAAAGGGAATCAGCGCGGGTACCCGGGCAACTTGCCAGCCAGTGGTTTCGGCCAGCACTTTATTGATATCCGCCAGTTGCGGGATACGGTCGTGGGGCAGGGCGAGCTTGTCGATGCCATCCAGGTATTCCTGGCAGGCGCGACCTTCGATCACTTTCAGTTGACGAGTGATCAGGGTATTCCACACCGCGTGTTCTTCAGGCGGGTAGTGGATAAAACCTTGCGCGTCGGGCTCGCGGGCCACGTACTGCGTCTGCTTCATACGGCTCTCCTGCTAGGCATTCGTTCTTGTTATGTCCTGCTATGTGCCTATTGATACCTCTCCCGCAGCTGGATTCCAGCCGCCTGTTGTCCAGGTAAGTAGGAAAAGTCTGCATGGTTTGTAAACTATTCGTTACGTCTTGTGCGTCGAGTGCTGGGGATTGCGATTTCCAGGTTTAAAAAGGTCGATGGCTGTCACATAATCTTGACGACTATCTGCGTCCAGCGGCAAAAAGACGCAGTCCGATCAGCCCTTCTCTAACCCATTGGGCCTTTTCATGCGTATCAAAGTGCATTGCCAGAACCGTATTGGCATCCTGCGGGACATCCTCAATCTGCTGGTCGAGTACGGCGTCAACGTCGCCAAAGGCGAAGTCGGTGGCGAGCATGGCAACGCCATTTACCTGTACTGCCCGAATCTGGTGAACATGCAATTCCAGGCACTGCGCCCGCAGTTCGAGGCGATTGCCGGGGTATTTGGGGTCAAGCGCGTAGGGTTGATGCCGAGCGAGCGTAGGCATATGGAACTCAACGCCTTGTTGGGGGCGTTGGAGTTCCCGGTGTTGTCCATCGACATGGGCGGCTCGATTGTCGCGGCCAACCGCGCGGCGGCTCAATTGCTCGGGGTGCGGGTGGATGAAGTCCCCGGGATTCCCTTGTCGCGCTACGCCGAAGACTTCGACTTGCCGGAGCTGGTGCGTGCCAGTAAATCGCGGATCAATGGCTTGCGGGTCAAGGTCAAGGGCGACGTATTCCTTGCCGACATCGCACCGCTGCAGTCTGCGGAACACGATGACAGCGAAGCCATGGCGGGCGCCGTGCTGACCCTGCACCGCGCCGACCGGGTCGGAGAGCGCATCTACAATGTGCGCAAACAAGAGTTGCGCGGCTTCGACAGTATTTTCCAAAGCTCCAAAGTCATGGCCGCCGTGGTCCGGGAAGCCCGGCGCATGGCACCGCTGGATGCGCCGCTATTAATAGAAGGCGAAACCGGCACCGGCAAGGAACTGCTGGCCCGTGCCTGTCATCTCGCCAGCCCGCGCGGGCAATCGCCATTGATGGCGCTCAATTGCGCGGGCTTGCCGGAGTCCATGGCTGAAACCGAGTTGTTCGGCTACGGGCCTGGTGCCTTTGAAGGGGCCAGGGCCGAGGGCAAGCTGGGCCTGCTGGAGTTGACCGCCGGCGGCACGCTGTTTCTCGACGGGGTCGGGGAAATGAGTGCGCGGTTGCAGGCGAAGTTACTGCGTTTTTTGCAGGACGGTTGCTTTCGCCGAGTAGGCAGTGATGAAGAGGTTTACCTGGATGTACGGGTGATCTGCGCGACCCAGGTGGATTTGTCGGAACTGTGTGCCCGTGGCGAGTTTCGGCAGGATTTGTATCATCGGTTAAACGTGCTGTCGCTGCATATCCCGCCGCTGCGTGAATGCCTGGATGGCTTGCCACCGTTGGTTGAACACTTTCTCGATCAGGCCAGCCGGTTGATTGGCTGCCCGTTGCCGAAGCTGGCGCCAGCGGCCATGGAGCGGCTCAGTCATTATCATTGGCCGGGCAATGTACGGCAACTGGAGAACGTGTTGTTTCAGGCGGTTTCCCTGTGTGACGGAGGGACGGTCAAGGCCGAGCATATTCGCTTGCCGGATTACGGCGTGCGTCAGCCGCTTGGCGATTTCTCTCTTGAGGGCAGCCTGGAAGAGATTGTCGGGCGCTTTGAAAAGGCGGTGCTGGAAAACCTGTATGCCGAACATCCCAGCAGTCGGTTGCTGGGTAAGCGTTTGGGCGTGTCCCACACCACCATCGCCAATAAATTGCGCGATTATGAAGTGCTCAAGGCCGACAAATAATCCCCGGCACAACTGGATTAAAAATGTGGGAGCGGGCTTGCTCGCGATAGCGCTGTATCAGTTGATAAATGCTTACCTGACACCGCGCTATCGCGAGCAAGCCCGCACACATTAGAACTCCGTTGCCGGTGAGCGGCACAACCCCGCCGTTTTTCCGACTCCCCTCAACCCCCCATCCACCCAGTCCACCCCGCAACCCCTTGCTCCGCCTGCCTTTGCGAAGATTTCAGGAAGTTGGTGCGTAAATTGCTAAAGAGTCTTCAGTGCAACGGTGGGCGGCAAACGTCCGTCAGAAAGAGGAATGAGCGTGGACAAGTACCTTTATGTGGCAATGACCGGCGCCAGCCAGAACGCACTGGCGCAAAAGGCTCATGCCAACAATCTGGCGAACATTTCCACCAACGGCTTTCAGCGAGACCTGGAGCAGGCCCGCTCGATGCCGGTGTTTGGTGACAGCTTTCCGGCGCGGGCGTTTGCCTTGACCGAACGGCCGGGCACCGATTTTTCTCCTGGTTCCATGGTCGAGACCGGTCGCGACCTTGACGTCGCCGTCGGCGGTGATGGTTGGATCGCGGTGCAAACCCCGGATGGCGGCGAAGCCTACGTGCGCACCGCCAGCATGAACATCGACGCGCTGGGCGTTCTGCGGGCCGGCAACGGCATGCCGATCATGGGCAACGGCGGGCCGATCGCGGTGCCGCCCGAGCAGAAAGTCGAAGTCGGCGAAGACGGCACCATCAGCATCCGCGCCATGGGCGAAGGCCCGCGGGTGATGGCTGAGGTGGACCGCATCAAGCTGGTCAAGCCGGACCTCGCCAACATGACCAAGGGGCTGGACGGCGCGATCCATACCAAGGACGGCCAGCCGGCACCGGTCGATGCCAGCGTCAAGGTGGTCTCGGGGTTTCTGCAGTCGAGCAACGTCAACGCCGTCGAAGAAATGACGGCGGTGCTGGCCCTGTCCAAGCAATTCGAGCTGCACATCAAAATGATGAACAGCGCCAAAGAAGACGATCAGGCCATGACCCGTGTCATGCAGATGAGCTGATAGCCGCTTCACTACCGGCTTTTAAATAAATAGCGCAACGCGGCGCCAACAAACAGGCGCACGAAGGAGAACAGCATGCTTCCGGCTCTATGGGTTGCCAAAACCGGCTTGTCCGCCCAGGACACCAACCTGACCGTTATTTCCAACAACCTGGCGAACGTGTCGACCACGGGCTTCAAGCGTGATCGCGCCGAGTTCCAGGACTTGCTCTATCAGATCAAGCGCCAGCCTGGTGCCCAGTCGACCCAGGACAGCGAATTGCCGTCGGGCCTGCAAGTCGGTACCGGTGTGTCGATTGTCGGCACCCAGAAAAACTTCAGCGCCGGCAACCTGCAGCAGACCGGCCAGCCGCTGGACATGGCGATCAACGGCCGCGGTTTCTTCCAGATTCTGCAACCGGATGGGACTACGTCCTACACCCGCGACGGCACCTTCCACCTGGACGCCAATGGCCAGGTGGTGACCGCCAACGGTTTTGCCCTGGAGCCGGCGATTGTCGTGCCCAACGACGCACAGACCTTTACCGTCGGCGCTGATGGCACCGTGTCGGTCACTATCGCCGGTAACCCGGCGTCGCAAGTGATCGGCAACCTACAGACCGCCGATTTCATCAACCCGGCCGGCCTGCAAGCCACCGGTAACAACCTGTTCCTGGAAACCGCCGCCAGTGGCGCGCCGCAAGTCGGCACCCCGGGCCTCAACGGTTTTGGTACCACCCTGCAAAGCACCCTGGAAACCTCCAACGTCAGCACCGTTGAAGAGATGGTCAACATGATCACCACGCAACGCGCCTACGAAATGAACTCCAAGGTGATTTCCACCGCCGACCAGATGCTTTCGTTCGTAACGCAGAATCTGTAATCAAGTCCATGACGCGTCGTTTGGGGCGTCTGCAACACCGTGAGGTAAGGGTCATGAGTCGCTTTGTTTCTGTTCTGGCATTGAGTGGGATTGCCGTGCTCGCGGGCTGCGTTGCCCCGACGCCAAAACCCAATGACCCGTACTACGCGCCGGTGTTGCCACGCACGCCGCTGCCTGCCGCCGCCAACAACGGCTCGATCTATCAGGCCGGTTTCGAACAGAACCTGTACAGCGACCGCAAGGCGTTCCGGGTCGGTGACATCATCACCATCACCCTCAATGAGCGCACCACGGCGAGCAAGAACGCCAACTCCCAGGTGGCCAAGAACAGCAAGACCGGGATTGGCCTGACCTCGCTGTTCGGCGGCGGCTTGAACACCAATAACCCGTTGGGCGGTGGTGACTTGAGCCTGGACGTCGGCTACAGCGGCGATCGCGCCACCAACGGCAGCAGCAAGGCGGGGCAGGGCAACAGCCTGGTGGGTTCGATCACGGTAACCGTGGCTGATGTATTGCCCAACGGCATCATTGCCATCCGCGGCGAGAAGTGGATGACGCTCAACACCGGTGACGAACTGGTGCGCATTGCCGGCATGGTGCGTGCGGATGACATTGCCACTGACAACACCGTGCCTTCCACGCGAATTGCCGATGCACGCATCACCTATTCGGGGACGGGTTCGTTTGCCGACGCCAGTCAGCCGGGCTGGTTTGACCGTTTCTTCCTTAGCCCGCTGTTCCCTTTCTAGGTGATCACTTTGACATTCAAACAGCTGATGGCGGCGGTGTTGTTGCTTTCCCTGAGCGTCGCCGCCCAGGCCGAACGCCTGAAGGACATCGCGAGCATTTCCGGGGTGCGCAGCAACCAACTGATCGGCTACGGGCTGGTGGTGGGGCTTAGCGGCACGGGCGACCAGACCACCCAGACGCCGTTCACCCTGCAGACCTTCAACAACATGCTCTCGCAGTTCGGGATCAAGGTGCCGGCCGGCTCGGGCAACGTGCAGTTGAAAAACGTCGCGGCGGTGTCCATCAGTGCCGATTTGCCAGCGTTTGCCAAGCCGGGGCAGGTGGTGGACATCACCGTGTCGTCCATCGGTAACTCGAAAAGCCTGCGCGGCGGCACCTTGCTGATGACCCCGCTCAAGGGGATCGACGGCAATGTCTACGCCATTGCCCAGGGCAACCTGGTGGTGGGCGGCTTCGATGCCGAGGGCCGTGACGGCTCGAAGATCACCGTCAACGTACCGTCCGCCGGGCGGATTCCTGGTGGCGCCACGGTAGAACGTACCGTGCCCAGCGGTTTCAATCAGGGCAACAGCCTGACCCTGAACCTCAACCGTTCGGACTTCACCACCGCCAAGCGTGTGGTGGACAAGATCAACGATCTGCTTGGCCCTGGTGTGGCTCAGGCCATCGATGGCGGTTCGGTGCGAGTGACGGCGCCGCTGGACCCGAGTCAGCGCGTGGATTACCTGTCGATCCTGGAAAACCTCGAAGTCGATCCGGGGCAGGCGGTGGCCAAGGTCATCATCAATTCCCGCACCGGCACCATCGTGATCGGTCAGAACGTCAAGGTGTCGCCAGCAGCCGTGACCCACGGCAGTCTGACCGTGACCATTACCGAAGACCCGATTGTCAGTCAGCCTGGGCCGTTTTCCAACGGCGAAACGGCTGTGGTTCCGCGCTCACGGGTGAATGCCCAGCAAGAAGCCAAGCCGATGTTCAAGTTCGGCCCGGGCACCACCCTGGATGAAATCGTCCGTGCGGTGAACCAGGTGGGCGCGGCGCCCGGCGACTTGATGGCAATCCTCGAAGCCCTGAAACAGGCCGGCGCCTTGCAAGCCGACCTGATTGTGATTTGAGGTCGTGGTCATGGACATGCGCAAGAGCGGTATCAGCAGTACGGCGGACTCGGGTTCTTACTCCGACCTCAATCGGCTGAACCAGCTCAAATATGGCGACAAAAACAGCGAAGGCAACATGCGCAAGGTGGCGCAGGAGTTCGAGTCGCTGTTTCTCAACGAGATGCTCAAGTCCATGCGCTCGGCCACCGATGCGCTGGGCCAGGACAACCCGCTGAACACGCCGGCGGCCAAGCAGTATCAGGAGATGTACGACCAGCAACTGGCGGTGTCGTTGTCCCGGGAGGGCGGCGGCATCGGTCTGGCGGACGTGCTGATGCGCCAGATGCAAAAGAACAAGCCAATGGAAGGGCAGGCCTCGACCTTGCAGGGGGCGGAGCAAGCGCCGAAGAAAGTCGACGTGCCGACCCCGATTGCCGCTGGCACCTTGGCGGATGGCCCGCTGGGTCGCTCCAACGGTCAGCGCCCATTGTGGGCATCGCGCGTGGCGGTGGCGCCGCGAGTGGATGACGGCGTGGTACACAACGACATGGCGCTGATGAATCAGCGGCGGATTTCCTTGCCGAGCAAGTTGACGGATCGCCTGCTGGCCGGGATCGTGCCGGGCGTTGAAGCCGCGAGCAACGCCAAGGCCGCGCCGCTGCGCAACAGTGCCCTTGAAGATGGCGTGATCAACGGCGCCGCGCGTACCTTTGCGGTGCGCGACTCGAACATGCAGATTCACGGCCGTGCCGTGGCCCAGCCGCCGCTGGCGCCGGCGAAGAAAACCTTCAGTTCGCAAGACCAGTTTGTCTCCACCATGCTACCGATGGCCAAGCAGGCTGCCGAGCGCATTGGCATCGACCCGCGTTATCTGGTGGCCCAGGCCGCCTTGGAAACCGGCTGGGGCAAATCGGTGATGCGCCAGCAGGACGGCACCAGCAGCCATAACCTGTTCGGGATCAAGGCCGGGCAGAGTTGGCAGGGCCCTCAAGCCCGGGCAATCACCAGCGAGTTTCGCAACGGCGCGATGGTCAAGGAAACGGCGCAGTTCCGTTCCTACGATTCCTATCAGGACAGTTTCCACGACCTCGTGACGCTGCTGCAAAGCAATGAAAGATATAAAGAAGTTCTGAAGTCGGCCGATAACCCGGAGCGATTTGTACGCGAGTTGCAGAAAGCCGGCTACGCCACTGATCCGAACTATGCCAGCAAGATTTCGCAAATCGCCAAGACGATGAACAGCTACCAGAATTACGCTGCCGCGCAGGCGCCCACTCTTCTATAAGGTCTGAACCATGGGTTTGCTCAATATCGGGATGTCGGGGCTCAATGCCTCTCAAGGGGCGCTAGCGACCTTGAGTAACAACATTGCCAACGCCAAGACTGCGGGATACTCGCGTCAGCAGACCACCCAGACAGCCAACGGCATGACCGGGTTCGACGGGGTGTTTGTCGGTACCGGCACGACCCTGGCGGATGTGCGCCGGGTCTACAACCAGTACCTGGACACCCAGTTGCAGACCACGACGTCGCTCAACAGCGATGCCAAGGCTTATCTGGACCAGATCGGGTCGGTGGACAAGTTGCTGTCCGACCAGAGCACCGGCGTCAGCGCGGCGCTGAACAGTTTCTTTGCGGCGTTGCAGACGTCGTCCGCCAACCCCAGCGACAATTCGGCGCGCCAGCTGGTGTTGACTATCGGCCAGACCCTGGCCAATCGATTCAACTCGATCGGCGCTGAGCTGAACAAGCAGAAGGAAGGCATCAACGGTCAGTTGGAAACCATCACCGGCCAGGTCAATCAGTTGACCGCGTCCATCGCCGCCCTTAACCAGCAGATCAGCCAGGCGCGCGGTACGGGCAATGCAGAGCCAGCGAACCTGCTGGACTCGCGGAACGAAGCAGTACGCGCGCTCAACGAATTGGTGGGTGTGAAGGTCACCGAAACCAACGGCCACTTCGAGGTCAGCCTCGGTACCGGGCAGTCGCTGGTGTCGGACGGTATTTCCAACCCGCTATCGGCGGTACCGAGTCGAAACGACAAGAGCCAGTACACGATCATGCTGGCCAGCGGCTCGCAACAGATGGACGTAAGTTCGGTCATCAGTGGCGGCTCCATCGGCGGCCTGTTGCGCTACCGCAGTGATGTGTTGATGCCCGCCATCAACGATCTGGGGCGTACGGCGCTGGTGGTTGCCGAGAGCATCAACACTCAATTGGGTCAGGGCCTGGATGCCAACGGTCAGTTTGGTGGCGCGCTGTTCAATGATATCAACAGCGCCACGGCCATCGGCCAGCGCAGTGTCGGCGGTCCAAACAACAGCAGTGCGGGCAACCTGAACGTCAGTATCAAAGACGCCAGTAAGCTGACGACCTTTGACTATAAAGTGACCTTCACCGACGCCAACAATTACACGGTGATCCGTTCGGACGGCAAGTCCATGGGCGCTTTCGACATGACCCAGCCGGCGCCGGTCATCGATGGTTTTACCCTGGCGCTCGACGGCCAGGGCGGCATGGCCCAGGGCGACACGTTCAAGGTCAGCCCGACCGCCAATGGCGCAACGAACCTCAAGGTGGTGATGACCGACCCGAACAAGTTGGCGTTCTCCGGCCCGTTGCTCGCCGAGGGCAACAAGAACAACAGCGGCACCGGCGTATTTGGCGCACCGACGTTGTCGGTGCCCCTGGATATCCATGGCGGTGCCGACACGGCCCAGCTCGAAGCCGCCATCAAAGATTCCATGCCGGTGAAGATGGTGTTCGCCAAGCCCGCCGCCGATGGCACTCAGAGCTACGTGATCAACGACGCCAAGGGCAACCCGATTGGTAACGGCACCATTATTCCGGGCCAGGACAATAAGTTGACCATCAACGTGCCGATGCTGGATGCGGCCGGTAATGTGATCAATGACGGTGCCGGCAACCCCAGGACTTTTGGCGTTGACACGGTGATTCGTGGCGAGCCGAAAGAGGGTGACAACTTCAGCGTCTCGTTCAACGCCGGCGGCACTCTGGATAACCGTAACGCCCTGAGCCTGCTTGAGCTGCAAACCAAAAAGACCGTGGGCGCGACCGACGGCAATGCCGGCGTCAGCATGACCACCGCCTACAGCCAGTTGGTGTCCTCCGTGGGCGGCAAGGCCAGCCAGGCGAATGTCGACAACTCCGCCACGGATGCCATGCTCGCTTCCGCCAAGTCCAGCCGCAGCTCCGTGTCCCAGGTCAACCTGGACGAAGAGGCGGGTGACATGATCCGGTTCCAGCAGTACTACACCGCGTCGTCGCAGATTATCAAGGCTGCGCAAGAAACCTTCAGCACGCTGATCAACAGTCTTTAAGGGAGTTTCAGGCGATGCGTATCTCGACCGAACAGTATTTCGATACCAGTGCTTCGCGTTATTCGAACAACTTTTCCAATGTCACCAAGACTCAGCAGCAGATCGACTCCGGCGTGCGCATCCAGACGGCGGCGGACGATCCGGTTGGCGCCGCGCGTTTGCTGCTGTTGCAACAGCAGCAAGACATGCTGGGTCAGTACGCGGGCAACATCAGCAGCATGAAAAACTCGCTCAACAGCGAGGAAAGTGTGCTGGAAAGTATCAATACTGCCTTGCAGCGTGCCGGCGAGCTGGCGATCAAGGTCGCGGGCAAGGGCGGCGGCGGTATCAGCGACGACGACCGCAAGGCCGTGGCCGCCGAGATCGGTGAAATCGAGAAACAGGTACTGAGCCTGCTCAACAGCAAGGACTCGTCCGGTCACTATCTGTTTTCCGGCGGCAAGAGCGACACGCCGCCTTATGCGCGCAACAGCGATGGCACCTACAGCTATCAGGGCGATGAAACCCCGCTGAGCCTGAAGGTCTCGGACACCTTGTCGATGGTGGTTAACGACACGGGTAAGAGCATTCTGGAAGGTACGCCTAACGCCGGTCGTACCCAGGCGACTCCAGAGGTCAACGATGGCAAGATCTGGGTCTCGGCGGGCACGATTGAATCGCCGTCGGCCTATGACAAGAGTTTTACCGAGGGCCAGCCCTATAAGCTGACCTTTCTCAGCAGCACCCAGTACACCGTGACGGATTCGGCGGGCAACGACATCACCTCGGAGACGGCCGGCAATGGCATGTTTGACGCGACCAAGGAAGGTAGCGCTTCCATCAGTCTGCGGGGTGTGACCTTTGATATCGACCAGAACTTCACCGACGTCAAGCCCGGTCCCGACACCGATGCGGTTTACCAGGATCGGGTGTATACCCTGGAAACCAAACCGGACAGCTTCAGCGTATCGCGTACCCCGAGCAACGCCTCCACGGCGCAGTTGTCGGCGGGCAACGTGACCAGTCAGGCGGACTACTCCAGCACATTCCCGAACAAGGGCGCGGTGATCAAGTTCACCTCGGCCACCGATTATGAGGTGTACGCCCAGCCGATCAACGCCGACAGCAAGCCGGTGTCTTCGGGTTCGGTGACGCCTGGCACACCGGCGTTGCCGGGGCCGCCACCGGTGCCGGCGACGCCGGACACCATCACCGCGGCAGGGGTGACCTTCAATGTGGCGGGCGCGCCGGGGGCCGGGGATCAATTTTCGGTCGGCTCCAGCACCCACAAGTCGCAGAACGCCCTGGATACCCTCAGTCAGCTGCGCCAGGCGCTGGAGACGCCCTCCGATGGTGATCCGATCGCCCAGGGCAAACTGAGCGATGTGGTCAACGCGACCATCACCAACCTGCAGGCGTCCTATGCCCAGGTGGACAGCGTGCGTGGCTCGATTGGCGCGCGGCTGAACTCGTTGCAGATCCAGGAGACGGAAAACACCAGCATGGTGCTGGCCAACAAATCCACGGTTTCGGCGATTGGCGACACCGATGTGGCCACCGCATCCATTGATCTGGCGTTCCAGAAGGCGATGCTCGAGGCCTCGCAGCTGGCGTTCGTGAAAATCTCGCAACTGAGCCTGTTCAGCCGCATGTAATCCGCGGCGTGACCCGACGGCCCAGCCTGGCAACAGGCTGGGCCGTTGTCGTTTGCGGCCGCGAAGTTCTGCGTGCTTTTGTACAATGCGCACAAAAAATCAGTGACCTGTGAGTCATAAAGGGCATCTTCACTGTATCGTGTAAAAAGGACAGGTGGCTGCCGAGCCCGTTTCATGGGTGCCGGGTGGCGCTTTCGGCGGTTTTTCTGCGGGGTTATCCCCTTTATTGTCAGCACGCCTGATTGCATTCAGGGGTGTTCTCCAGCTATTTAGTATTGGGAAGCCACAATGATTGGCATAAAAAGCATCGCCAGCTATGTGCCGGCAGACGGGCTTGATAACTACGCCCAGGGTGCAAAATTCGCTAAGGATGAAGAATTCATCATTGGCAAGATCGGTTCGGCTTTTCTGCCGCGCAAGGATGCCGCGCAGGAAACTTCCGATCTGTGTGTCGAAGCAGTCAACGCCTTGTTTGCGAATAACCCGGACCTGCAGCGCGACGCCATTGATGCGCTGATCGTCGTGACCCAGAACGGCGATGAAGAGGGTTTGCCGCATACCGCCGCCATCGTCCAGGACAAACTGGGCCTGCCAACCCACGTTGCCGCCTTCGATATTTCCCTGGGCTGCTCCGGTTACGTCTACGGCATTTATGCGATGAAAGGCTTCATGGAAGCCGCGGGCCTGAAAAATGGCCTGTTGATCACCGCTGACCCGTACTCGAAAATTGTCGATCCGGAAGACCGCAACACCACCATGCTGTTCGGCGATGCCGCCACCGCCACCTGGATGGGCGAAGATGCGCCATGGGTGCTGGGCAAGGCCAAGTTCGGCACCGACGGCTCCGGGGCGCCGCACTTGAAGGTCAGCGACGGCGTGTTCTTCATGAACGGGCGCCAGGTCTTCAACTTCGCCCTGATCAAAGTGCCGGCGCATTTGCACCAATTGCTCGACGAGTCTGACCTCAAGGCGGACGATATCGATGCATTCTGCATCCACCAGGGCAGCGCGGCGATTGTCGACGCCGTGGCCCGTCGCTTTGAAGATGCACCGGTGGACAAGTTCATCAAGGACATGGTCGAGACCGGTAATACCGTGTCGTCGAGCATTCCACTGTTGCTGGAGAAGCACGTGATGGACGCCACCTGGAAACGCGTCGCGATCAGCGGTTTTGGTGTGGGCCTGTCCTGGGGCTCGGCGATCATCTATCGGCCGTGATGCTTTGATAGGCTGGATGAAAAACGCCGATGATCGAAAGATCATCGGCGTTTTTGTGTGTGTGGGAGTGGGCTTGCTCGCGATGGTGGTGGATCAGTGACAGATGCGGTGACTGACCCTGCGCAATCGCGAGCAAGCCCGCTCCCGCTTGGGATTTTTGGGGGCGCTAAGGCCTTGAAATACAAGGGGTGGCACAGGGCTAGTAAAAAAAATCAAAAAAACCCTCAAGCAACCTGCATTCACGACGATAACTATTACGAAGGTTCTCTAGGCCACACCCGGCGGTTGCCAGGGCCGGAAGCCGCAGTATCCAACTCACGAGGATTTCGTCATGGCAATGTCCGTAAACACCAACATCACTTCCCTGGGCGTCCAGAAGAACCTGAACAAAGCTTCCGAAGCTTTGAGCCAGTCGATGAACCGCTTGTCTTCCGGCCTGAAAATCAACAGCGCCAAAGACGACGCCGCCGGCATGCAGATCGCCAACCGTCTGAACAACCAGGTCAAAGGCCTGAACGTAGCCATCGCCAACGCCAACAACGGTGTTTCGATTGCCCAGACCGCTGAAGGCGCGATGCAAGAATCCACCAACACCCTGCAGCGTCTGCGTGAACTCGCCCTGCAAGCGGCCAACGGTGATAAAAGCGACGCTGACCGTGTTTCCCTGCAGCAAGAATTCACCGCTAAAGTCGGCGAGCTGAACCGTATCGCCAGCACCACCACCTTCGGTGGTCGTAACCTGCTCGACGGCTCGTTCAACAACGTAGCGTTCCAGATCGGCGCCAACGCCAACGAGACTATCTCGTTCGGCATGACCGACATCAGCTCTACCGCTCTGAAAGGCAACTTCAAGGAAGCCGCTGTAGACGGTACTGCAATGACTGGCCTGGCGGCTACCGCTACTGGTTCGGTATTGGGCAATAGCGCCCAGTTGACGGGTACTGGTGCAGCAACTGCTACTGTTGCTACCGACGCGTTCACCATCAACGGTACTGAAATTAATCTGGGTGTCTCTGCTGGTGGTGTTGCTACCGCTACCGCTGCACTGAGCGCCATCAACGCTCAAACAGCGACTACCGGCGTTACTGCTACTGCCGATGCTGCTGGTGTCGTGACCCTGACCTCGAAAAACGACATCGTTCTGGGTGCTTCGGCTGCCGGTGGCGCAACAGACGGTTTGGCCAAGCTCGGTATGGCGGTGGGAACCACTGCTTCTAACAGCAACCTCAAGTCTGACGGCGCCATCTCGGTTAACGGCACTGCCGTAACTTGGGCTGCTGATGACACCATGGCATCCGTCCTGACCCAGCTTGAAAACGCTGCTGGCGGCGCGGCTGCAGGTGCTTCGGCGACTTTCGTTGATGGCCGTGTCAAAGTAACTTCGGGCGACGGTGTTGATATCAAGCTGTCCAACACCGCCAGCGGTTCGCTGTCGCAGTTGGGCCTCTCGGCTGGCACCACTCAAGCCAAGCTGACCGCTGACACCTCGATCGACGTAAACGGCGTTGAAGTCAAGTTCAAGAAGGGTGACACCGCTGACGCGATCGTCGCTTCGATCAACAGCGCCAGCACCGGTGTTCAAGCCAGCAAAAACGCTGACGGCACCCTGAACCTGTTCGCTGACAAAGACATCACCATCAAGGACGGTAGCGCCGGTACGGGTCTGGCTGCCCTGGGTCTGACCACTGTTGCTGGTAACGGCACCAAAACTGCGGTCACCATGGAAACCAGCGTTTCCGACCTGAGCATCCTGACTGCCGCTTCTTCGCAGCAGGCCATCCAGGCTCTGGACGACGCCATGCAGCAGATCGACAGCCAGCGTTCGCAGCTGGGTGCGGTGCAAAACCGTTTCGCCAGCACCGTGGCCAACCTGCAGAGCATTTCGCAGAACTCCTCGGCCGCCAAGGGCCGCGTAGAAGACGCTGACTTCGCTTCTGAAGCCGCTGAACTGACCAAGCAACAAACCCTGCAACAGGCTTCCACCGCGATCCTGTCCCAGGCCAACCAGCTGCCATCCGCTGTACTGAAGCTGCTTCAGTAATATCGGTAGCGGTCAGTCAACGGAAGGGTGCGTATACGTGCCCTTCCGTTTTTTCAGTTTTGAGGTGATGACATGGACATGAGCATCAAGCTGAACGCGTCTTACCCGGCTGGCGTAATCCAGACTAGTAATGCAACCACGGCCCAGGGCCAGACCCCGCCCGCGGCCAATACCGAGTCGACCTCTGACGAGGAGCCGCAGCGGGTAGCGCTGGAAAAAGCTGTAACCGATATTCGTGAATACGTCCAGGCTACTCAACGTAACCTGGACTTTTCCATCGATGACACCACCGGCAAAGTGGTCGTCAAGGTGATCGCCACCGACAGTGGCGAAGTGATTCGACAGATACCATCGGAGACCGCGTTGAAGTTGGCGCAGAATCTGAGCGATGCCAGCAGCCTGTTGTTTGATACCCGGGCTTGAGTTGGCACGAAACATGTTTCTGATTGCTGCTTGGGCGCGTTGCGCCAATAAAGCGGCAGCCGCAGAACAAGGAGAATAGCAAATGGCTAGTTCAACGATTTCCGGCCCAGGTTCGGGCTACGACACCCAAGCCATCGTCAAGGCGCTGGTGGGGGCCGAAAAGGCGCCCAAACAGGCACAGATCACCGATCAGCAAAAACAGACAACCGTCAAGTTGTCGGCTGTCGGCACTGTGAAGACGGCGTTGGAAGCCTACCAGTCGGCAATCACCAAGTTGAACAATGTCTCCGCGTTCAACGGACTGGCGGCCAGTACCTCCGAAGAAAAAAACGTCAAGGTCACCCTGGGTGATGGCGCGTCCGCCGGTAAATACACCGTTGTGGTCCAGAACCTCGCCACCGCATCGAAAGTCACCAGCAAGGTGATCGAAGACGGCGCGTCGGGCAAGGCCAATACCAGTGATGAAGACCAGACACTGACGATCAACCAGTCGGGCAAGAGCTACGACGTGGTGATTCCCGGTGGCGCGACCCTGCAGCAGGTGCGTGAGTCGATCAATACCCAGCTGTCTTCCCAAGGCATCAGCGCCAACGTGTTGAGCGATGCCAACGGTGCGCGCCTGGTGCTCACGTCGACCACCAGCGGTGAAGGCACCGATATCACCCTCAGCGGTGATTCGGACCTGGCCGTCGGTTATGACGCGGGTGCGCCGGCGGCGAACGCCAAATACACCATCGACGGCATCCCGATGGAGTCCACCAGTAACAAGGTGACGTCCGCGATCAGTGGTGTGACGCTGGATCTGGTGGCTGCTGAAGATCCCGCCAAGCCCGTCACTATCACCGTTGCCAGCAACACCGAGACCTTGAAGACCTCGGTGCAGTCGTTCGTCACCGCCTACAACGCGCTGATGACTGCGATCAACACCCAGACCAAAGTCACCGCCACCGGCGATGCTTCGACGACCACGGCGGGCGCCTTGACCGGTGATTCGTCGATGCGTCAATTGGTTGCCAGCCTGCGCAGTGAATTGGTCAACGGTTCGGGTGCCGGGACCATCAGCAGCCTGGCCCAGGCGGGCATTACCACCGACCAGAAAACCGGGCTGTTGAGCCTGGACGACAAGACGTGGGACAAGGCCGTGGTCAAAGGCGCGGGTGACATCGCCAAGCTGTTCACCGGTGACAGCGGTTTGATCTCTCGCATGAACAAAGCGACCTCCAGCTATGTAGGTTCCACGGGGACCCTGGCGACCCGCGCGACGGACCTCAACACCAAGCTGACCGACCTGACCACCGAACAGGCAGACCTGGACCGGCGTATGGACGCCCTGCAGAAATCCTTGTCCGCCAAGTACACGGCGATGGATACGATGATCGCGCAGATCAACGCCAGCAGCTCCAGCATCATGACCACCCTCAACTCACTGAACAATCCGAAGTCGAACTGACCGGCGGGCGTCCGGAGCCGGTAAAAGGGCCTGGACGCACAGTTCCCGATTAAAGTTTTTCTCGGCACAGTCGAAAAACTGGTTAAGCAAATTCATTCGACTGTGGCCTGTAACGAGGTAGCAACATGAACCCTATGAGAGCCCTTCGCCAATACCAGAAGGTCAATTCCCACGCTCAGGTCTCTGAAGCCAGCCCGCACCGTCTGGTGCAGATGCTGATGGAAGGCGGGCTTGATCGCATGGCTCAGGCCAAGGGCGCATTGAGCCGTGGTGACATCGCCCAGAAGGGGCTGATGCTGGGCAAGGCGATTGAGATTATTTCCGGTCTGCGCGATGGCCTGGAGCCGGAGAAAGCCGAAGATCCGGCCGCCGTGCAGCAACTGGATGCGTTGTACGATTACATGGGTAACCGCTTGGTCGAAGCCAATCGCGTGAACGATGCCGACATGATCGATGAAGTCGCCCGTTTGCTGATCACGGTCAAAACCGGCTGGGATGCCATCGCGCCACAATAAGGCCGCCGGCCTTGAGGAACACGTCATGAGCCATGCACTGCAACGGATTGACGACACCCGCGATGCCTTGATCGGCGCGTTGGCGGAGCGTGACTGGGATGCCATCGGCGCGCTGGACCTGGGCTGCCGCGAGGCGATCGACGAGGTGCTGAGCGAAGTGCCGGTCGACGAAAGCGTGCTGCGGGAAAAGCTGGAGAGCCTGCTGATGGTTTATCAACAGTTACTGGAAGTGACGACCGGCGAGCGCCAGGCGATTTTTGAAGAGATGTCGCAGATCAACCAAGCTAAAAATGCGTCAAAGGTTTACCATCTGTTCGGCTGATCTGGCTCAGTTAATCCGAACAAAGCGCGTCATAAATTTGACCGTGCAGTTTTTTTTGACTTAACTAGTGTTATTTTCAGACGTCAGATAGCCGTAGCGCAGAAAACGCCTACCGCTATCTAGATTGCCCCGACTCGAGGGCATTTGAGTTTTACTAGGGAAGTTGCTATTGCATGTGGCGTGAAACCAAAATTCTGCTAATTGATGACGATAGCGTCCGTCGCCGCGACCTGGCGGTGATTTTGAATTTTCTTGGTGAAGAAAATTTGCCCTGCGGCAGCCACGATTGGCAGCAGGCTGTCAGCTCGTTGTCGTCGAGCCGCGAAGTCATTTGTGTGCTGATCGGGACGGTAAACGCTCCTGGCGCGGTTCTTGGCCTCCTAAAGACACTCTCAACCTGGGATGAGTTCCTTCCGGTGTTGCTAATGGGTGATATTTCTTCCGTGGAGCTTCCGGAAGACCAGCGCCGCCGCGTGCTTTCCACCTTGGAAATGCCTCCCAGCTACAGCAAATTGCTCGATTCCCTGCACCGTGCCCAGGTCTACCGCGAGATGTACGACCAGGCCCGCGAGCGCGGCCGTCACCGCGAACCCAATCTGTTCCGCAGCCTGGTCGGCACCAGCCGCGCCATCCAGCATGTGCGCCAGATGATGCAGCAAGTGGCCGACACCGATGCCAGCGTACTGATCCTTGGCGAATCCGGCACCGGCAAGGAGGTGGTCGCGCGCAACCTGCATTACCACTCCAAGCGCCGCGACGGGCCATTTGTGCCGGTCAACTGTGGGGCGATTCCCGCGGAGCTGCTGGAAAGCGAACTGTTCGGCCACGAGAAGGGCGCCTTTACCGGGGCGATCACCAGCCGTGCCGGGCGTTTTGAACTGGCCAATGGCGGCACGCTGTTCCTCGACGAAATTGGCGACATGCCGTTGCCGATGCAAGTCAAGTTGCTGCGCGTGCTGCAGGAACGGACGTTCGAACGGGTGGGCAGCAACAAGACCCAGAGCGCCGACGTGCGCATCATTGCCGCGACCCACAAGAACCTCGAAAGCATGATCGAGGTCGGCAGCTTCCGCGAAGACCTCTACTACCGCCTCAATGTGTTCCCGATCGAGATGGCGCCGCTGCGTGAGCGCGTGGAAGACATCCCGCTGTTGATGAACGAACTGATCTCGCGCATGGAGCACGAAAAGCGCGGCTCGATCCGTTTCAACTCGGCGGCGATCATGTCCCTGTGCCGTCACGGCTGGCCGGGCAACGTCCGCGAGCTGGCCAACCTGGTGGAGCGCATGGCGATCATGCATCCGTACGGGGTGATTGGCGTGGTCGAACTGCCGAAGAAATTCCGCTATGTCGATGACGAAGACGAGCAATTGGTAGACAGCCTGCGTAGCGACCTGGAAGAGCGGGTAGCCATCAACGGGCATGCTCCGGACTTCAGCGCCAGCGCCCTGTTGCCCCCCGAAGGCCTGGACTTGAAGGACTACCTCGGCAGTCTGGAACAAGGGTTGATCCAGCAGGCTCTGGATGACGCCGGCGGTATCGTCGCCCGTGCCGCCGAGCGTTTGCGTATCCGTCGTACCACCCTGGTCGAGAAGATGCGCAAGTACGGCATGAGCCGTCGTGAAGGTGATGAACAGGCGGATGATTGACGCCTGTTTTTCAAGTCATTCATTAATCATCGTTTTTTTTTAGGCACGGGTATTGCTACAGCACTCGCAACGTTCCGTTTAACTGACGGTCAGCCAAGCGAGAGAGCACAATGCCCCACGCCGCCCAACTATCTTCCGTCCCTGACACTCAGGGGCTCGTCCCGTCCGTAGAGCAGATGAGCCGGCAAGGGCTTGAACAGGCGTTTTCGCTGTTCAGCCAGATGTCCAGCCAGTTGACTGACTCTTACAGCCTGCTGGAAGCCCGGGTCTCGGAGCTCAAGGGCGAGTTGGCGGTGGTCAGTGCCCAGCGCATGCAAGAGTTGGCCGAGAAAGAGCGCCTGGCCAACCGCCTGCAAAACCTCCTCGATCTGTTGCCAGGTGGCGTGATTGTCATCGACGACCAGGGCCGCGTGCGCGAAGCCAACCCCGCCGCGTGCGATCTACTGGGTTTGCCGCTGGAAGGTGAGTTGTGGCGCCAGGTAATCACCCGTTGTTTTGCGCCCCGTGAAGATGATGGACACGAAATCTCCCTCAAGGATGGTCGTCGCCTGTCCATTGCTACCCGCTCGCTCGACGCGGAGCCCGGTCAATTGGTGTTGCTCAACGACCTGACTGAAACCCGTCACTTGCAAGATCAGCTGGCGCGTCATGAGCGCCTGTCGTCCCTTGGGCGGATGGTCGCTTCTCTGGCGCATCAGATTCGCACGCCGCTTTCGGCGGCGCTGATCTATGCCAGTCATTTGACTGACGAGCAGTTGCCGACGGCGACTCACCAGCGTTTTGCCGGGCGGCTCAAGGAGCGCCTGCATGAGCTGGAGCATCAGGTGCGTGACATGCTGGTGTTTGCCCGTGGCGAATTGCCGCTGACTGACCGGGTCACGCCCGCGGCGTTGATGCAAGCCCTGCAAGCGGCCGCGGCCCCGCATATTCAAGAGGCGTCAGTTCGTTGGCAGTGCGATAGCCATCAGGGCGAATTGCTGTGCAACCGCGACACGCTGGTGGGCGCACTGCTCAACTTGATTGAAAACGCCACCCAGGCCAGCGGTCGCGGCGCGCGCCTCAAGGTCCACCTGTACCGCCGCGCCGACACCCTGCGCCTGTGCGTCAGCGACTACGGCAGCGGGATTGATCCGGTGGTGCTGCAACGCCTGGGCGAGCCTTTCTTTACCACCAAGACCAACGGCACCGGCCTCGGACTGACGGTGGTCAAGGCGGTCGCCCGCGCGCATCAGGGAGAATTGCGCTTGTCTTCCCGATTAGGGCGTGGCACCTGTGCATTGATGACGCTGCCGTTGTTTTCTGGCGCGGCAAGCGCGGAGTAAAGGTAAATGGCTATCAAGGTTTTATTGGTTGAAGACGATCGTGCCCTGCGTGAAGCATTGGCTGACACGCTGTTGCTGGCGGGTCATGACTATCGGGCGGTCGGCTCGGCCGAGGAAGCTTTGCAGGCGGTGGCGCAGGAATCTTTCAGTCTGGTGGTCAGTGACGTCAATATGCCCGGCATGGACGGGCACCAGTTACTGGGCCTTTTGCGTGCGCGACAGCCGCAACTGCCGGTGTTGCTGATGACGGCGCATGGCGCCGTGGAGCGGGCGGTCGACGCCATGCGCCAGGGCGCGGCGGACTATCTGGTCAAGCCGTTCGAGCCCAAGGCGCTGATCGAACTGGTTGCGCGCCATGCCCTCGGTGTCGTGGCGTTGGCGGACGGCGAGGGGCCGATTGCCGTCGAACCGGCCAGTGCGCAACTGCTGGAGTTGGCGGCGCGGGTCGCGCGCAGCGATTCCACGGTGCTGATCTCCGGTGAGTCGGGTACCGGCAAGGAAGTGTTGGCGCGTTACATTCACCAGCAGTCCCAGCGTGCCAACCAGCCGTTCATCGCCATCAACTGCGCGGCGATCCCTGACAATATGCTCGAAGCCACTTTGTTTGGTCATGAAAAAGGCTCGTTTACCGGCGCCATCGCGGCCCAGGCGGGCAAGTTCGAGCAGGCCGATGGCGGCACCATCCTGCTCGATGAAATCTCTGAAATGCCTCTCGGCCTGCAAGCCAAGTTGCTGCGGGTGCTGCAAGAGCGCGAGGTGGAGCGGGTCGGTGCGCGCAAGCCGATCCAGCTGGACATCCGTGTGGTTGCCACCACCAACCGCGATCTGGCGGGCGACGTGGCGGCGGGGCGCTTTCGTGAAGACTTGTTCTACCGTCTTTCGGTGTTCCCGCTGGCCTGGCGCCCGCTGCGTGAGCGCCCGGCCGATATCGTCCCGCTGGCCGAGCGCTTGCTGAACAAGCACGTCAATAAAATGAAGCATGCCCAGGCGCGGTTGTCGGCCGAAGCCCAGGCGTGCCTGATCAATTACCCATGGCCGGGTAATGTGCGGGAGCTGGACAATGCGATTCAGCGGGCGTTGATTTTGCAGCAGGGTGGCTTGATCCAGCCCCAGGATTTCTGCCTGGCGATGGGCGCCGGCAGTGTGCCGATGCCGAGTCTGGCGACGCCGACGGTGGTCGCCGAAAGTGCGCCCGCCGAGGCGGCCGGAGGGCTGGGTGACGACCTGCGCCGCCGCGAATTCCAGATGATCATCGACACCCTGCGTGCCGAGCGGGGCCGTCGCAAAGAAGCTGCGGAGCGTCTGGGCATCAGTCCGCGCACGCTGCGCTACAAGCTGGCGCAAATGCGCGATGCCGGGATGGACGTGGAAGCCTATCTTTTCGCGAGCTGACATACACATATGCTGACAAGCTTTGTCGGTTTTTCTTACAAGTAGCCATGGAGCTGGCACCCTTGTTGCTACCGTCCCTACTAACCGCAGCGTAGTGTCAAAAATTTGCGGGTCGTCGGAGAGAGAAGTTCATGAGCCAAGGTGTTGAGTTCAATCGGTTGATGTTGGATATGCGATCCATGCAAATGGACGCGATGGCTCAGCCAAAATCCGTCGTCCAGGCGCCGGAACTGAGCCAAAGCAGCTTTTCCGACATGCTCGGTCAAGCCATCAACAAAGTCAGCGCTACCCAGCAGGCGTCCAGCCAGCTGTCCACGGCCTTTGAAATTGGCAAGAGCGGCGTGGATCTCACCGACGTGATGATTGCCTCGCAGAAGGCCAGCGTTTCCTTCCAGGCCTTGACCCAGGTGCGTAACAAGCTGGTTCAGGCCTATCAAGACATCATGCAGATGCCGGTTTAAGGGCGAGATTTAAGTCATGGCAGAAGCAGTCGTGGATAACGCACCCGCCAAGACAGACGGCAAACCGCCGCTGTTTGGCCTGTCGTTCCTGGAAAACCTTTCGGAAATGACCATGTTGCGTCAGGTGGGCCTGATGGTCGGCCTGGCTGCCAGCGTGGCGATTGGTTTTGCCGTGGTGCTGTGGTCGCAGCAACCTGATTACCGGCCGCTCTATGGCAGCCTGGCCGGTATGGACGCCAAGCAGGTCATGGAAACCCTGGCCACCGCCGATATCGCCTACACCGTTGAACCGAACTCCGGCGCCTTGCTGGTCAAGGCTGACGACGTCGCCCGTGCCCGCTTGAAGCTGGCCGCGGCCGGCGTTGCGCCTACCGACGGCAATATCGGTTTTGAGATCCTCGACAAGGACCAGGGCCTGGGGACCAGTCAGTTCATGGAAGCCACCCGCTATCGTCGCGGCCTGGAAGGTGAACTGGCGCGTACCATCGCCAGCCTGAACAATGTCAAAGGTGCGCGCGTGCACCTGGCAATTCCGAAAAGTTCGGTGTTTGTGCGCGATGAGCGCAAGCCTAGCGCTTCGGTATTGGTCGAACTGTTTTCCGGTCGTTCGCTGGAGCCGGGCCAGGTACTGGCGATCGTCAATCTTGTGGCCACCAGCGTTCCGGAATTGAGCAAGTCGCAAATCACCGTCGTCGATCAAAAGGGCAACCTGCTCTCCGATCAGGCGGAAAATTCGGCGCTGACCATGGCTGGCAAACAGTTCGACTACAGCCGGCGCATGGAAAGCATGCTGACCCAACGGGTGCATAACATCCTGCAACCGGTGCTGGGCAATGACCGCTACAAGGCCGAAGTGTCTGCCGATGTGGACTTCAGTGCCGTCGAATCCACGTCCGAGCAGTTCAACCCGGACCAGCCGGCCCTGCGCAGTGAGCAATCGACCAGCGAGCAACGCACCGCCTCCAACGGCCCACAAGGTGTGCCGGGTGCCCTGAGCAACCAGCCTCCGACGCCGGCGACGGCCCCGCAAGTCGCTGGTGGCGCCGCCGCCGCCGTCGCTGCGATCCCGCCCGGCCAACCCCTGCTGGACGCCAACGGCCAGCAAATCATGGACCCGGCCACCGGCCAGCCGATGCTTGCGCCGTACCCTGCGGACAAGCGTCAGCAGTCCACCAAAAACTTCGAGCTGGACCGATCCATCAGTCACACCAAGCAGCAACAGGGCCGCTTGAACCGCTTGTCGGTGTCGGTGGTGGTGGATGATCAGGTCAAGGTCGATGCGGCCAACGGCGAAACCACCCGTGCGCCCTGGAGCGCCGACGAATTGGCGCGCTTTACCCGCCTGGTCCAGGACGCCGTGGGCTTCGACGCCAGCCGTGGCGACAGCGTGAGCGTGATCAATATGCCGTTCTCTCAGGAGCGCGGCGAGGTGATTGCCGAAATCCCGTTCTACTCGCAACCCTGGTTCTGGGACGTGGTCAAACAAGTGCTGGGTGTGTTGTTCATCCTGGTGCTGGTGTTCGGTGTGCTGCGTCCAGTGCTCAACAACATTACCGGTAACGGCAAGAAACAGTTGGCGCCGTTCGGTGGCAGCGATGTCGAGTTGGGTGGCATGGGCGGCCTGGATGGTGAACTGGCCAACGACCGCGTCAGCCTCGGCGGGCCGCAGAGCATTCTGCTGCCAAGCCCGAGCGAAGGCTATGACGCACAGTTGAACGCAATCAAAAGTCTGGTGGCAGAAGATCCGGGTCGTGTGGCCCAGGTCGTGAAAGAGTGGATCAACGCAGATGAGTGATAATCGAGCCTCTGTTGCCAAGCTGTCCCGGGTCGACAAGGCGGCTGTCCTGCTGCTGTCCCTGGGGGAGACCGACGCGGCCCAAGTGTTGCGCCATATGGGCCCCAAGGAAGTGCAGCGGGTCGGTGTGGCCATGGCGCAAATGCGCAATGTGCACCGTGAGCAAGTCGAACAGGTGATGAGTGAGTTCGTCGAGATTGTCGGCGACCAGACCAGCCTGGGCGTCGGTTCCGACAGTTACATCCGCAAAATGCTGACCTCGGCCCTGGGCGAAGACAAGGCCAATGGCCTGATCGACCGCATCCTGCTGGGCGGCAACACCAGCGGCCTCGACAGCTTGAAGTGGATGGAACCGCGGGCAGTGGCGGACGTGATTCGTTACGAGCACCCGCAGATCCAGGCGATTGTCGTGGCGTACCTGGACCCCGACCAGGCGGGCGAAGTGCTCGGTCATTTCGACCACAAGGTGCGCCTGGACATCATCCTGCGCGTCTCGTCGCTGAACACCGTACAGCCAGCGGCGCTGAAAGAATTGAACACCATTCTGGAGAGGCAGTTCTCCGGCAACTCCAACGCCGCGCGCACCACCCTGGGTGGCATCAAGCGCGCAGCGGATATCATGAACTTCCTCGACAGCTCGGTGGAAGGACAGTTGATGGACTCGATCCGCGAGATCGACGACACGCTGTCGGTGCAGATCGAAGACCTTATGTTCGTCTTCAACAACCTGTCCGATGTCGACGACCGTGGGATCCAGGCGTTGCTGCGTGAGGTCTCCTCCGACGTGCTGGTGCTTGCCCTCAAGGGCTCGGATGAGGGCGTCAAGGAGAAGATCTTCAAGAACATGTCCAAGCGTGCCTCGGAACTGTTGCGCGACGACCTGGAAGCCAAGGGACCGGTGCGCGTCAGCGACGTGGAAACCGCACAGAAGGAAATCCTCACCATTGCCCGCCGTATGGCCGAAGCCGGAGAAATCGTTCTCGGCGGGAAGGGCGGCGAAGAAATGATCTAAGGCGCAGCGCATGTCGACCAATGATGAGACGCCCAGCGATCTGATTCGCGCCCGGGACGTCGGCGGGTTCGACGTCTGGTCGCTGCCCAGCTTCGACCCGTACCAGCCCGAACCCGAGCCGGAACCTGTAGAAGAACCTCCCGTCGAAATGGAAGAAATACCGCTGGATGAAGTCCAGCCGCTGACCCTGGAAGAGCTGGAAAGCATCCGTCAGGAAGCTTACAACGAGGGGTTTGCCATCGGTGAAAAGGAGGGCTTCCACAGCACCACCCTCAAGGTTCGCCAGGAGGCCGAGGCCGCCCTGAATATCCGCCTGAACAGCCTGGAGCGGCTGATGGGCCACCTGTTCGCACCGATTGCCGAACAGGACGCGCAGTTGGAAAAAGCCATGGTTGGCCTGGTGGAACACATCACCCGCCAAGTGATCCAGCGTGAATTGGTGCTGGATTCGACCCACATCGAAAGTGTAATGCGCGAAGCCCTGAAATTGCTGCCCTTGGGCGTTGGCAATGTGCGCTTGTACATCAATCCGCAGGATTTCGAGCAGGTCAAGGCCTTGCGCGAACGCCATGAGGAAACCTGGCGCATCGTCGAGGACGCGGCATTGCAGCCCGGCGGTTGTCGGGTCGAGACCGAGCACAGCCGTATCGATGCCACGGTCGAGACCCGTATCACGCAGATCATGGCCAAGCTCTTCGACCAGTTGCACGAGCAGGTGCTGCACCCGGCGGCGCCGGATGTCAGCGTTGACCTGGACGCGCCTGATGCGCCTTGATCGCACCAGCTTCGCCAAGCGCCTGGGCGGTTACATCGAAGCCACCGAGTTGCCCGGCCAGCCGATTCTTGAAGGCCGGCTGCTGCGCATGGTCGGCCTGACCCTCGAAGCCGAAGGCCTGCGCGCCGCCATGGGCAGCCGCTGCCTGGTGATCAACGATGACAGCTATCACCCGGTGCAGGTCGAAGCGGAAGTCATGGGCTTCTCCGGCAGCAAGATTTTCCTGATGCCCGTCGGCAGCCTTGCCGGCATCGCCCCCGGCGCGCGTGTCGTACCGCTGGCCGACACCGGCCGCTTGCCCATGGGCATGAGCATGCTCGGCCGCGTACTGGATGGCGCCGGCCGCGCGCTCGACGGTAAGGGCGGGATGAAAGCCGAAGACTGGGTGCCGATGGACGGCCCGACCATCAACCCGCTCAAACGCAACCCGATCAGCCAGCCGCTGGACGTGGGCATTCGTTGTATCAACGGTTTATTGACGGTCGGACGCGGCCAGCGCCTGGGCCTGTTCGCCGGTACCGGCGTGGGCAAGAGTGTGCTGCTGGGCATGATGACGCGTTTTACCGAGGCCGACATCATTGTGGTCGGGTTGATCGGGGAGCGCGGCCGCGAGGTCAAGGAGTTCATCGAACACATCCTCGGCGAAGAAGGCCTCAAGCGTTCCGTGGTGGTCGCATCCCCAGCGGACGATGCGCCGCTGATGCGTCTGCGCGCGGCGATGTATTGCACGCGGATCGCCGAGTATTTTCGCGACAAGGGCAAGAATGTCCTGTTGTTGATGGACTCCCTCACACGTTTCGCCCAGGCCCAGCGGGAAATTGCCCTGGCCATCGGCGAACCGCCCGCGACCAAGGGGTATCCGCCCTCGGTGTTCGCCAAACTGCCGAAACTGGTGGAACGCGCCGGTAATGCCGAAGCCGGTGGCGGCTCGATCACGGCGTTCTACACCGTATTGTCCGAAGGCGATGACCAGCAGGACCCGATTGCCGACTCGGCCCGAGGCGTACTCGACGGGCACATCGTGCTGTCGCGGCGTCTGGCCGAGGAAGGGCATTACCCGGCTATCGACATCGAAGCGTCCATCAGCCGGGTCATGCCGTCGGTGGTCAGCCCCGAGCACATGACTCGCGCCCAGCAGTTCAAACAGTTGTGGTCGCGTTATCAGCAGAGCCGTGACCTGATCAGCGTTGGCGCTTATGTAGCCGGTGGCGATCGCGAGACCGACCTGGCGATTGCCTTGCAACCGCAACTGGTGACGTACCTGCGCCAGGGCCTGAACGACAACATCAGCCTGGCCGAAAGCGAAGGACACCTGGCGTCGGTGTTCGCGCCCGCGCCTGGCGGTTAACCCGACATGGCAACCAGTCGCGCCGCCCGCCTGGCGCCCGTGGTGGAAATGGCCGAAAGCGCCGAACGCACCGCCGCCCAGCGTCTCGGGCACTTTCAGGGTCAAGTGCGCTTGGCCGAAAGCAAGCTGGGGGACCTGGAGCGCTTTCGCGGCGAATACCAGCAACAGTGGATTGCGCGCGGCAGCCAGGGCGTTTCCGGGCAGTGGCTGATGAATTACCAGCACTTCCTCAATCAACTGGAAACCGCCGTGGGTCAGCAGCGCCAGAGTCTGGCCTGGCACCAGAATAATCTCGACAAGGCTCGCGAAGGCTGGCAACAGGCTTACGCACGGGTCGAAGGCTTGCGCAAGTTGGTGCAGCGATACCGTGACGAGGCGCGGGCGCTGGAAGACAAGCGTGAGCAAAAGCTGCTGGACGAGTTGTCCCAGCGATTGCCACGTCAGGATTCGGACTGATTCGGGGCGGTTGGGCTGGGGCCAGGTAGGAGATTTTGCGAGCCACCCCTCGTCCCTTTGGGCATGGGTATCTACACAACTTTCAGAAACTGACGAATTTCCTTGTGGCGAGCGGGCCTGTCCCGCGTTGGGCTGCGAAGCAGCCCCAAAATCAGCCGCTACGGAGTACCTGATACATCGCATTCGGCTTAATGGGGCTGCTCGCAGCCCAACGCGGGACAAGCCCGCTCGCCACAACAGCCCTATCTGCTTTGATTTTAGTGTTGAGGCAAAATTGTGTAGATACCCATGCCCAAAGGGGCGAGGGGATATTTCAGATATTTTTCGACGTGAAAGATCGACGTTGAATGCGCAATCGCAACGGTTTTCCAAGTCGCAAATTTTCTCAGCACACTTCGGTCAGTCCCCTCGCCTCTTTGGGAAGAGGGCTAGGGTGTGCGTATCATTTGCCCACATCCCGATCACCTGCTAAACCTTTTTGCACATACCCCCGACAAGGAAGCAGTCGTATGTCAGTCGAATCGGAAGTATCCCTGGATGGGAAAAAGTTGACGATCGCCGTGAAGGGCCGCTTTGATTTCGGCAGTCACCAGCTGTTTCGCGAAGCCTATGAGCGGTTTTACCAGGTTCCCGACACCTACGTGGTGGACTTGAAAGAGGCCACCTACCTCGACAGCTCCGCCCTCGGCATGCTGTTGTTGCTGCGCGACTACGCCGGAGGCGATGCCGCTGATATCCGCGTGGTCAACTGCAGCGCCGACGTACGCAAGATCCTCGCCATCTCCAATTTCGACAAACTGTTCGACATTCCTTGAGCGCCCTGCACATGGCCGCCGATGCGTTGACTGTGCTGATCGCCGAAGACAGTGCCGCCGACCGTCTTTTGCTGTCAACCATCGTTCATCGCCAGGGCCATCGCGTGCTGACTGCGGCAAACGGCCAGGAGGCGGTGGCGATGTTCGTGCGCGAACGCCCGCAGTTGGTGTTGATGGACGCCCTGATGCCCGTGATGGACGGCTTCGAGGCTGCCCGGCAGATCAAACACCTGGCGGGGGAGGCGCTGGTGCCGATCATCTTCCTCACCTCGCTGCGCGAGAGTGAAGCGCTGGCCCGCTGCCTGGACGCGGGTGGCGACGATTTCCTGGCCAAGCCCTACAACCAAGTGATCCTGGCCGCGAAGATCAACGCCATGGACCGCTTGCGGCGTTTGCACGCCACGGTCTTGCAGCAGCGCGATCTGATCGCCCGGCACCATGAATACCTGCTCCATGAGCAGCGGGTGGCCAAGGCGGTGTTCGACAAGGTCGCCCATTCCGGTTGTCTCAACGACGCGCGCAACATTCGCTATCTGCAATCGCCCTACGCCTTGTTCAATGGCGACCTGCTGCTGGCCGCTTACACCCCGTCGGGAGACATGCACCTGCTGCTGGGGGATTTCACCGGGCATGGGTTGCCGGCGGCGGTGGGCGCCATGCCGCTGGCCGAAGTGTTCTATGGCATGACTGCCAAGGGATATGGCCTGGCGCAAACCCTGCGGGAAATGAACGCCAAGCTCAAACGCATCCTGCCGGTGGATATGTTCTGTTGCGCCACATTGCTGTGCCTGAGTACCCAGCGCCGCGTGGTCGAAGTGTGGAATGGCGGCATGCCGGATGGCTACATACAGGAAGTGGCCACGGGCAAGTACACGCCGTTGGTGTCACGGCATTTGCCCTTGGGAGTGCTGCCGGCCGAGGCGTTCGATGAACGTACCGAAGTCTGGCCGATGGGCGTGGGCGACCGCGTGTTCCTGCTGTCCGATGGCGTGCTGGATACGGCGGACAGTGATGATCGGTTGTTCGGTGTCGAGCGGCTGCGGCAGGTATTCGCCGCCAATCGCGAGCCTGAGCGCTTGTTTGAAGAAATAGAGCATGCGCTCGCCGGGTTCCGCGGCGAAGTGCGTGACGATGTGAGCATGGTCGAAATCAGCCTGCGGCCTGACCCGCCCGCGTGCTCACCCGGCATCTTGTATACCGACAGCGGCCAGTCGTGCCCACTGGATTGGTCGGTCAGCTTCGAGTTCCGTGCCGAGACGCTCAAGCGCCACAACCCATTGCCGCATATGCTGCAATTGTTGCTGGAGATCCACGGTCTGCGCGGGCAGAGCGGGGCGCTGTACACCGTGATGGCCGAGCTGTACAGCAATGCCCTGGAACATGGTGTGCTGGGTTTGGACTCGCGACTGAAGCGCGATGCCCAGGGGTTTGCCAGTTATTACCGCCAGCGCAATGAGCGCTTGATGCAATTGAAGCGTGGTTATATCCGCGTGCATATGGATGTAGTGCCGACCGTGGCCGGCGGTTGCCTGACCCTGCGAATCGAAAACAGCGGCCAGGGCTTTGATGTGGCACAGGTCCTGGCGCAGCCCTTGGAGGTCGACCGTCTGTCTGGGCGCGGCTTGAACCTGGTCCGGCAATTGGCCGGCGATGTACGCTGGTCGGACGGTGGACGCAGTGTCTGCGTGGAGTTTTCCTGGGTGGTTCAGGCATAATCCGTCGATTCTTGATCAAGGAGAGAGCAAGTGACTGAAGTTCATCTGGACCCTGAGGTGTTATCGGGTTTGCAGGAAGTGATGGAAGACGAGTACTCCAAGTTGCTCGATACCTTCCTGGATGATTCGCAAAAGCGTGTCGAAGCCCTGCGCAAGGCGCGTGATGATGCCAAGGCCCTGGGCCGCATTGCCCATAGCTTCAAAGGCAGCAGTGGCAACCTCGGTGCGGTGCACCTGGCACAGTTGTGTCAACGCCTGGAGGCCGAGTCGGCGAAACCCGCGGTCGCGGATCTTGGGGAACTGGTGGATCAGATTGATCATGAGTTTGCCTTGGTGAAACCGCTGTATGAATCGGAGCGGCAACGGTTTTCGATTTGATCGGTCTGTTTGGAAAGCTGGCCCGACTCTTGCTCTATCTCTTCCCACTGCGTCCTCGACCCTGCGCAGCGGAGACCTGACTTATGCCTCTCGCCCCAAACTCGCTCCTTCAGGCTGCCCCCGCGGCCAAGCCTCAGGCTTCGTCCGCCACTGCTCCGGCAATGGCCGTGAACACGCGGACTAAAGCGCCAGGCTTCGCCCAGGTATTCGCCAAGGAAGCGCAGGTCGCGCCCGCCAAATCCACCGACATGACGCCCAAGCCGAGCCGCGACAAATTGGCCGACCCCAGCGCCAGGAAGGATGTGGACAGCGACAAGCCTGCCGCTGCCACCCCCGCGGTTGCCGATAGCGGCAAGACCTTGCCTGCCAAGCCGGCGGACAAGAACGATGCGGTCTCAAGCAAAGAGGATGACAGCGCCAGCGATACGACGTTGGTGCAGCAATCGCCGGCCGATCCGGCGGTTGATCCTGCCTTGGTCGCCGCGGTCACGCCTGCCCAGGCCGTGGAGGAAGTGGCCAAGCCTGTCGCAGTCACTGCAGCGCCGGTTGTCGCCGAGGAGGTCAAGCCATTCGATCCCGAAGCCGATCCGCTGGATGCATTGCCGGCGGTGCGCCTGGCCATGGAGCAGGGCGGGCATGTGTCCGCCGCCAGCCAGGCTGCGCAAAAAAACGCCCCGGCGCCGTTGCCGACGCAGGCTGAACCCACGGCTGCGCAGAGTTTCACCAACGGTCTCGCGGCCATGGTTGACCAGCAGGCCGCCAAGGACAGCACTGATCAAGGTGGCGACAATGCCTTCAGCGGCCTGATCGATGACGGTCTCAAGGATCTGAAAAACGCCAGCAGCGATACTCGCGTCGACGATTTCGCCAATCGCCTGGCGGCGCTGACCCAGGCCGCGACACCCAAGACTGCCAATGCCTTGCCCATCAACCAGCAGCCATTGGCCATGCATCAGAGCGGCTGGACCGAGGAAGTGGTGAATCGGGTCATGTACCTCTCCAGCGCCAATTTGAAGTCCGCCGAGATTCAGCTGCAGCCGGCCGAATTGGGGCGTCTGGATATTCGCGTGAACATGACCGCGGACCAGCAGGCCCAAGTGAGCTTCATGAGCGGCCATGCCGTGGTGCGTGAAGCACTGGAAAGCCAGTCGGGTCGCTTGCGGGAAATGTTCGCCCAGCAGGGCATGGGCCAGGTGGACGTCAACGTCTCCGATCAGTCCCGTGGCTGGCAGGGCCAGGGCCAGGAGCAACAACAGCATCAGGCCCGTGGCGTGGGCGCCGGCGGTGGGCGCGCTGACGGCGTGGACGCAGGCATTGCAGGCGATGCGCCGGAAACCGTTGCGCCGATTGTCAGCAGTGTGATTGGATCCAGCGCCGTGGACTACTACGCCTGACAGTGAGGGCCGCCCTCACCCTGGGTGCAAACCTATTTCTCCAGACAACTCTGGCATAACACTTGCTCGTGCCTTCCCGTGGATCTATGAAACCCCGAATAGTGACGGATTATTGGCATGGCGAAGAGTGACGACGCAGCAACAGCAACAGCACCCGCAGGCAAAGGCAAGCTCAAGCTTATCCTGCTGATTGTCCTGGCCTTGTTGCTGGCTATCGGCGTGTCGGTAGGCGCCACCTGGTACTTCATGCACGGTGCCCAGAGCACGCCAGAGGCCGCGCCGCAAGCAGCCAGTGACGTCAAGCAACCGGCAATCTTCGAGCAACTGCTCCCGGCCTTTGTCGCCAACTTCAACCAGAACGGACGTCAGCGCTACTTGCAGGTGAGCATTACCCTGATGGCGCGTAACCAGGCGGACCTGGACGCCCTCAAGGTGCATATGCCGGTGATCCGCAACAACCTGGTGATGTTGTTCTCCGCGCAAAGCTTCGACAGCCTGGCTACTCCGGTGGGCCAGGAAATGCTGCGCCAGAAAGCCACTGCCAGTGTGCAGGAAGTGGCCCAGAAGGAAGTCGGCAAAGTCGTGATCGAGCAATTGCTCTTCACTAATTTCGTATTGCAGTAGGATCACGACATGGCCGTGCAAGACCTGCTGTCCCAGGATGAAATCGATGCGCTGTTGCATGGCGTCGACGACGGTCTGGTACAGACCGAAATGAATGCCGAGCCCGGCACCGTCAAAAGTTATGACCTGACCAGCCAGGATCGCATCGTCCGTGGACGCATGCCGACCCTGGAGATGATCAACGAGCGTTTCGCCCGTTACACCCGCATCAGTATGTTCAACATGCTGCGCCGCTCGGCGGATGTGGCGGTGGGCGGCGTGCAGGTGATGAAATTCGGTGAGTACGTGCACTCGCTGTACGTGCCTACCAGTCTCAACCTGGTGAAAATCAAGCCGTTGCGTGGCACCGCATTGTTCATCCTCGATGCCAAGCTGGTGTTCAAGCTGGTGGACAACTTCTTCGGCGGTGACGGTCGACACGCCAAGATCGAAGGCCGTGAGTTCACGCCCACCGAGCTGCGAGTGGTGCGTATGGTGCTGGAACAGGCTTTTATCGACTTGAAGGAAGCCTGGCAGGCGATCATGGAAGTCAATTTCGAGTACATCAACTCGGAAGTGAACCCCGCCATGGCCAACATCGTCGGCCCCAGTGAAGCCATTGTTGTCTCCACGTTCCACATCGAACTCGATGGCGGTGGCGGCGACCTGCATGTGACCATGCCGTACTCGATGATCGAGCCCGTGCGGGAGATGCTCGACGCCGGCTTCCAGTCCGACCTGGACGACCAGGACGAGCGCTGGGTCAAGGCCCTGCGCGAAGATTTGCTGGACGTTGATGTGCCATTGAACGCCACCGTGGCGCGCCGCCAATTGCGCCTGCGTGACATCTTGCACATGCAGCCGGGAGACGTGATTCCCATCGAGCTGCCAGAAGAGTTGATCATGCGCGCCAGCGGCGTGCCGTCGTTCAAGGTCAAGCTCGGTTCCCACAAAGGCAACCTGGCGTTGCAAGTGATCGAACCGATCAACCGTCGCTGATCCCCTAATTCATGATTGTTTGCTTCGCCGAGGACATGTAATGGCTACCGAACACGAAAACACTTCCGCCGAAGACCAGGCTCTGGCTGACGAATGGGCGGCTGCCCTGGAAGAAACCGGCGATGCCAGCCAGGACGATATCGACGCCTTGCTCGCGGCTGACGCCGCTACTGCGCCAGCGGGCAAGCGCCTGCCGATGGAAGAGTTCGGCAGCGTGCCGAAGAACAACGAACCGGTGTCGCTGGACGGGCCGAACCTGGACGTGATCCTCGACATCCCGGTGTCGATTTCCATGGAAGTGGGCAGTACCGAGATCAATATCCGCAACCTGTTGCAGCTCAACCAGGGCTCGGTCATCGAACTCGATCGCCTGGCCGGCGAGCCGCTGGATGTGCTGGTCAACGGAACGCTGATCGCCCATGGCGAAGTGGTGGTGGTCAACGAAAAGTTCGGTATTCGCCTGACTGACGTGATCAGCCCCAGCGAACGCATCAAGAAGCTGCGCTGATATGTGGCGCCAGGTGGTGGGAGTGTTGGCGGCGTTGCCATTGGGCGCGCTGGCGGCTGAAACGCTGGCGCCTGCCGCCGCCGCACCGGCGGCCAGCAGTGGCATGGCCGGGCAGTTGACCCAATTGGTCCTGGGCTTGCTGCTGGTGGTGGGGCTGATTTTTGCCCTGGCCTGGCTACTGCGGCGGATGCAACGCATCGGTCCGGGCAATGCCCAGGTCATCGAGCTGATCGGTTCGCGCGCCCTCGGGCCGCGTGATCGGCTGGTGCTGGTGCAAGTGGGTGAAGAACAGATCCTGCTCGGCCTCACTCCCGGTCGCATCACCCCGTTGCACGTGCTCAAGCAGCCTGTGGAAGTCACCCAGACTCAAACCCCTACGCCAGAGTTCGCCCAGCGTCTGATGGAGTTGATGGGCAAGGACCAGAAGGATAAGAAGTAATGCGCGTTTTATTGGCGCTCATGCTGTTGCTGGTCACGCCACTGGCCTTGGGCGCCGATCCGCTGTCGGTCCCCGCCATTACCCTGGGCACCAATGCCGACGGGGCGCAGGAATATTCGGTCAGCCTGCAGATCCTGCTGATCATGACCGCGCTGAGTTTTATCCCGGCGTTCGTCATGCTGATGACCAGTTTCACTCGCATCATCATTGTCTTCTCGATCCTGCGTCAGGCCCTGGGCCTGCAGCAGACGCCGTCGAACCAGATCCTCACCGGCATGGCGCTGTTCCTGACGCTGTTCATCATGGCCCCGGTGTTCGACAAGGTGAATCAGCAAGCGCTGCAACCCTACCTGGCGGAGACGCTTTCGGCTCAGGATGCGGTGGACAGGGCGCAAGGGCCGATCAAGGACTTCATGCTGTCGCAGACCCGTTCCAGCGATCTTGAACTGTTTGTGCGGCTGTCCAAGCGCACCGATATCGCCTCGCCGGATCAAGCGCCACTGACTATCCTGGTCCCTGCGTTCGTCACCTCTGAATTGAAGACGGCGTTCCAGATCGGCTTCATGATCTTCATTCCGTTCCTGATCATCGACCTGGTGGTGGCCAGTGTGCTGATGGCGATGGGGATGATGATGCTGTCGCCGCTGATCATCTCTCTGCCGTTCAAGATCATGCTGTTTGTACTGGTGGATGGTTGGGCGCTGATTATCGGCACGCTCGCGGGCAGTTTCGGTGGGGTTTAACGTATGACGCCAGAAGTCGCAGTCGACCTGTTTCGCGAAGCCCTGTGGCTGACCACGGTGATGGTGGCTGTGCTGGTGGTGCCCAGCCTGCTGGTGGGCTTGGTGGTGGCAATGTTCCAGGCCGCGACCCAGATCAACGAACAGACCCTGAGCTTTCTCCCGCGTTTGCTGGTGATGCTGGTCACCCTGATTGTCGCGGGTCCCTGGCTGGTGCAAAGCTTCATGGAATACATCCTGCAGTTGTACGGCAGTATTCCGCAGTTGATCGGCTGACCTGATGCAGCCCTTGCTGGCGTTGACCGACACCCAGATCAGCACGTGGGTGGCTTCGTTCATCCTGCCGCTGTTTCGCGTGGCCGCGCTGCTGATGACCATGCCGGTATTCGGTACAACACTGGTGCCGCAGCGGGTTCGTCTGTATTTCGCGGTGGCGATTACCGTGGTCATTGTGCCGGCCTTGCCAGCGATGCCGGCGGTCAACGCGCTGGACCTCAGTGCGCTGCTGCTGATCGCCGAGCAAATCCTCATCGGCGCCTTGATGGGGTTCTCGCTGACCCTGTTTTTCCAGGCGTTTGTGATCGCCGGGCAAATCGTCTCGATCCAGATGGGCATGGGCTTTGCCTCCATGGTCGACCCCACCAACGGCGTGTCGGTGGCGGTGATCGGGCAGTTCCTGACCATGTTGGTGACGCTGTTGTTTTTGGCAATGAACGGCCATTTGGTGGCGTTTGAAGTGCTCATCGAGAGCTTCACCACCTTGCCGGTGGGCGAGGGGTTGGTGGTCAATCAGTTCTGGGAACTGGTCGGCCGGCTTTCATGGGTGCTGGGAGCCTCATTGTTGCTGGTACTGCCGGCGATTACCGCGTTGCTGGTGGTCAACATTGCCTTTGGCGTGATGACCCGCGCGGCTCCGCAACTGAACATCTTCGCCATTGGTTTCCCCTTGACCCTGGTATTGGGCATGGGGATTTTCTGGATCGGCCTGGCCGACATTCTCAATCAGTATCAACCGCTGGCCAGTGATGCCTTGCAGTTTTTACGTGATCTGGCACGGGCGCGCTGAGCCATGGCCGAGAGCGAGAGTGGTCAGGACAAAACAGAAGACCCCACGGAGAAACGTAAAAAGGACTCCAGGGAAAAGGGCGAGATTGCCCGATCCAAAGAACTCAACACCCTGGCTGTGATGCTGGCCGGCGCCGGTGGCCTGCTGATTTATGGCGGCGGCCTGGCGCATGACCTGATGGAGCTGATGAAGCATAACTTCTCCCTGCCACGGGAAGTGTTGCTGGATCCGCGCGCCATGGGGATTTACCTGCTGCATTCAGGAAAAATCGCCATCCTGGCCTCGCAACCGGTACTGATCACCTTGCTTCTGGCCGCGTTGATCGGACCGATCTCCCTTGGCGGCTGGTTGTTCGCCGCCGGTAGCATGGCGCCTAAATTCAGCCGAATGAACCCTGGGGCAGGGATCAAGCGGATGTTTTCCACCAAGGCCTTGGTGGAGCTGCTTAAAGCTCTGGCAAAGTTCTTCATCATTTTGTTCGTGGCATTGGCGGTGTTGCGCGCCGACATTGACGATTTGCAGCGCATCGCCCACGAGCCTCTGGAGTCGGCGATCATCCACAGTGTGCAATTGGTGGGGTGGAGCGCGTTGTGGATGGCTTGCGGGCTGATCCTGATCGCGGCGGTGGATGCCCCGATTCAGCTCTGGGAAAGCCACAAGAAACTGCTGATGACCAAGCAGGAAGTGCGTGACGAACACAAGGACCAGGAAGGTCGGCCCGAGGTCAAACAGCGCATTCGTCAATTGCAGCGCGAAATGTCCCAACGCAAGATGATGGCTTCGGTCCCGGACGCCGACGTGATCATCACCAACCCGACCCACTATGCGGTGGCGCTCAAGTACGATCCGGAGAAGGGCGGGGCACCGATGCTGCTGGCCAAGGGCAGCGACTTTACGGCATTGAAAATCCGCGAAATCGCCCAGGCCCACGACATCCTGCTACTGGAATCGCCGGCGCTGGCGCGCTCGATCTTCTACTCCACCGAGCTCGACCAGGAGATTCCCGCCGGACTTTACCTGGCCGTGGCCCAGGTCCTGGCCTACGTCTATCAGATCCGCCAATACCGCGCCGGCAAAGGCAAACGCCCCGACCCGCTCAAAGACCTGCCCATCCCGCCCGACCTGCGCCGCGACGACTGACCTGTGGCGAGGGGGCGTGTTGTGGCGAGGGGGGGGCTTGTTGTGGCGAGGGGGCTTGTCCCCCGTTGGGCTGCGCAGCAGCCCCCAAACCTGTTACCCCCAGTTTGGACTGAAGGACCGCGGAGGCTTTTTTGGGGCTGCTGCGCAGCCCAACGGGGGACAAGCCCCCTCGCCACAGAAAGCCCGCTTTTTACCAAGGTCTCGCCCTCGCAACGCCGCCTACCCATAGAAAGTGACAGCTTTGCCTGTCTGCCTTGGCTCTTGAAGTCCGCGCTACCTGTCAACTTTGACAGTAGCCAGCCACACGTTCTCGCGGTTCTATTACCTCACGCGCTGCGCAGCGCGAAGCAAGGAGGGGGCTCAGTATGCTGTTCAGAGGCCGGGTCAAATCGTATGACCAGACCACCGGCGTTGGCTTGATTGCGCTGGATGAAGAGGCAAAGGAGGTGCGGGTCGATCTCCACGGCTCGCAGGGGATCCGGCTTTCAGTCGACCTGGAAGTGCGATTTCAAATGATCCATCGACCTGATGGCATTTATGCGTCAGGCGTCAAATCGATCAATGAAGCCTGAGCAGGTCTTCAGGTGAAGGAGAGCGACAATGGAAACGGGTACGGTCAAGTGGTTCCACGCGGAAAAAGGCATTGGGTTCATTACGCCAGACGACGGAGGCGCTGATGTGTTTGTTCACTTCTCGAGTATTCAAGTCGAAGGTTTCAAATCACTTGATGAGAATCAAAGGGTGCAGTATGTGGTTGTCCAAGGGGCCAAAGGCCCCCAGGCAGATCAGGTTCGGCCTGTCCCGTGATTGATTCGGCGCATTGGAGCGAGCGATCTTCGGATGCCTGGCTTGTGATGGGATCCCATCGGCTATTCCACATTCACCAGCATCCGATCATCCATCAACTGTGAAAATTTGATTGATTGCCTGACGCTGAATGCGCCATCTGCACATTGGTCATAGGCCGGAGGGCACCCTGCCAAGGCCCTTTCCCGGCCCCGCACAACGTTTCCGAAATCCCCAAGCAAAGTTGGACGGCTTCTTGCAATAGCGCCTCCAGGTCGCCATACGGCGTCAAAAGTTTGCTTCAAGGAAACGAGGAATACCGGTGGATCGTTCTCAAATGCTCAGCACTGCCCGTGGCTCCGTGGCTGACCTCTCGCGAGGCAATCTGGGCGTGCCGCTGTTGCTGTTGGTCATGCTGGCAATGATGATGTTGCCGATTCCGCCGTTTCTGCTGGACGTGTTTTTTACCTTCAACATTGCCCTGTCCATCGTGGTGCTGCTGGTGTGTGTCTACGCCCTGCGGCCTCTGGATTTTGCGGTGTTCCCGACCATCTTGCTGGTTGCCACGCTGTTGCGCCTGGCCCTTAACGTGGCGTCCACGCGGGTGGTGATGCTCAACGGCCAGGACGGTCACGCCGCGGCGGGTAAGGTGATCCAGGCGTTTGGCGAGGTGGTGATCGGCGGTAACTACGTGGTTGGTGTCGTGGTGTTCGCGATCCTGATGATCATCAACTTCGTGGTGGTCACCAAGGGCGCCGGGCGTATTTCCGAGGTGAGCGCGCGTTTCACCCTTGACGCGATGCCCGGCAAGCAAATGGCGATCGACGCCGACCTCAACGCCGGGCTGATCGACCAGAACCAAGCCAAGGCACGTCGGACCGAAGTGGCCCAGGAGGCCGAGTTCTACGGTTCCATGGACGGTGCCAGCAAATTCGTGCGCGGCGATGCGATTGCCGGCCTGCTGATTCTGTTTATCAACCTGATTGGCGGTATTGCGGTCGGTATCTTCCAGCACGGCATGACTTTCGGCGACGCGGGCAAGGTGTACGCCTTGCTGACCATCGGTGACGGTTTGGTGGCGCAATTGCCATCACTGCTGTTGTCCACCGCCGCGGCGATCATGGTGACCCGTGCGTCCGGCTCCGAGGACATGGGCAAGCAGATCAACCGTCAGATGTTTTCCTCGCCCAAGGCCCTGGCCGTGGCCGCCGGCATCATGGCGATCATGGGCATTGTGCCGGGCATGCCCCACGTGTCGTTCCTGACCATGGCGGCGTTGGCGGCGGGCGGTGCGTATCTGTTCTGGAAAAAGCAGAACGCGGTCAAGGTCCAGGCCTTGCAGGAAGTGGAGCGCCAGCAGGAATTGCTGCCGTCGCCGGCCCGTGCCCAGGAAACCAAGGAGCTTGGCTGGGATGATGTCACTCCGATCGACATGATCGGCCTGGAAGTGGGCTATCGCCTGATTCCCCTGGTAGACCGTAACCAGGGCGGCCAATTGCTGGCGCGGATCAAGGGTGTGCGCAAGAAGCTGTCCCAGGACCTGGGCTTTCTGATGCCCACCGTACACATTCGCGACAACCTTGACCTGGCTCCCAGCGCGTACCGCCTGACCTTGATGGGCGTGACCCTGGCGGAAGCGGAGATCTATCCGGACCGCGAGCTGGCGATCAACCCCGGCCAGGTGTTTGGCAGCCTCAGTGGCATTACCGCCAAAGATCCGGCTTTTGGCCTGGAGGCGGTGTGGATCGAAGTCAGCCAGCGCAGCCAGGCGCAGTCGTTGGGTTACACCGTGGTGGACGCCAGTACGGTGGTCGCGACTCACCTCAACCAGATTCTCTACAAACACTCCCACGAGCTGATTGGTCACGAAGAAGTCCAGCAACTCATGCAATTGCTGGCCAAGGCTTCGCCAAAACTCGCCGAAGAGCTGGTGCCGGGCGTGTTGTCGTTGTCGCAGTTGCTCAAAGTGCTGCAAGCGTTGCTGGCCGAGCAGGTGCCGGTAAGGGACATTCGCAGCATTGCCGAAGCTATCGCCAACAACGCCGCCAAGAGTCAAGATACCGCCGCTCTGGTGGCCGCGGTGCGCGTCGGATTGTCGCGTGCCATCGTCCAAAGCATTGTAGGGCTTGACTCCGAGCTGCCTGTGATCACCTTGGAACCAAGGTTGGAACAAATATTGCTCAATAGTATTCAGAAGGCAGGACAAGGCCAGGAAGAGGGCGTTCTGCTGGAGCCAAGCATGGCTGAAAAACTGCAGCGTTCGTTAATTGACGCCGCGCAGCGCCAGGAAATGCAGGGCCAACCGGTGATTTTGCTGGTGGCCGGCCCGGTTCGGGCGATGTTGTCGCGGTTTGGACGTCTGGCAGTACCGAATTTGCACGTTTTGGCTTACCAGGAAATTCCTGACAATAAGCAAGTGACTATCGTCGCGACAGTAGGGCCCAACGGCTGAGGTAGTGGGTTATGCAAGTGAAGCGTTTTTTCGCCGCCGATATGCGTCAGGCCATGAAACTGGTTCGTGATGAGCTGGGCGCCGATGCTGCGATTATCGGTAACCGGCGTATTGCCGGCGGTGTCGAGCTGACGGCTGCCCTGGATTACACACCCTCGGCGCTGACGCCGCGTGTGCCGAACATGGAGCTGGAAGACGAGCTGCGCAAGACGGCCTCGCGTATTGTCTCGGCCCAGGCCGAGTTGAGCATGCGCGGCGACAGCGATGCGACCACCAATCGCCAATTGTTCGCCGGTTTGCCACTGACCGCGGCCGAGCCGTTGGTGGAACCGACTTTTGTCGAGCCGCCACGTCCTGCGGCGCCAGCGCCGGCAGCCGCGGTCGACCAGCGGGTTTTCGACTCGATGCGCTTTGAGCTCAATGGCCTGCGCGAGCTGCTGGAAGTCCAGTTGGGCTCCCTGGCCTGGAACCAGTTGCAGGGCAGCAAGCCGCAACAAGCCAACCTCTGGCGTCGCCTGCAACGCATTGGCCTGTCCGGCCCGTTGTCCCGCGACCTGCTGGAACTCACCACCGGCATTGAAGAGCCTCGCCAGGCCTGGCGCATGCTCCTGGCGCATCTGGCGCGGATGATCGTCACTCCGGAAATCGAACCCCTGGAAGAGGGTGGCGTGATTGCCATGGTGGGTCCTGCCGGCATGGGCAAGACCACCACGCTGGCCAAACTGGCAGCGCGTTATGTGCTCAAGTACGGCGCGCACAACATCGCGCTGGTGAGCATGGACAGCTATCGGATTGGCGCCCAGGAGCAGCTCAAGACCCTGGGACGCATCCTCAATGTGCCCGTGACCCATGTCGATCCGGGCCAATCGCTGGCCAACGCACTTGATCCGCTGCTGCGCAAGCGCGTCGTGTTGATCGATACGGCCGGCCTGCAAGCCAGCGATCCGGCCTTGCGCATGCAGCTGGAAAGCCTGGCCGGGCGCGGAATCAAGTCAAGAAATTACCTGGTCCTTGCAACCACCAGCCAAAAACAGGTTCTGACTGCTGCCTACCACAGCTACAAACGTTGTGGGCTGGCGGGCTGCATTCTGACTAAACTCGATGAAACAGCTAGTCTTGGCGAAGTGTTGAGCCTGGCCATCAGTCATGCATTGCCGGTCGCCTACCTGACCGACGGGCCGCGGATTCCAGATGATTTGCATCTGCCGCGCCGCCATCAGTTGGTCAGCCGGGCCGTCAGCGTGCAAATGCAGGAAGAACCGAGCGAGGAAGCGATGGCCGACATGTTCGCTGACCTCTACCACAGTCCGGCCAAACGGGTCGGCTGAGGGCTATATGAACATAGTGAAATGTACCTACATCGATGGTCAGCAAGCGGTTAGCGCGACCACCTTATGTAGCCTGCGTCTAAGCAAGACAAGGTAAAGAAAGCACATGGGCAGCATGCATCCCGTACAGGTGATCGCGGTGACCGGCGGCAAAGGTGGCGTCGGCAAGACTAACGTGTCAGTGAATTTGTCCCTGGCCCTGGCAGAGCTTGGCCGCCGCGTCATGCTGCTGGATGCCGACCTGGGGCTGGCGAACGTCGACGTTCTGCTGGGACTGACGCCCAAACATACCCTGGCTGATGTCATTGAGGGCCGCTGTGAGCTGCGCGATGTGCTGTTGCAGGGGCCTGGCGGGATTCGCATCGTACCGGCCGCCTCGGGCACCCAGAGCATGGTTCATCTGAGTCCGGCGCAGCATGCCGGCCTGATCCAGGCCTTCAGTGATATCGGCGACAATCTCGACGTACTGGTGATCGACACCGCCGCCGGGATCGGCGAGTCGGTGGTCAGCTTCGTGCGTGCAGCCCAGGAAGTGTTGCTGGTGGTGTGCGACGAGCCGACCTCGATCACCGACGCTTATGCACTGATCAAGCTGCTCAACCGTGACTACGGCATGAACCGTTTCCGGGTCTTGGCGAACATGGCCCAGAGCCCGCAAGAAGGGCGCAACCTGTTCGCCAAGTTGACCAAGGTCACGGATCGTTTCCTCGATGTCGCCTTACAATACGTCGGCGCAGTGCCCTATGACGAGTGTGTGCGCAAGGCTGTGCAAAAGCAGCGTGCAGTCTATGAAGCGTTCCCTCGTTCCAAATGCGCGTTGGCGTTCAAGGCTATCGCCCAGAAGGTCGATACCTGGCCACTGCCCGCCAATCCTCGGGGGCATCTGGAGTTTTTCGTCGAGCGATTGGTGCATCAGACGAGCGCAGGACCGGTGCTATGACATCAAGCGGCTACAACCTTTACAAGAATTCGGCACGTGACAGTCAGGGCGAGTTGATCGAGCGCTATGCGCCTCTGGTCAAGCGCATTGCCTATCACCTGCTGGCACGCCTGCCCGCCAGCGTCCAGGTCGAAGACCTGATCCAGGCGGGCATGATCGGCCTGCTCGAGGTGTCGACCAAGTACGACGCGAGCAAAGGCGCGAGTTTCGAGACGTATGCGGGGATTCGCATCCGTGGCGCAATGCTCGATGAAGTGCGTAAGGGGGATTGGGCGCCGCGTTCGGTACACCGCAATACTCGGATGGTGAGTGACGCAATTCGCTCAATTGAAGCAAAAACCGGTCGTGACGCTAAAGATCATGAAGTTGCGGCCGAACTCCAATTGAGTCTCGACGATTACTACGGGATTTTGAACGATACCTTGGGCAGCCGCTTGTTCAGTTTCGACGACCTGTTACAGGATGGCGAGCATGAAGGGCTGCACGAGGACGGCGCGAGTGGTCATCTCGAACCGTCGCGCGATCTGGAAGATGAGCGTTTCCAGAGTGCGTTGGCGGATGCAATCGCCAATCTGCCGGAGCGTGAGCGGCTGGTGTTGGCGCTGTACTACGACGAAGAGCTGAACCTCAAGGAAATCGGTGAGGTCCTGGGTGTCAGCGAATCGCGGGTCAGCCAATTGCACAGCCAATGCGCGGCCCGTTTGCGGGGGCGTTTGGGAGAGTGGCGCGCGCGCTGACAGGCAGTGTGGGGACACTGTGAACGTTACCGTCCGGGCGCTTGGCCTGGGCGGGAGCGGCCCGTGGTGCGACCCCTGCAGTCCTTTTTGTGTAATGCCTGTTGAATGATATGGCGCGGCCAGGTGCTGGACGCGTTTAAGACTGCTTGGAGGTCGAATTGGACAAGAACATGAAAATCCTCATCGTTGATGACTTCTCAACGATGCGGCGGATCATAAAAAACCTGTTGCGTGACCTTGGGTTCACTAACACGGTCGAGGCGGACGACGGTCTTACGGCGATTCCGATTCTCAACAGCGGCAGTATCGACTTTCTGGTAACCGACTGGAACATGCCAGGCATGACCGGTATCGAGTTGCTGCGCCATGTGCGCGCGGATGAAAAACTGCGTGGCCTCCCGGTGTTGATGGTGACCGCCGAAGCCAAGCGCGAACAGATCATCGAAGCCGCCCAGGCCGGGGTCAATGGTTACGTGGTCAAGCCATTCACAGCATTGGCCTTGAAAGAGAAGATCGAAAAGATCTTCGAACGTATCCACGGTTGATGCCGCCACGGGGGAGCTATGGAGCATAACGAACTATCGCAGGACGATTTTGAATCGACCCTGAAAAAACACGCTCACCAGTTGGTCGAATGCCTGGAAAAAGGCAAGTTCGGCGACGCGGTGCAGTTGATCCATGAGCTCAATCAGACCCGCGACCGCGGCCTGTATCAGGAAGTGGGCAAGCTCACCCGTGAGCTGCACAGTGCAATCGTCAACTTCCAGATTGACCCGCGCATGCCCCAGGCCGAAGAGATTTCGCAGATCACCGATGCCACCGAGCGCCTGTCCTATGTGGTCAGGCTGACCGAGGCGGCGGCCAACCGCACCATGGACCTGGTGGAAAGCGCCACGCCCCTGGTCAACGGCATGGCCAGCGAGGCCCAGGCGCTGAGCGCTGACTGGGGGCGCTTCATGCGTCGGGAAGTGGGGGCCGAGGAGTTTCGTGAACTCGCCCGTCGGGTCGACGGCTTTCTGTCGCGCAGCGAGCAGGAGAACCGTACGGTCTCCGGCAACCTCAACGATATTTTGCTGGCCCAGGATTACCAGGACCTCACCGGCCAGGTGATCAAGCGCGTGACCCAATTGGTCACAGAAGTGGAAAGTAACTTGCTCAAATTGGTGTTGATGGCCGGTCAGGTTGACCGTTTTGCCGGCATCGAACATGACCGTGAAGCGATCCTCTCGGAAAAAGATCCAAAAAAACATCTCGCCAAGGGTGAAGGTCCGCAGATTCATGCCGATAAACGTGAAGACGTTGTGTCAGGTCAGGATGATGTAGATGACCTGTTATCCAGTTTAGGCTTCTAAGGAGCACACCCATGAGCTTCGGCGCCGATGAAGAGATCCTTCAGGATTTCCTTGTAGAGGCCGGCGAAATTTTAGAGCAACTGTCCGAACAACTGGTCGAGCTGGAAAGCCGGCCAGAAGATGCGAACCTGCTCAATGCAATTTTTCGCGGTTTTCACACTGTAAAAGGGGGCGCCGGCTTCCTCCAGCTGCATGAGCTGGTGGAATGCTGCCACATCGCCGAGAACGTGTTCGACATCCTGCGCAAGGGTGAGCGACACGTCGACTCGGAATTGATGGACGTGATCCTCGAAGCCCTGGATGCGGTCAACGGCATGTTCAATGAAGTGCGTGAACGCGCACCGATCACTGCCGCGACGCCGGAACTGCTGGCCGCTCTGGCGCGCCTGGCGGAACCCGCCGACCTGACTGCGGCGCCGGTGGTCGAGGCGGCGCCGGAGCCGGTTGCCGAACCCGAAGTGGATGTCACTGACAGTGAGTTCGAGCAACTGCTGGACTCCCTCAATACCGTCAAGGCCGAGGCCGAAGCTCCACAGGCCGCCGCACCCGCAGCGCCCCCCAGCACGGAAGACATCACCGACGCCGAGTTCGAGTCGTTGCTCGATCAGTTGCACGGTAAAGGCCAGTTTGCCCCTGAAACGGTGGCGGCCCCACCTGCACCGGTCGAGCCCGCAGCCCCCGTCAGCACCGACATCACCGACGATGAATTCGAGGCGCTGCTCGATCAGTTGCATGGCAAAGGCTCATTCGCGGCTGACGCCTTGCCGGCGGTCGCCGCGGCCGCTGCACCTGCTGCACCGACGCCTGCTGCCGCACCGGCCGCTGATGGCCTGATCAGCGATCACGAATTCGAATCCCTGCTGGACGAGTTGCACGGCAAGGGCAAGTTTTCCGAAGTGCCACCGGCCGCTGCTGCTTCGGCACCGGCTGCCGCCAAGGCCACCGCCGCCGTCGCCGCGCCAGCACCCGCTGCCGCCAAGGCTGCGGCGCCCGCGCCCGCAAAATCGGCCCCGGCTCCTGCTCCCGCTCCGGCCCGTGCACCCGCGCCAGCCGGCGACAAAGCCCCCGCCACTGAAGCCGAAACCACCGTACGCGTTGATACCGCCCGGTTGGACGACATCATGAACATGGTTGGCGAACTGGTGCTGGTGCGTAACCGCCTGGTACGCCTGGGCCTCAACAGCGGCGACGAAGCCATGTCCAAGGCGGTGTCGAACCTTGACGTGGTCACCGCCGACCTGCAAACCGCGGTGATGAAAACGCGGATGCAGCCGATCAAGAAAGTCTTCGGCCGCTTCCCGCGCCTGGTTCGCGACCTGGCTCGGCAGTTGAAGAAAGAGATCAACCTGGAGTTGGTCGGCGAAGAGACCGACCTCGATAAAAACCTGGTCGAGGCCCTGGCGGACCCGCTGGTCCACTTGGTGCGCAACGCCGTCGACCACGGCGTGGAAACCCCGGAAGAACGTGAGGCCGCGGGCAAGTCCCGGGGCGGCAAGGTGATCCTGGCGGCCGAACAGGAAGGCGACCATATCCTGCTGTCCATCACCGACGACGGCAAAGGCATGGACCCAAATATCCTGCGCGGGATCGCGGTCACGCGCGGCGTGATGGACAAGGATGCCGCCGATCGCCTGACCGACACCGAATGCTACAACCTGATCTTTGCGCCGGGCTTCTCGACCAAGACCGAGATTTCCGACGTGTCTGGACGTGGCGTCGGCATGGACGTGGTGAAGACCAAGATCAGCCAGCTTAACGGTTCGATCAACATCTACTCGACCAAGGGCCTGGGCTCGAAGATCGTCATCAAGGTGCCGTTGACCCTGGCGATCATGCCGACCCTGATGGTAATGCTGGGTAATCAGGCGTTTGCCTTCCCGCTGGTCAACGTCAACGAGATTTTCCACCTCGACCTGTCGCGCACCAACGTGGTGGACGGCCAGGAAGTGGTCATCGTGCGCGACAAGGCGCTGCCACTGTTCTACCTCAAGCGCTGGCTGGTGGCTTCGGCCAAGCATGAGGAGCAGCGTGAAGGCCATGTGGTGATCCTCTCCGTGGGCACCCAGCGCATCGGCTTTGTGGTCGATCAACTGGTGGGCCAGGAAGAAGTCGTGATCAAGCCTTTGGGCAAGATGCTGCAGGGAACCCCGGGCATGTCGGGTGCGACCATTACCGGTGACGGTCGAATCGCGCTGATTCTCGACGTTCCGAGCATGCTCAAGCGTTACGCCGCGCGGCGTATTTGATTCTGGTGGGGCAGGGCGGCAGTCCCTCGCCCTGCCTAACGGAGTGGTTATGGTAGTCAAGGTTCTGGTGGTGGACGATTCGGGCTTCTTCCGCCGCCGCGTCTCGGAAATTCTTTCGGCGGATTCCAACATCCAGGTGGTCGGTACGGCCACCAATGGCAAAGAGGCGATTGATCAGGCGCTGGCGCTGAAGCCGGACGTGATCACCATGGACTACGAGATGCCGATGATGGATGGCATCACCGCCGTTCGGCACATCATGCAACGCTGTCCAACCCCGGTATTGATGTTCTCGTCGCTGACGCACGAAGGCGCCCGAGTCACCCTCGATGCGCTGGACGCCGGCGCCGTGGACTTCCTGCCGAAGAATTTCGAAGACATTTCGCGCAACCCGGAAAAGGTCAAGCAGATGCTCTGCGAGAAGGTGCATAGCATCTCGCGCAGTAATCGCGGCAGTTTCAGGGCCGCCGCGCCAGCACCGACACCGGCACCCGTGACCACGCCATCGGCGCCCAGTACTTTCGGACGCCCGGCGCCTGTCTCGGCGCCAGCTCCGCGTCCAGCCGTGGCGCCGGCACGCACGCCCGTGTCGAGTGCGGCTTCGCCCAAGCGCAAAGCCTACAAGCTGGTCGCCATCGGCACCTCGACGGGTGGCCCTGTGGCCTTGCAGCGCGTGTTAACCCAGCTGCCGGCCAACTTCCCGGCGCCGATCGTGTTGATCCAGCATATGCCCGCTGCGTTTACCAAGGCCTTTGCCGAACGCCTGGACAAACTGTGTCGCATCAGCGTCAAGGAAGCCGAAGACGGTGACATTCTGCGCCCGGGCCTGGCGTTGCTGGCACCAGGCGGCAAGCAGATGATGGTCGACGGCCGCGGTGCGGTGAAAATCCTGCCGGGTGACGAGCGCCTGAACTACAAGCCTTGTGTGGATATCACCTTCGGCTCTGCGGCCAAGTCCTACGGTGACAAAGTTCTGGCGGTGGTGCTCACCGGCATGGGCGCCGACGGCCGTGAAGGTGCGCGCCTGCTCAAGCAGGGCGGCAGCGCGATCTGGGCGCAGGACGAAGCCAGCTGCGTGATCTACGGCATGCCGATGGCCATCGTCAAGGCCGACCTGGCCGATGCCGTCTACAGCCTGGATGACATTGGCAAGCACTTGGTGGAGGCTTGTCTCTGATGGATGTGTTGAGCCTGATTGGCATCACCTTGGCGTTTGTCGCCATTATCGGCGGCAACTACCTCGAAGGAGGGCATCTCGGTGCCCTGGCCAACGGTCCGGCGGCGTTGATCGTGATTGGCGGTACGGTGGGCGCGGCGCTGTTGCAGGCGCCCTTGAGTTCGTTCAAGCGCGCGATGCAGATTCTGGTGTGGATCATTTTTCCGCCCCGCGTGGATTTGGCCGGTGGCGTCGACCGCGTGGTCAACTGGAGCCTCACAGCGCGCAAGGAAGGCCTGCTCGGCCTCGAAGGCGTGGCCGATGCGGAGCCCGACAGCTATGCGCGCAAAGGTCTGCAGTTGCTGGTTGACGGCGCCGAGCCGGAAGCCATCCGCAGCATCCTGGAGGTGGATTTCTACACCCAGGAAAGTCGCGATATCAACGCCGCCAAAGTCTTTGAAAGCATGGGCGGCTATGCGCCGACCATCGGCATCATCGGTGCGGTCATGGGCTTGATCCACGTGATGGGCAACCTGGCCGATCCTTCGCAACTGGGCAGCGGCATTGCCGTGGCGTTCGTCGCCACCATCTATGGCGTGGCCAGTGCCAACCTGTTGCTGCTGCCGATCGCCAGCAAGCTCAAGTCCATTGCCCAACGCCAGTCGCGTTATCGTGAAATGCTGCTGGAAGGCATTCTGTCGATTGCCGAGGGCGAGAACCCGCGCTCCATCGAATTGAAGCTCCAGGGCTTCATGGATTGATGGGGGGTATTGCCTGTGAGCCGTCGTCGCCGCGAACCTGAAGAGCACGTCAACCATGAACGCTGGCTGGTGTCCTACGCCGACTTCATCACTTTGCTGTTCGCTTTTTTCGTGGTGATGTACTCCATTTCTTCGATCAACGAAGGCAAGTACAAGGTCATTTCCGAGGCGCTGGTGGGTGTGTTTAACGACTCCGACCGCGCCCTCAAGCCGATTCCGATTGGCGATGAACGCCCCAAGAGCGTGACGCCGGCCAAACCGTTGGTCAAGGACAGCGATGAGACCGACGCCGGCATCAGTGGCGGCAGCGATCCGCTCAAGAGTATCGCCGACGACATCAGCGCGGCGTTTGGCGACTTGATCAGTTCCAACCAGATGACGATTCGTGGCAATGAGCTGTGGGTGGAGATCGAACTCAACTCCAGCCTGCTGTTTGCCAGCGCCGATGCGCTCCCCAGCGACATGGCATTCAGCATCATCGATAAGGTCGCTGCGATCTTGAAACCCTTCGACAACCCGATTCACGTCGAGGGCTTTACCGATAATCTACCGATCCACACAGCGCTGTACCCCACCAACTGGGAGTTGTCGTCGGCGCGCTCGGCGAGCATCGTGCGCATGTTGGCGATGCAGGGCGTCAACCCCGAGCGCCTGGCGTCCGTGGGGTACGGCGAATTCCAGCCCGTGGCCAATAATGCGACGGCCGAAGGCCGGGCGCGTAATCGCCGGGTAGTGCTGGTGGTCTCGCGCAACCTGGATGTGCGCCGCAGCCTGACCGCCACCGGGGCCGCCAATGCGCGACCGGATGCAGCATTGAAGCGGGCTGGCACACAAACTGCACCGACGCCCGTAAAGCCGCCGGTTCGTGCGAACGCCGTCAATTCTCCGTCACCGGCTCTATAACCTCGTGCTATTTCTCGGTCGAGCCAGTGCCCACCGGGAGGAACAATCCGAATGAGAGTCTGGGCAGTTGCCAATCAAAAGGGTGGGGTCGGCAAGACCACCACTTCCATCGCCTTAGCCGGCTTGCTGGCCGAGGCGGGCAAGCGTGTGGTCATTGTCGACCTCGATCCCCACGGCTCGATGACCAGCTATTTCGGTTACGACCCGGATGCGCTGGAACACAGTTGCTACGACCTGTTCCTGCACAAGGGCAACGTGCCTGACGGGTTGCCGGGGCAACTGCTGCTGTCCACCAGCAATGAGAGCATTTCGTTACTGCCCTCCAGCACGGCCTTGGCCACCCTCGAGCGACAATCGCCAGGGCAAAGCGGCCTGGGCCTGGTGATCGCCAAGACCCTGGCGCAGCTGTGGCAGGACTTCGACTACGCGATCATCGACAGTCCGCCGTTGCTTGGTGTGCTGATGGTCAACGCTTTGGCGGCCAGCCAGCAACTGGTGATCCCGGTACAGACCGAGCACCTGGCGGTCAAAGGCCTGGAACGCATGGTCAGCACCCTCGCCATGATCAACCGTTCGCGCAAGCAGGCGCTGCCGTTCAGCATTGTCCCGACCTTATTCGATCGCCGTACCCAAGCCTCGCTTGGCACGTTGCGCGTTTTGCGTGACGCCTATCCGGACACTATCTGGCAAGGCTACATCCCGGTCGACACACGCTTGCGCGATGCCAGCCGCGCCGGTCTGACGCCGTCGCAATTCGATGGCAAAAGCCGCGGCGTACTGGCTTATCGGGCATTGCTCAAGCATCTGCTGGCCCAGCAGCTTGTAGCGCAGGTGGCGTGAGATGAGAGTTTATTCAAGTCAGTGGGCCATCGAGCCGATAACCTCTCAAGACAGGGGTAACAGGACTTGCGCGTGGGCATACAGATGAATCGTCCTGTGGATACCAAAAGCCCACCGCAACTGGCGTTGCAGTCTTACCTGGATGCGTTGCTGCAGGAGGCGACCGAGGACGAGCTGCCCGAACCGATTCTGGTCCTGGATGAGGTGATGGTTGCGCCCAGCGTCGAGCCTGAGGCCAGCCTGGATGAGTTTCAATTGGCGGTACTGGAGGAGCAGGCCCGCGATGCCTGGGTTGAGCCGGTTCCGGTAGCGGCAGTGCCTCTGGTACTGGTGCCGCCGGTGGCGGAGGTGCATCTGGCGCCAAGCATTCCACCGCCGCCCGGGGAAACCGAAGGGCGACCGGCATGGGCCGCCGAACCGTTCGAATGCCTGCTGTTCGACGTGGCCGGGCTGACCCTGGCAGTGCCGCTGGTGTGCCTCGGATCGATTTACTCGCTGGAAGGCCAGGAGTTGACGCCGCTGTTTGGCCAGCCGGACTGGTTTCTCGGAATCCTGCCGAGCCAGGCGGGCAACCTCAAGGTGCTGGACACGGCGCGCTGGGTCATGCCCGACCGCTACCGCGATGATTTTCGCCAGGGCCTGCAGTATGTGATTTCGGTTCAGGGTTACGAGTGGGGGTTGGCGGTGCATCAAGTCAGCCGCTCGTTGCGCCTGGACCCCAATGAAATCAAATGGCGCAGCCAGAGGGGGCAGCGGCCCTGGCTGGCGGGCACGGTGATTGAGCACATGTGCGCACTGCTGGATGTCGCGGAACTGGCGGAACTGATCGCCAGCGGTGCGGTGAAAGATATGCAAGGCAACAAACGTACTTGATAAGAGACGCAGCACGGTTGTGCTGCCTAAAAAGAACACGCCGTCATCAACGGTATTTGAAGGGGTCAGGGGTATGAACAAGTCAGCGTCCGCACAGGGTTTGGATGATCCGATCCTGCAATGGGTTACCTTCAAGCTGGACAACGAGTCTTACGGCATCAACGTGATGCGCGTGCAAGAAGTGCTGCGCTACACCGAAATCGCCCCGGTACCGGGCGCACCCAGCTACGTGCTGGGCATCATCAACCTGCGCGGTAATGTCGTCACCGTGATCGACACGCGCCAGCGCTTCGGCCTGGCCTCCGCCGACGTCAACGACAATACCCGTATCGTCATCATCGAAGCCGACAAGCAAGTGGTCGGGATCATGGTCGACAGCGTGGCCGAAGTGGTTTATCTGCGTCAGTCTGAAGTCGAGACCGCGCCGAATGTCGGCAACGAAGAATCGGCCAAGTTCATCCAGGGCGTGTGCAACAAGAACGGCGAGCTGCTGATTCTGGTTGAGCTGGACAAGATGATGAGCGAAGAAGAGTGGTCGGATCTGGAGAACATCTGATTGATCCTCGAGGTAGTGGTGATCGTCCTGGCCCTGTTGTGGGCCGGGACTCTCGGTTTCCTGCTGCGCTATATGCGCCAGCAGCGCGAATTGGCGATGCAGCAGGCCGAGCGCGACGCGGTGCGTGATCAGCGCATCAAGGAGCTGGCGCGGCGGGTGGATAACTACCAGCAGAGCGCGGTTCGGGTAGGCGATGACGTGCACGAGTTGCGTGCAATCCTCGCGCCCCTGCCGGACAAGTTGTCGGCGCTTGAGCAGCGTGATCCTTCAAGCCTGTCTTTCGCCCAGGCGGCGAAGTTAGTGGGCATGGGCGCCACGGTGGATGAACTGACCCAGTCCTGTGGCCTGACCCAGGCTGAGGCGCAGTTGATGAGCAAGTTGCACAAGGGCTAAGCCTGGATATCTCGCTGGGGCGAGAGGGCTAGTAGTCTTCTCCCTGGGCCGTCACATCTCGCTCAACCGGCTCCGCATCCGGGTCGTAGCCCGCCGGGAACTTGCCTTTCAATGTCCAGGCAAACGCAATGATCTCGGCAATGGTGCGGTACAGCTCCTCGGGAATGCTGTCACCCAGCTCCATTCTCGCCAGCAATTTGACCAGCTCGGCATTTTCATAAATCGGTACTTCATTTTCCCGCGCCAATTTGAGGATCGCCTCGGCCAAGGCGTCGTCGCCTTTGGCGCTCAAGGTGGGGGCGAGTTTGCCATCGTACTTGAGGGCGATGGCCTGGCGCGGCGGGTTGGGGTTCTTCATGCGGTTTCATCCACCCAGCGTTGTTCAAGCCCAGTTTTTGGCCCGCGGGGCGGGGTGCCGAGGTGGCAGTCGAGATCGCCGACGTTCAGCCCCGAAGACACCAGGCGCTCACGCAGACTGCCCAAGTGACTTTCGATCAGGCTGGCGGTGTAGGGGCGGATCGCCCATAACTGGCTGGAGAGTTTGCCTTGGCTCAATTGCGCCTGGACTTGCAATGGCCCCAGGGGCTCCATGTCAAAAGCCAGCTCGACGCGCCAGAGCATCTTTTTCGCGTCGCGTTCGATCTTGCGTTCAGGTTCATCCTGGTCCGGCGTCGGCTCTTCACGCTGGAACTTGACCTGCAAAGGCACGATGTCCTGCATCGTGCGCATAGGGATCTCCAGTTGCCAGGTGGTCAACAGTTTGCCATCGGCCGTGGTGCCGGTTTGTTCCAGGCTCGAGAGTTGATGGCTTTGCAGGCGCGAGATGGCCCCGGCGGCCAGGCGCAGCAGGTTTTCCAGGCTGCTTTCACCTTCCAGGCGCTGCATCAGCCGTTCCGGTAGCGGGAAGCTGCTGGCCGCGGTGCGAGCGCCGATCTGACCCAGGGTCCCCAACGGGCTGCGCACGAAGCTGGGCAGCATTTGCGCGAGGGTGTTGGCGGCGAGGATGGCATTCAGGTTGGTGTGGGCGGGCAGGGCCGGCGTGAGTTCGGCCACCAGGCGTAGCAGGCTGCCCTTCATGTCGAGGGGCGGTACTTGCGGGTTTTGCCCAGCCAGTAATTTGGCTTCAAGAAAGATGCCGCTGTTGTGCAGCGATTGCGCCAATGCCTTGGGGTTGCTGGCTTGAGCGAGGTCGGGCAAACCGGCCAGCAGGCGCTCTACGGCCACCCGCAGTTGCACCGGCGTGTCGGCGCTGCGGGGCATGTTTTGCAACGCGTTGAGCAGCCCCTCCAGAGAACCCTGGCGGCTTTGCTGGGTGGCGAGTTGCTGACTGATCGCCAGTTGTTCCTGGCGCCCGCTCAGCGGTACGAAGTTCAGGCTCTGGGCACCCTGGACTACCGCGCTGAGCAAGCTGCCGACGCGCAACGGCTGCGGACTTTCGAGCGTCAGGGTGGTACCGATCAGCGCGTTATTGAGTACCGAGACCAGCGAACGATAGAGCGCCGGCTGCCCGGCGCCCTGGGGCAGTGCCTGGGACGTCAGAACCTTGGCTTGCAGCAACGTGCCGAGCGGCAATTGAGTGGTATCAATCCGGGTGAGGGCAGCGACGTTGGCGCTAAGCGCTTGTTGCAGCGTGATGGCCAAGTCACCCGATGCGGTCTGGCTCACCGCCACGTTGCTGCCCAGCGGCAGCGGCTGGCTGCTGGCGGCCTGTACCAGGGTTTGTCGGCCACCTTCCAGCGTCAGCTTGAGCAGCAACTGGAAGGCTTCACCGCCTTGCTTGAGAGCCAGCACCTCGGCATTCACGGTTTTTCCAGCATCGATCAATCCGGCCTGGGGCTCCAGCAGTTTCAACAGTTCACCCACCGCAGGCGCGGGTCGAGGTCCGGTGGGCGTGGCCGGAGGAAGGGGTGGAAGGTTGATGTCACCGGTCATCGTGGTCGCCATCTCAAGGAAATTGCCCTCTTTAGAGTAGGGCATCGCATGTATAATGCCGCCCGTCTTCAAAGAGCGGGTCAAAAACATCACACCTGATTGATCCAGCTCTCTAAAACAGGCCGCCAATGGGTTTATTGTGCATCTCTTTAACGGCCGTTCCACTGCCGACTTGAACTGTAAAGGCCCGTGATCTCTTGACCAGTCCACTTTTAGAAGCCGTTGCGCTCACCTGTGAGCGAGACCTGCGGATGTTGTTCGATCACCTCGAACTGCGTCTGGCGGGCGGCGACATGGTGCAGGTCAGCGGACCTAACGGCAGCGGCAAGACCAGCCTGTTGCGCCTGTTGGCGGGCCTGATGCAGCCGACGGCGGGGCAGGTGCGGCTCAACGGCAAGCCGTTGACCGAACAACGCACTGAGCTGGCGCGTAATCTGCTGTGGATCGGTCATGCCGCCGGGATCAAGGATGTGCTGACGCCTGAAGAAAACCTCGGTTGGCTCAGCGCCCTGCATCATCCGACGAGCCGCGAGTCGATTTGGCGAGCGTTGGCCGCCGTGGGCCTGAAGGGGTTTGAAGACGTGCCGTGTCACACCCTGTCTGCCGGCCAGCAGCGGCGGGTGGCCCTGGCCCGCTTGTATCTGCAGGGCCCGCCGCTGTGGATTCTCGACGAACCCTTTACCGCCCTCGATAAACAGGGCGTGGCGCAACTTGAAGAGCACTTGGCCACACACTGTGAGCAAGGTGGCATGGTGCTCCTGACCACTCACCATACGCTGGCCCGGAGACCGCAGGGTTACCGTGAGCTGGACCTGGGGCGGTGGTCGGTATGAGTGTCTTTGCCCTGTTGGTGGCCCGTGAAGCGCGGTTGCTGTGTCGCCGTCCGGCTGAGTTGGCCAACCCGCTGGTGTTCTTTGCCATCGTCATCGCGCTGTTCCCGCTGGCGGTCGGACCCGAGACAAAACTGTTGCAAACCTTGTCTCCGGGACTGGTGTGGGTGGCGGCGCTTTTGTCCGTCCTGCTCTCGCTGGACGGGCTGTTTCGCAGTGATTTCGAGGATGGTTCCCTGGAACAGTGGGTCCTTTCGTCGCACCCCTTGCCTCTTCTGGTCCTGGCCAAGGTACTGGCACACTGGGCGTTTTCCGGGCTGGCGCTGGTGTTGCTCGCGCCGCTGCTGGCGATGATGCTGGGGCTGCCCACGGCATGCTTGCCGGTGCTGCTGGCTTCATTACTGCTCGGCACCCCGGTGCTGAGCCTGCTGGGCGCGGTTGGCGCCGCACTGACGGTCGGGCTGAAACGGGGTGGACTGCTGCTGGCCTTGCTGATTTTGCCGTTGTATATCCCGGTGCTGATTCTCGGCAGCGGTGCCTTGCAAGCCGCGTTGATGGGCATGCCGGCGACCGGTTACCTGCTGTGGCTGGGCAGCCTGACCGCCCTGGCGGTAACCCTGACACCTTTTGCGATAGCCGCCGGCCTGAAGATCAGCGTCGGCGAATAATGAGGACAGGTCGCGACCTGCTCGTCTAAATAAGAAAGACCCCAGACTTTTCGCAACGACGAAAAGCAACCGTGATGGAAACAGCAATGAACTGGACCTGGTTTCACAAGCTCGGATCGCCCAAGTGGTTCTATGGCATCAGTGGCAAACTCCTGCCATGGCTCAGTATCGCCGCTGTGTTGCTGATCGGCATCGGCCTGGTCTGGGGCCTGGCCTTCGCGCCGCCTGACTATCAGCAAGGCAACAGCTTTCGCATCATCTATATCCACGTGCCCAGTGCGTTGCTGGCCCAGTCCATCTACGTGATGCTGGCGGTGTGCGGCATCGTCGGCCTGGTCTGGAAGATGAAACTGGCCGACGTTGCCCTGCAATGTGCAGCGCCCATCGGTGCCTGGATGACCGCCGTGGCGCTGATCACCGGGGCGATCTGGGGCAAGCCGACCTGGGGCTCGTGGTGGGTCTGGGATGCGCGACTGACGTCGATGCTGATTCTGCTGTTCCTGTACTTCGGTCTGATTGCCCTGGGCAACGCCATCAGCAATCGTGAGAGTGCCGCCAAGGCCTGTGCGGTACTGGCGATTGTCGGCGTGATCAACATCCCGATCATCAAGTACTCGGTGGAGTGGTGGAACACCCTGCATCAGGGCGCGACCTTTACCCTGACTGAAAAACCGGCGATGCCCGTGGAAATGTGGGCGCCGCTGTTGCTGATGGTCCTGGGGTTCTACTGCTTCTTCGGTGCCGTGTTGCTGATGCGCATGCGCCTCGAAGTGCTCAAGCGTGAAGCCCGCGCCAGTTGGGTCAAGGTCGAAGTGCAAAACAGCCTGGGAGCCCGAGGATGAGTTTCGCCTCTTTGAGTGATTTTCTCGCCATGGGCCATCACGGCCTGTACGTCTGGACGGCCTATGGCATTTGCCTGGCGGTGCTGGCCCTCAACGTCGCCGCGCCGATCCTGGCCCGCAAGCGTTACCTGCAACAAGAGGCGCGTCGTCTGCGCCGGGAGACCGATAAGTGAATCCGCTGCGTCGAAAACGTCTGTTGATCATCCTCGCCATTCTGCTCGGTGTCGGCCTCGCCGTGGGCCTGGCCTTGAGTGCCTTGCAGCAGAACATCAACCTGTTTTACACCCCGACCCAGATTGCCAACGGCGAAGCGCCGCTGGACACGCGCATTCGCGCAGGCGGCATGGTCGAGGCCGGTTCCCTGAAACGTTCCGGCGACTCCCTGGACGTCACGTTCGTGGTCACCGACTTCAAGAAATCCGTAACCATCACCTACCGCGGCATCCTCCCGGACCTGTTCCGTGAAGGCCAAGGCATCGTCGCCCTCGGCAAGCTCAACGCTGATGGCGTGGTGGTCGCCGATGAAGTGCTGGCCAAGCACGACGAGAAGTACATGCCGCCGGAAGTGACCAAAGCCCTGAACGAAAGTGGTCAGTCGGCTCCCACACCTGCCAAGGAGGGCTGACTGATGAGCTCTGCACTGTTTATCCCCGAACTGGGCCAGTTGGCGATGATCCTCGCCCTGTGCTTCGCTGTCGTTCAGGCGATTGTTCCGCTGCTGGGCGCCTGGCGCGGTGATCGCCTGTGGATGAGCCTGGCCCAGCCGGCCGCCTGGGGCCAGTTCGCGTTTCTCGGGTTCGCATTTGGCTGCCTGACCTACGCTTTCATGACTGACGATTTTTCCGTCGCCTACGTCGCAAGCAACTCCAACAGCGCCTTGCCCTGGTACTACAAGTTCAGCGCGGTGTGGGGTGCCCACGAAGGCTCCCTGTTGCTGTGGGCCTTGATTCTCGGCGGCTGGACGTTCGCGGTCTCGGTGTTTTCCCGGCAGTTGCCGCAAGTGATGCTGGCCCGGGTGCTGGCAGTGATGGGCATGATCAGCATTGGCTTCCTGCTGTTTCTGATCATGACCTCCAACCCGTTCGAGCGGATCCTGCCGCAAATCCCGGCCGACGGTCGCGACCTCAACCCGTTGCTGCAGGACATCGGCCTGATCGTCCACCCGCCGATGTTGTACATGGGCTACGTCGGTTTCTCGGTGGCCTTTGCCTTCGCCATCGCCGCACTGTTGGGCGGGCGCCTCGATGCGGCCTGGGCGCGCTGGTCGCGGCCGTGGACCATCGTTGCCTGGGCCTTCCTCGGCATCGGCATCACCTTGGGTTCGTGGTGGGCCTACTACGAACTTGGCTGGGGTGGCTGGTGGTTCTGGGACCCGGTGGAGAACGCCTCGTTCATGCCGTGGCTGGTGGGCACCGCGCTGATTCACTCGTTAGCGGTTACCGAAAAACGCGGCGTGTTCAAGAGCTGGACCGTGTTGCTGGCCATCGCCGCATTTTCGCTGAGTCTGCTGGGTACGTTCCTGGTCCGTTCGGGCGTGCTGACCTCGGTTCACGCTTTTGCCTCCGACCCCGAGCGTGGAGTGTTCATCCTGATCTTCCTGCTGCTGGTCGTGGGCGGTTCCCTGACGCTGTTCGCCTTGCGCGCGCCGGTGGTCAAGAGTCACGTCGGCTTCAACCTGTGGTCACGGGAAACCTTGCTGCTGGGCAACAATCTGGTGCTGGTGGTGGCTGCCTCGATGATCCTGCTGGGCACCTTGTATCCGTTGATGCTGGATGCGCTGACCGGCGCCAAGCTCTCCGTCGGTCCGCCCTATTTCAATGCGTTGTTTATCCCGTTGATGGGCCTGCTGATGGGGGTGATGGCCATTGGCGTGCTGGTGCGCTGGAAAGACACGCCGGTCAAATGGCTGGTGGGCATGTTGATCCCGGTGCTGCTGGGCAGCGCTGCATTGGCGGTGGTCGCCGGAATCGCCTACGGTGACTTCAATTGGGCGGTGCTTGCCACGTTCATGCTGGCGGCCTGGGTGTTGCTGGCCGGGGTGCGAGACATCCTCGACAAGACCCGCCATAAAGGCTTGATCAAGGGCCTGCCGAGCCTGACTCGCAGCTATTGGGGCATGCAGATTGCGCATATCGGTATCGCGGTTTGCGCGCTGGGTGTGGTGTTGTCCAGCCAGAACAGCGCCGAACGCGATCTGCGCCTGGCGCCTGGCGAGTCCATGGACCTGGCCGGTTACCAGTTTGTCTTTGAGGGCGCGAAGCATTTCGAAGGGCCCAACTTCACCTCGGACAAAGGCACCGTGCGCGTGGTGCGCAAGGGCAAGGAAATTGCCGTGCTGCACCCGGAAAAGCGCCTGTACACCGTGCAGAACTCGATGATGACCGAGGCCGGGATCGACGCCGGCTTCACCCGTGACCTCTACGTCGCCCTCGGCGAGCCATTGGGCGACGGCGCCTGGGCGGTACGGGTCCACGTCAAGCCGTTCGTGCGCTGGATCTGGTTCGGCGGCCTGCTGACAGGTTTCGGCGGTTTACTGGCGGCGATGGACCGGCGTTATCGGGTCAAGGTCAAGAACCGGGTGCGTGAAGCCCTCGGCCTGCAAGGAGCAGCGGTATGAAGCGTTGGTTGATGGTTGTGCCGCTGGCGCTGTTCCTGCTGGTGGCGGTGTTCTTGTATCGCGGCCTGTACCTGGACCCGGCGGAGTTACCGTCGGCGATGATCGGCAAGCCATTCCCGGCCTTTTCCCTGCCTACCGTGCAGGGCGACAAGACCTTGACCCAGGCCGACCTGCAGGGCAAGCCGGCGCTGGTCAACGTCTGGGCGACCTGGTGCATTTCCTGCCGCGTCGAGCATCCGGTATTGAACAAGCTGGCCGAAAAAGGCGTGGTGATCTACGGGGTCAACTACAAGGACGACAATGCGGCGGCCTTGAAGTGGCTGGCGGAGTTCCACAACCCTTATCAGTTGGATATCCGCGATGAAGACGGCAATCTTGGCCTGAACCTCGGCGTCTATGGCGCCCCGGAAACCTTCTTCATCGATGCCCAGGGCGTGATTCGCGACAAGTTCGTCGGTGTGATCGACGAAGTGGTCTGGCGTGAGCAATTGGCCGCCAAATACCAGGCGCTGGTGGATGAGGCCAAACCATGAAGCGTTGGTTGACCGCTGCTGTACTGACGCTGGGATTGATGGGCGTGGCCCACGCCGCGATCGACACCTATGAGTTTGCGAATGACGGTGAGCGCGAGCGTTTTCGCGAATTGACCAAGGAACTGCGCTGTCCCAAGTGTCAGAACCAGGATATCGCCGACTCCAACGCGCCCATCGCCGCCGACCTGCGCAAAGAGATCTTCCGCATGTTGGGGGAGGGCAAGGACAATCAGCAGATCATCGACTTCATGGTCGATCGCTACGGTGATTTTGTCCGCTACAAACCGGCCCTCACTGCCAAGACCGCGCTGCTCTGGTTTGGCCCCGCCGGCCTGTTGCTCGGTGGGCTGGTGGTCATGGCGGTGATCGTCCGCCGTCGCCGCGTCGCCCCGACCGATGGTTCGGACACGCTATCCGCTTCCGAGCGTCAACGCCTCGACCAACTGCTGGACAAAAAAACCGATGATTGATTTCTGGCTCGCAGCAGGCCTGCTGCTCCTGGTTGCCTTGAGTTTCCTGTTGATCCCGGTATTGCGCGTGCGCCGTGCCCAGCGTGAGGAGGATCGCACCGCTCTGAACGTCGCGCTGTATCAGGAGCGCGTGGCCGAACTGCAAACCCAGCAAAGCGAAGGTGTGCTTGACGCCGCGCAATTGGATGCTGGCCGCGCCGAGGCCGCTCGAGAGTTGTTGGCCGACACCGAAGGCGTGGAAAAACCCCGCGAGTCGCGACTGGGCAAACCCTTGCCATTGCTCGCGGCGTTCCTGGTGCCGGTCCTGGGCCTTGGTTTGTACTTGCACTTCGGCGCCAGCGACAAGGTCGAACTGACTCGCGAATTTTCCCAGCCTCCGGTGTCCATGGAAGACATGACCCAGCGCCTGGAACGTGCGGCGGCCGCGCAACCGGATTCGGCCGAAGGCCTGTATTTCCTCGGGCGGGCCTACATGGCTCAGGATCGGTCGGCGGACGCGGCGAAAGTCTTCGAGCGCAGCGTGGCCCTGGCCGGTCGTCAGCCGGAGTTGCTCGGGCAGTGGGCGCAGGCGCAGTACTTCGCGGATAACAAACAATGGTCGCCGAAAATCCAGGCCTTGACCGATGAAGCGCTGAAGCTTGATCCCAAGGAAGTCACCAGCCTTGGTTTGCTGGGTATCGCCGCCTTTGAAGGCCAGCGTTACCAGCAGGCCATTGATTACTGGAATCGCCTGTTGGCCCAGTTGCCGGAGCAGGATAAATCCCGCGCGGCGCTGCAGGGCGGGATTGACCGGGCGGCCGAGAAGCTGAAAGAGGGCGGGGGTGCCGTCGCGCCGACCCAGGCTGCCGCGCTGCTCAAAGTCCGCGTCGAGGTGTCGGCTGAGGTAAAAGCCAAGGCTCGGCCGACCGACAGCGTATTCATCTTCGTGCGTGCGGTCAGCGGCCCGCCGGCGCCGTTGGCCGCCAAGCGCGTGAGCGTGGCTGACCTGCCGATCAGTGTCGAACTGGGGGATGCTGACGCGATGATGCCGCAGTTGAAACTGTCCAACTTTCCCGAAGTCCAACTCGTTGCGCGCATCTCCCGGACCGGTCAACCGACTGCCGGCGAGTGGATCGGTCGCAGCCAACCCCTGGCGAGCAGCACCACCGCGACGCAGCAATTGATCATCGACAGTCCGGACAAGTAATTTCGAGGAAACGCCCATGACCGCCATCGCTCGTATCACCTTGCTTAGCCTGGTTCTGGGGTTGAGTGCCTGTGCGGTTCATCGGCCACCGGCGCAGACCGGCCCGACCATTCCGTCGTCTGGCCCTTCAACCCAACCTGGCACCCAGCCGGCAACCAAACCTTCCAGCCCGGTCATTCCCGCGCCCCGAGCGATACCCCGGACCTCGGCGACCTTCGCCCCACCGCCGGGCGCAGCGAGTCACTGGGACGGCAAAATGGGCGTGTATGTACTGGACGAGCAGCCGCATACCTTCTATCGCCAGCGTACCTATTACCGCTGGAGCAATGGCTGGAGCCGCTCCATCAGCCCGAATGGCCCGTGGGAAGAAACCAATGTGCAGGGTGTGCCACCGGGGTTGAGCAAGCAGTACGCGCAGTGAAGATAGGCGACTTTCGAGCTTGATGCCCGTCAGTTAAGCTTCTCTGGCATTAGGGCAAGCCTTAATGCGAAAGTCGCGTGCCGAACACCATCCTGTGGCGAGGGGGCTCGTCCCCCGTTGGGCTGCGCAGCAGCCCTAAATCAGCCAGATACGCCGCATTCCTCTTTATTGGGGCTGCTGCGCAGCCCAACGGGGGCGATACGGCGTTCCGGCAAGCCCCCTCGCCACGAGTTTCAGCCTTAACTGAACGACATTAGGGCAGGCCTTCTTGCCACAGATCCGTAATCCCGCGGGTCGGGCGACACACCAAAGGGTATTTTGATGGCCGGCAGGTTGATCTATCTCATCGGACCCTCGGGTTCGGGCAAGGACAGCCTGCTGGATGCCGCCCGCTCGCGTCTGGCCGCGCGCGGCTGTCGCATTGTGCAGCGGGTGATCACGCGTTCTGCGGAAGCAGTGGGCGAGGCGGCTCAAGGCGTGAGCCCGCGGCAGTTCGCCCTGCTGCAGGCCGAAGGTGCCTTTGCCCTTTGTTGGCAGGCCAATGGCTTGTCCTATGGCATTCCGCGGGAGATCGACGATTGGCTGGCGGCGGGGGAGGATGTGTTGCTCAACGGTTCCCGAGGCCACCTGGCGCAAGCCCGCCTGCGTTACCCGACGTTGCTGGTGGTGTTGCTGACGGTGGACGCTGGCGTATTGCGCCAACGCTTGTTGGCGCGGGGGCGGGAGTCGCCGAGCGAAATCGAGGCGCGCCTGGCGCGCAATGCGCAGTTCAGTGAAAGCCTGATGGCAACCTCGGGTGTGCGCCTGCTGGATAATTCCGGCCCGCTGGAGCACACCGTCGAACGCTTGCTCGCTGGCCTCGACGATGGGCAATCCGCATGTGCCTGACCCTGCTGGCGTAGCCTCAGGCATTCACCGCCGTGGTGCCCTTCGACACCCACAGGAAGCGCAACAACGCTACCAGCGGGAAGGCGCTGCCGACCAGGACCACCGCCAGCCAGCCGCCGTATTCATACACGCTACTGGCAATTGCCGAGCCGAACGCGCCGCCGATAAAGATGCTGGTCATGTACAGCGCGTTCAAGCGGCTGCGGCTATTGGCGTCGAGGGCATAGATAGCGCGTTGGCCGAGGACCATGTTCATCTGCACACAGAAGTCCAGGACCACGCCAGTCACTGCCAGGCCGATCACGCTGTAGATCGGGTGGACGAACGCCGGCAGAAAGCTCAATGCGGCAAACACGATGGCCAGCAACGAAGCCCGGTGGGTATGACCCGCATCGGCCAGGCGCCCGGCAATCGGCGCGGCTATGGCACCAATCGCGCCGACCAGGGCGAAGATTGCGATCTGGCTCTGGCTCAGGCCATGGTTGCGCACCAGTTCCAGCGGCGCGGCGCTCCAGAACAGGCTGAAGGCGGCGAACAGGCAACCCTGGTAAAACGCGCGTTGGCGCAATAGCGGTTGCTGGCGCAGCAAGGTGCCCAGCGAGTGCAACAACTGTCCGTAGCTGGCGCGATGGTCCGGCTGGCGCCTGGGAATCGTCAATAACAGTACGACGCTGATCACCGCCATCAGCGCTGCCGCCGCGATGAACATCGCCCGCCAGCCGAAGTGATCGGCGACCACGCTCGATATCGGCCGCGCCAACAGAATGCCCAGCAACAGGCCACCCATGATGCTGCCTACCACCCGACCCCGGGACTCAGCCGGAGCCAGGTGCGCGGCCAGCGGAATCAGGATTTGCACCGACACCGAACTGAAGCCGATCAGCAATGACACCAGCAGGAACAGGTTCGGTTGTTCAATGAGGGCGGCGCCCAACAGGCTGGCGATGGACACCACCGTGGTGGTGATCATCAGTTTGCGGTTTTCCAGCAAATCGCCCAGCGGTACCAGGAAGAACAGGCCCAAGGCATAACCGATCTGGGTCAGGGACACGATCAGGCTGGCCATGGCCGGTGTCAGGCCGATGTCCGGGGCGATCATTTCGATGATCGGTTGCGCGTAGTAGAGGTTGGCGACGATCGCGCCGCAACAGAATGCAAACAGCAGCACCATGCCTCGAGTCATGGTGCCGGGATGGGAGGCGTTGGAAATCGCAGTCATGGTTCGCTCTTTAACGCGGGAGGATGGCGTGAAAGGTTAAAGGCTCGGCGAGGCCGGGGATAGACCGCTTGTGCTGATTTCACTCATGTCCGGGATTGATGGCTGAGTCATGGAGGAACCGTTCCCGCCCGCGCGGGAACGGTCAATGCTCAAGGGTTTTACTGTCCGTTGTAGATCTGGTCAAACACCCCACCATCGTTGAAGTGGGTTTTCTGCACGGTGCGCCAGTCACCAAAGGTCTTTTCCACCGACAGGAAATCGACTTTCGGGAAGCGGTCGGTGTACTTGGCCAGCACCGCCGGGTCACGTGGGCGCAGGTAGTTGTTGGCGGCGATTTCCTGGCCTTGCGGCGACCACAAGTATTTCAGGTAGTCTTCGGCGGCGCTGCGGGTGCCTTTTCTCTCGACCACCTTGTCGACCACCGACACCGGTGGCTCGGCTTCGGCGGAAACGCTTGGGTAGACCACTTCGAACTGATCCCGCCCGAACTCACGGGCAATCATTTCCGCTTCGTTTTCAAAGGTCACCAGCACGTCGCCGATCCGGTTGGTCATGAACGTGGTGGTAGCGGCGCGGCCGCCGGTATCCAGCACGGGCGCTTGCTTGAACAGCTTGCCGACAAATGCCTTGGCCTTGTTCTCGTCCCCGCCGTTTTTCAACACATAACCCCAGGCCGACAGGTAGGTGTAGCGCCCGTTACCCGAGGTCTTCGGGTTGGGCACGATGACTTGTACGCCCTCTTTGAGCAGGTCCGGCCAGTCTTTCAGCGCCTTGGGGTTGCCTTTGCGCACGATAAACACGGTGGCGGAGGTGAACGGCGCGCTGTTGTCCGGCAGGCGAGTGACCCAGTTGTCCGGCACCAGGTTGCCGTTGTCCGCGAGGGCATTGATGTCGGTGGCCATGTTCATGGTGATTACGTCAGCCCGCAGACCGTCGATCACCGAGCGCGCCTGTTTGCTCGAACCGCCGAAGGACATTTGCAAGGTGAGCTTGTCGTCCGGGTGTTCGGCCTGCCAGTGTGTCTGGAAGGCGGCGTTGTAGTCCTTGTAGAAGTCGCGCATGACGTCGTAGGAGACGTTGAGCAAGGTGGTCGATGCGGCCTGGGCAGCGCCAGACAGTGTCAGGGCGGCGGCCAGGAGAGAGGCGCTAACGAATTTTTTCACTGCTCATTCCTTGCTGTTGGTAAAGGTTGCCAATTCAGTGCTGGCTTATAGCCTCGGACTATAGCCGCAGCGTCATAGACGCTTAAAGATTAAAAAGAACTTTGCTTATTCCACTTTCTTGTACAGCCCATTCCCGCAGCGTGAGCAAAAGGCGGCGTTGGGTTCGTGGCTGGTTTTTTTGCACACCGGGCAGTCATGCAGCAGTTGGTCGCCGCGCATGGCGTTGGCCAGTTCAGCGGTAAAAATCCCGGTGGGCACGGCGATGATCGAGTAACCCGTAATCATCACCAGCGACGAGATAACCTGGCCCAGCGCGGTTTTCGGCACGATGTCGCCAAAGCCCACGGTGGTCAGGGTGACAATGGCCCAGTAGATACCCTTGGGAATACTGGTGAACCCATGTTCCGGCCCTTCGATCACGTACATCAAGGTGCCGAATACCGTCACCAGGGTGCAGACGCTGACCAGGAACACCACAATCTTCTGCTTGCTGCCCCGCAGCGCCGACATCAGGTAGTTGGCCTGCTTGAGGTAAGGGCTGAGCTTGAGTACACGGAAGATCCGCAGCATGCGGATGATGCGCACGATCAACAGGTATTGGGCGTCGCTGTAATACAGCGCGAGGATGCCGGGGACGATGGCCAGCAAGTCCACCAGCCCGTAAAAACTGAAGGCATAGCGCAGTGGCTTGGGCGAGCAGTACAGCCGCAGCCCGTACTCGATGACGAAGATGAGGGTGAAGCCCCATTCGATGTAGGCCAGCACGTTGGCGTAGTTCTGGTGGACCGCGTCGATGCTGTCGAGGATCACCACCACCAGGCTGGAGAGGATGATCAGCAGCAGGGTGCTGTCGAATCGGCGTCCGGCCACCGTGTCGGTCTGGAAAATTATTACGTAGAGCCGCTGGCGCCAGTCGTTGTTGCTGTGCATGGAGTTCGCCTGAATCAAGTATCGGGCAAGCCTAGGGGGATTCGAACGGGCTGTCCATGTTGGCGCTGGGCATCATGCGCACTGTCGCGCGCACCAGCCAACAGGCGAGGATAAACGGCGCGGTGAGGGCTGCCAGGTGCAAGGCGGCGAAGCCTGGCGTCAGCAGGATTGCCAGGAAGATGCCGCAGAGCGGCAGCCAGGGTTGCCGCCGCGATTGGCTGAGCGCCACTGCCGCGAGCGCCGGATTATAGCTGTGCAGGCCAAGCAGGGCGGCGGGGGGGTCCGACTGCAAGGCAAACAGCACACCGAAGCTGGCGCCGATCAGCGCCCAGAGCGCCGCGCGACGGTTGGCCAGCAGCAGACCCAGGGCGATCAGCAGGCCGGCCAGCGGCTGATCCAGCAGAATGATCTGGCCGAGACCGGTCAACGGGGCGCCAAGCAATGACCAGGCATCGACGGTTATCGCCGCTGGCGCCGACGCCGGGCTGGCACCGAGCAACAGCCAACCCAAGCCGACAAAGGGCGCGGTGTAGGCGGGCAGGTTATGCGGATTATTCGCACGTTTGAGCCATTGCCGCGTGAGAATCGCGCTCAACCCGCCGCACGCCAGGATCAACGGCGGTAACAGCGCCGACCAGGCGCAGTGTTGGCTGATCAACAAGCCGAGCAGTACGCCGTTATAGCTATAGAGTCCGGCTTGGCGCTCGGCCTTGGGATAGTCCCGGCGCTGGGCCGTGAGCAAGCCGGCGATCCCGCCCAGGAGCGCACCGCCGAGCAACGGCGGAGCGCAGAGCAATATCGCCAGCAGACAAAGCAAGCCACACACAGGGTGACGTTGCAGGAAGATCTGGCTGAAACCGTTGAGCAGGGCTTCGGCCCAGTCGGGGCAGGATGGATTGGGCATGGTGGGGGAGTCAGTAGGACCGAGTTGCCCCCATCGCGAGCAAGCCCGCTCCCACCTATTGATCCGCGAACAGGGTCAAATATGGGAGCGGGCTTGCTCGCGATGAGGCCCTGGCAGGCGCTAAATCAACGTTTCGATACGCAACGAGTTGGTCGAACCTGGCTGGCCGAATGGCACGCCCGCGGTGATCAGCAGCGTGTCGCCGCGCTCTGCCATCCCTTGGGCCTGGGCAATTTCCAGTGCCGTGGAACACACCTCATCGACTTGTCGCAAGCGGTCATTGACCACCGAATGCACGCCCCAGGCCACGCTCAAGCGGCGGGCGGTGCAGAGGTTCGGTGTCAGGTTGAGGATCGGCACCGCCGGGCGCTCCCGCGCGGCGCGCAGCGTGGAGGTGCCGGACTCGCTGTAGTTGACCAGCACTGCCACCGGCAGAATGCTGCTGATCCGACGGATCGCGCAGCTGATGGCGTCGGACACCGTGGCATCGGCCTTGGGTCGGCTGACATCGAGTTGGGTCGCGTAATCCGGACCGTTCTCTACCTGGCGGATGATTTTGCTCATCATCTGCACGGCCTCCAGCGGGTATTCACCCGAAGCGGTTTCCGCCGAGAGCATCACCGCGTCGGCGCCTTCGGCCACGGCGTTGGCCACGTCGGTGACTTCGGCGCGAGTCGGTGCCGGCGAGAACCGCATGGATTCGAGCATCTGCGTGGCGACGACTACCGGTTTACCCAATTGGCGGCAGGTGGTGATGATGTCTTTTTGGATCTGCGGCACGCTTTCGGCCGGGACCTCCACACCCAGGTCACCTCGGGCGACCATGATCGCATCACTCAACTCGGCAATTTCCTGCAAACGTTGCACGGCCGAGGGTTTCTCGATCTTGGCCATCAGGAAGGCCTTGTCGCCGATCAGATCGCGGGCTTCGCGAATGTCTTCCGGACGCTGCACAAAGGACAGCGCGACCCAATCCACACCCAACTCCAGACCGAAGCTCAGGTCGCGCCGATCCTTGGCGGTCAAGGGGCTCAACTCCAATAAAGCCTGTGGGACGTTTACGCCTTTACGGTCGGACAGTTCTCCACCATTGAGTACGGTGGTGTCGATGGCGTCGTTGTATTTGTGGGTGACTCGCAGGCGCAGCTTGCCGTCGTCCAGCAGCAGGTCCATACCCGGTTCAAGGGCCGCGATGATTTCCGGATGGGGCAGGTTGACCCGCCGCTGATCACCGGGCGTCGTATCCAGGTCCAGCCGCAAGGCCTGGCCACGCACCAGTTGCACCTTGCCCTCGGCAAAGCGTCCGACCCGCAGCTTCGGCCCCTGCAAATCCATGAGGATGCCCAGGGGATAGTTCAGTTGCCGTTCTACCTGGCGAATCCACGCATAACGCTGGGCATGATCGGCGTGCTCGCCGTGGCTGAAGTTCAGGCGAAAAATGTTGACCCCCGCCTCGACCAGGTCGCGGATGTCATCAATGTCGTCGGTGGCAGGCCCCAGGGTGGCGAGGATTTTGACTTTCTTGTCAGGCGTCATGTTCATTGCTCTCGAGCACCAGGATGGCGCGGAAGTCGTTGACGTTGGTGCGGGTCGGCTCGGTGATGATCAACCCGTCGAGGGCCGCGAAGTAGCCGTAGCCATTGTTGTTGTCCAACTCATCGCTGGCCGACAGGCCCAAGGCTTCGGCGCGGGCGTAGCTGGCGGGCGTCATGATTGCGCCGGCGTTGTCTTCGGAGCCGTCGATGCCGTCGGTGTCACCGGCCAGGGCGTAGACGCCGGGCAGGCCTTTGAGACTGTCGGTCAGGCTCAGGAGGAATTCGGCATTACGCCCGCCACGGCCATTGCCGCGCACGGTGACGGTGGTTTCACCGCCGGACAGGATCACGCAGGGCGCCGCGAGTGGCTGACCGTGTTGCACGATTTGCCGGGCGATGCCGGCGTGGACCTTGGCCACGTCCCGCGCTTCGCCTTCCAGGTCACCGAGGATCAGCGGACTGAAGCCGGCCTGGCGGACTTTGACCGCCACGGCCTCGAGGGATTGCTGCGGGCGTGCGATCAACTGGAAATGGCTGCGTGCCAGGCACGCATCGCCGGGTTTGACGGTCTCGGATTCCGGGCTCTGCAACCAGTCGCGCACAGTGGCCGGGACTTCGATCTGGTAACGCTTGAGGATTGCCAGCGCCTGTTGCGAGGTGCTCGGATCGCCGACGGTCGGGCCGGAGGCAATCACGCTGGCCTGGTCGCCCGGTACATCGGAAATGGCATAGGTGTAGACCGTTGCCGGCCAACTGGCCTTGGCCAGTCGGCCGCCCTTGATGGCCGAGAGGTGCTTGCGCACGCAGTTCATCTCGCCAATGGTCGCGCCGGATTTGAGCAGGGCTTTGTTGATACTCTGTTTGTCAGCCAGGGTGATGCCCGCGGCAGGCAGCGCCAGCAGGGCCGAACCGCCGCCGGACAAGAGGAAGATCACGCGATCGTCTTCACTCAGGTTGCTGATCAGTTGCAGTACGCGCTTGGCCACGGCCTGGCCCGCAGCATCCGGTACCGGGTGCGCGGCTTCCACCACTTCGATTTTTTTGCACGGTGCGCCGTGGCCATACCGGGTGACGACCAGGCCTGAGACTTCGCCTTGCCAGCAGTTTTCCACCACCAGCGCCATGGCCGCCGCGGCTTTGCCCGCGCCAATCACGATCACGCGACCACTACGGTCGGCGGGCAGATAGGGCTCAAGGACTTGCCGCGGATGGGCGGCGTCGATGGCTGTGGCAAACAGCTCACGGAGCAGGTGTTGCGGATCGACCGACATAAGTGGGCTCCCGGAGAACTCTTGTTATTGTGAGCCTTGGAACCGAATCCAAAGGTGGGAGCGGGCTTGCTCGCGATAGCGGTGTAGCGGTCAACATGGATGTTGAATGCAAAACCATCGCGAGCAAGCCCGCTCGCACATTTGGATCGCGTTCCAAAGGTGGATCGCAGGTGTACTTACTGATCGCGAATCGAGAAGTTCGCCATATGCTCCAGCCCCTTGATCAGCGCCGAGTGGTCCCAGTTGCCGCCACCGAGCGCATTGCAGGTACTGAAGACTTGCTGGGTGCCGGCCGTGTTGGGCAGGTTGATCCCCAGTTCCTTGGCGCCGGCCAGGGCCAGGTTCAGGTCCTTCTGGTGCAGGTTGATGCGGAAACCGGGATCAAAGGTGCCCTTGATCATTCGTTCACCATGCACCTCCAGAATCTTCGACGAGGCAAACCCGCCCATCAGCGCTTCACGCACCTTGGCTGGATCCGCACCGTTTTTCGAGGCGAACAGCAGCGCTTCGGCCACGGCCTGGATGTTCAGGGCGACAATGATCTGGTTCGCCACCTTGGCAGTCTGGCCGTCGCCGTTGCCACCCACCAGGGTGATGTTCTTGCCCATGCTCTGGAACAGCGGCAAGGCGCGCTCGAAGGTGCCCGGCTCGCCGCCGACCATGATGCTCAGGGTCCCGGCCTTGGCGCCGACTTCACCACCGGACACCGGGGCATCGAGGTACTGTGCGCCGGTCTGGTTGATTTTTGTCGCGAAGGTCTTGGTGGCGGTCGGCGAGATCGAACTCATGTCGATCACCACTTTGTTCGGTGACAGACCGGCGGCGACGCCGTCTTCGCGGAACAGCACGTCCTCGACCTGCGGGGTGTCAGGCACCATGACGATGATGAACTCGGCTTCCTGAGCCACTTGCTGCGGGGTGGCCAGCGCCACGGCACCGGCGGCGATCAGCGCTTCCGGGGCCTGGATGTGATGTTCGGAAAGAAACAGTTGGTGGCCTGCTTTCTGCAGGTTGGCGGCCATGGGTTGACCCATGATGCCGGTGCCGATAAATCCGATTTTAGCCATGGAGAAATCCTCTTTTTATTAGTTGTGCAGGTCTGGCGCTGCCCCCTGTGGGAGCTGGCTTGCCTGCGATAGCATCACCTGGGTATGCCTGATGCATCGTGGTGTCCGCATCGCAGGCAAGCCAGCTCCCACAGGTTTTTATGGTGTGGCTTAGATCGCGTTGTGGGTCTTGAGCCAACCAAGGCCGGCTTCAGTGGTGGTCAGCGGCTTGTACTCACAGCCAACCCACCCCTGATAACCCATGCGGTCCAGGTGTTCGAACAGGAAGCGGTAGTTGATCTCGCCTGTTCCTGGCTCGTTACGCCCTGGGTTGTCCGCCAATTGGATATGGTTGATCTGCGGCAGGTGCGTGGCCATGGTCCGGGCCAGATCGCCTTCCATGATTTGCATGTGATAGATGTCGTATTGCAGGAACAGGTTGGCGCTGCCCACTTGCTCGCGAATCGCCAGGGCCTGGGCGGTGTTGTTGAGGTAGAAGCCCGGGATGTCGCGCGTGTTGATGGCTTCCATTACCAGCTTGATGCCCACCGCTTGCAGTTTGTCGGCGGCATATTTGAGGTTGTCGACGAAAGTCTTCTCCACGACCGCCTCATCGACGCCCTGTGGACGGATTCCCGCCAGGCAGTTGATTTGAGTATTGCCCAGCACTTGGGCATAGGCGATCGCCAGGCTGACCCCGGCGCGGAACTCCTCGACACGATCCGGGTGGCAGGCCAAGCCTCGTTCACCCTTGGCCCAATCGCCGGCTGGCAGGTTGAACAGCACTTGAGTCAGGCCATGGGCGTCCAGTTGTGCCTTGATTTCGGCAGAGCTGAACTCATACGGGAACAGGTATTCCACGCCGCTGAAACCGGCGTCGGCTGCAGCTTTGAAGCGAGCAAGGAAATCCTGTTCGGTGAACAGCATGGACAGGTTGGCGGCAAAACGCGGCATGGGAGCCTCCTCAAAAACGTCAGCGTTCCCGTGCACAACCACGGGAACACACACTCTTTAATCCAGCATCATCAATCGAGCAGTGAAATCGCGGTAGGGGCGTCGTTGCCCACCAGCGCCAGGTCTTCGAATTCGTTGACGGCGTTGATTTCGGTGCCCATGGAAATGTTGGTCACCCGTTCCAGAATAATCTCAACGATCACCGGTACCTTGAACTCTTCGAGCATTTCCTGGGCGCGGCGCAATGCCGGCTGGATCTGGCCCGGTTCAAATACACGCAAGGCCTTGCAGCCCAGGCCTTCGGCGACCGCTACGTGGTCGACGCCATAACCGTTGAGTTCAGGCGCATTGAGGTTATCGAAGGACAGTTGTACACAGTAGTCCATTTCAAACCCGCGCTGCGCCTGACGGATCAGTCCCAGGTAGGAGTTGTTCACCACCACGTGGATATACGGCAGCTTGAACTGCGCACCCACTGCCAGTTCTTCGATCATGAACTGGAAGTCGTAGTCACCGGACAATGCCACCACTTTGCGGCTTGGATCAGCCTTGACTACGCCCAACGCTGCCGGGATGGTCCAACCCAATGGGCCGGCCTGGCCGCAGTTGATCCAGTGCCGAGGTTTGTAGACGTGCAGGAACTGTGCGCCGGCGATCTGTGACAGGCCGATGGTGCTGACGTAGCAGGTGTCTTTGCCGAACACCTGGTTCATCTCTTCGTACACCCGTTGCGGCTTGACCGGCACGTTGTCGAAGTGGGTCTTGCGGTGCAGGGTGGCTTTGCGCTGCTGGCAGTCGTTGAGCCAGGCGCCGCGGTCCTTGAGCTTGCCGGCGGCTTTCCACTCACGGGCGACTTCGATAAACATCGTCAGTGCCGCACCTGCGTCGGAAACGATACCCAGGTCGGGGGTGAATACGCGGCCGATTTGCGTAGGTTCAATGTCCACGTGGATGAATTTTCGACCTTCGGTGTAAACCTCGACCGATCCTGTGTGGCGGTTGGCCCAGCGGTTGCCGATGCCCAGCACCACGTCCGACTTGAGCATCGTGGCATTGCCATAGCGGTGCGAGGTTTGCAGACCGACCATGCCCACCATCAGCGGATGATCGTCGGCGATGGTGCCCCAGCCCATCAGCGTCGGGATCACCGGGATACCCGTCAGTTCGGCGAATTCCACCAACAGTTCGCTGGCATCGGCATTGATCACGCCGCCACCGCTGACCAGCAGCGGGCGCTCGGCTTGATCCAGCATGGCGAGGGCTTTCTCGACCTGGACACGGGTCGCCAGCGGCTTGGCCAGGGGCAGCGGCTGATAGGCGTCGATATCGAACTCGATCTCGGCCATTTGCACATCGAAGGGCAAGTCGATCAGCACCGGGCCCGGACGGCCGGAGCGCATTTCATAAAAGGCTTTCTGGAACGCATACGGCACCTGGCCGGGTTCCAGCACGGTGGTCGCCCATTTGGTCACCGGCTTGACGATGCTGGTGATGTCGACTGCCTGGAAATCTTCCTTGTGCATACGTGCCCGCGGCGCTTGCCCGGTGATGCACAGGATCGGAATCGAATCCGCCGAAGCGCTGTACAGGCCGGTGACCATGTCGGTACCCGCCGGGCCCGAAGTACCGATGCACACGCCGATATTGCCGGCCTTGGTGCGGGTGTAGCCCTCGGCCATATGCGAAGCGCCTTCCACGTGGCGAGCGAGGACGTGATCGATGCCGCCGACCTTGTTCAAGGCCGAGTACAACGGGTTGATCGCAGCGCCCGGAATGCCAAAGGCGGTATCGACCCCTTCACGGCGCATCACCAGGACGGCGGCTTCGATTGCTCTCATTTTGCTCATGGTTTTGGTGCCTCTTGCGTTTTGTAATTGTATACAAGTGGTGTTGCTTCAAAGTGTATTCACGGCGAGCGGCACAGGTCAATCCATTTCGTACCCGGGTCATTACGTTCGTCGGAAGGCTTTCAAGCGCGTGGATTTCGACGTGTGGTGCGTATGTTTCGAAATATTGTATACAAAAAATAAATCTATTGTGTTCTATTTGTTGTGTTCGGTTTTCCAATAACAAAATAAGGACGGCACCCAATGAGCGCTATAACCTTGAACGTCGCAGTCAACTTGGCCAACCAAGCCCTCGCTGCGGGTCGCACCCTCTCGACCGCGCCACTGACCATTGCGGTACTCGACAGCGGTGGACACTTGATTACCTTGCAACGTGAAGACGGTGCCAGCCTGCTGCGCCCGCAAATCGCCATCGGCAAGGCGTGGGGTGCGATTGCCCTGGGCAAGGGCTCACGCCTATTGGCGTTGGATGCGCAGCAGCGGCCGGCATTTATTGCGGCGTTGAACAGCCTGGGGCAGGGCAGCGTGGTGCCGGCGCCGGGTGGCGTGCTGATTCGGGATCAGGCCGGACGCGTGATGGGGGCGATCGGGATCAGCGGCGATACATCGGATATTGATGAGCAGTGCGCGATCAGTGCGATCGAAAGCCTGGGATTGCTGGCGGATGCAGGAGTGCCTGCTTGATTTTGCAGTGACTGTTCGGGGGCTCTTCGCGAGCAAGCCCGCTCCCACACTTTGACTGTGTCCACAGATCAAAATGTGGGAGCGGGCTTGCTCGCGATAGGGCCAACTCGGTTCACGATTATACCCAAACCGCATCCCACAACGGATAGTCGCCAATTCGCTCCACCAGCCCGGCACGCAGGGGATTGGCCACTACATACCTGGCCATTTTCACCAGGTCATCTTCCTTGCGCAGTACCCGATCATGAAAGCTGGTTTGCCACAATCGACCCTTGCGCCCGGTAGCGCCGTTTACGCTACGGGTGCTTTTGGATTTCACCTGGCACATCAGGTCCCCCAGCGAACCTTTTTGCAGTTCGATCAACCAGTGGAAATGGTCGGGCATTACCACCCACGCCAAAGAGTTCACCAACCCCTGATGCTGGGCGAGTCTGAATTGCCAAACCACCAGGCGACCCAACCGAAAGTCACTGAATATCGGCACACGTTCATGGATGTTGGTGGTGATCAGGTAGGTGCGGCTCGGCTCGCTGAACCGCCCGATGCGCAGGCGATGTGAAGCAGGGAAATCAGGCATTCCATGGCCTCTCTTCAGATGATGTCTTGAGAGGCTAGATCTGGGTGTCTGAGGTTGATCGGCAGGCTTTTGGCAGGATGTGTCTGGGAGGGCGCTATCGCGAGCAAGCCCGCTCCCACATTGATTGTGCGGCGTTCATACGAAGTGTGTCGGGCGCTGAACCCCTGTGCGATAGCGCCCAGGCACCACACTCTCTCAGTCGGGCTCACACCCCTTGAGCACCAACCGGATAATCGTTTGTGCCGCCGCTTCGTAATCCGCCTCATCCAGTTTGGCTTTGCCGGTCACCGCCGAGATCTGCCAATCGAAATCGGCATAAGTCTGGGTCGCGGCCCAGATGCTGAACATCAGGTGGTTGGGGTCAATCGCGGCAATCAGCCCGCGATCCACCCAGCTCTGGATGCAATCTATGTTGTGCTTGGCCTGCGCGTTAAGTTGCCCGACCTGCTCGGCGCTCAGATGTGGCGCGCCGTGCATGATTTCGCTGGCGAACACTTTCGAGGCAAAGGGCAGGTCGCGGGAGATGCAGATTTTCGAGCGGATGTAGCCGCTCAACACTTCCTTGGGGTCGCCATCCGGGTTGAACGGCGTGGAAGCGGCCAGGATCGGCTCGATGATGCTTTCGAGCACCTCGCGGTAGAGGTTTTCCTTGGACTTGAAGTAGTAATAAACGTTGGGCTTGGGCAGCCCGGCCTTGGCGGCGATGTCGCTGGTTTTGGTCGCGGCGAAGCCCTTGTCGGCAAACTCCTCGCTGGCAGCCCGCAGGATCAGTTCTTTGTTGCGCTCGCGAATGGTGCTCATGGACCAGAGGGTTCCTTGCCGAGACAGGCGGTTGCGCATGGTAGCACCGGCCATCCGCGAGCCTCAAGAATGTGCCCGCGACACGCCGCGCCGCGCTATGCTCGCGCATATTTCTTCTGAAGGACACCTGATTCATGGCAGGAAGCAGCTTGTTGTTATTGATCGATGACATCGCCGCCGTGCTCGACGACGTGGCGTTGATGACAAAAGTGGCCGCCAAGAAAACCGCCGGCGTGCTCGGCGACGATTTGGCGCTCAACGCCCAGCAAGTTTCGGGGGTACGTGCCGAACGGGAAATTCCCGTGGTATGGGCGGTGGCCAAGGGCTCGTTCATCAATAAGCTGATCCTGGTGCCGGCCGCGCTGTTGATCAGCGCCTTTGCGCCGTGGGCAGTGACGCCACTGCTGATGCTGGGTGGTGCTTATCTGTGTTTCGAGGGATTTGAAAAACTCGCCCACAAATTCCTGCACAGCAAGGCTGAAAAACAGGCCGAACATGCCCAACTGGTCGAGGCGGTGGCTGATCCCGCGACGGACTTGGTGGCGTTCGAGAAGGGCAAGATCAAGGGCGCCATCCGTACTGACTTCATCCTTTCGGCAGAAATCATCGCCATCACCCTGGGCACGGTGGCCGATGCGCCGTTGATGCAACAGGTGATCGTGCTGTCGGGTATTGCGATTGTCATGACGGTGGGTGTGTATGGCCTGGTGGCGGGTATCGTCAAGCTGGATGACCTGGGCCTGTGGCTCACGCAAAAGCCGGGTCAGATAGCGCGCAGCATCGGTGGCGGGATTCTGCGGACCGCGCCGTACATGATGAAAAGCCTGTCAGTGATTGGCACCGCGGCGATGTTCATGGTCGGCGGCGGAATTCTCACCCATGGTATCCCGGTGGTGCATCACTGGATCGAGACAGTTAGCCAGAGCATCGGTGGAATCAGCTGGCTGATGCCGACATTGTTGAATGCGGTGGCCGGAATTATCGCCGGGGCGTTGGTCTTGGCGGTGGTCAGTGTGCTCGGTAAAACCTGGAAAACCCTCAAGACCTGAGGTCTGTCGCGATGAAAAAAAGGCCATTCAATCGAATGGCCTTTTTTGTGTTCCGGGATTACTCGGCTATCTGCAGTTTGCGCGATTCGCTGTACACGTAGCGCACTTTCTCGTACTCGAACGGCGAGTTCAACTGGCCGTAGCGGAAGCTGGTCTGGTAACGCTTGTCCACCGCGCGCAGGCCCCAGACTTCCGGGTGGTTGGAGCTGACCTCGGACACGTTGAGGAAGTTGATCTGCGATTCGGCGCTGTAGTCGACGAGCAGGCCACCGGTATCCCGCAGGTTCGATGGGCCAAGGATCGGCAGCACCAGGTAGGCCCCGCCGGGCACACCGTAGAAGCCCAAGGTCTGGCCGAAGTCTTCGCTCTGGCGTGGCAGGCCCATCGCCGTGGCCGGGTCCCACAGGCCCGCGACCCCAAGGGTGGTGTTTACCAGCAGGCGGCCGGTGGTTTCGAGGGCTCGATGCCCCTTGAGTTGCAGCAGGCTGTTCAACAGGTTGGGCACATCACCCAGGTTGTTGAAGAAGTTGCTGACCCCGGTGCGCAGGAAACTTGGCGTGACGTAGCGATAACCGTCGACCACCGGCAAGAACACCCATTCGTCGAACCGGTAGTTGAAGTGGTACACCCGACGGTTCCACGACTCCAGCGGGTCATAGACGTTGAGGGCGTTGAGGCTCGATCGCTCGAACTCGCGCTGATCCAGGCCAGGGTTGAACTTGAGTTTGCTCAGGGGCTCCTTGAAGCCATCTTCGTCGACCACGGTCGGCGTATGGGCTTTGCTGTTGTCGGCATTAGCCACGCCTGCGCACATCAAGGCAGCGAGAAGCAGGAAGAATTTAGCCACGGAAGAACTCCAGCATGGCGTCGGCGTTGACGCGGTAATTAAGGTTGCCGCAGTGGCCGCCAAACGGGTAGACGGTCAAGCGATCGCCGAAGGTTTTACGCAGGAAGCCCAGGTCGCCGGGGCCGAGGATCACATCGTCGGCGTTGTGCATGACGGCAATTTTCGGGCTGTCGTGGAGGTAATCCTTGAGGGCGTACAGGCTGACCTGGTCGATCAGTTGCAACAGGCTGCCGCCGTCGGTGCGGGCGCGCCACATCGGGATCACTTGTTCGGTGAGGTAGCAGTCGAAGTCGCATTGCAGCGCACGCTTGAGGAACGGCGTGAGGCTGGTGCCTTCGGTGATCGGGTATTTCGGCGGGATGATCAGGCCGCGGCGGTTGATCAGGTCCGAGGTGAAGGCAATGTCGGCTGCCGAAAAGCGGAACGAGGTGCCGATCAGCATCGCCATTTGCTCGTTGCTCAGGTGCTCCTTGGAGTTCTGGAAGTCGTAGAGCAGCGCGTCATTGAGGTCGATGTGACCTTTTTCCTGGAAGTAGCGGGTCAGCTTGTTCAGTACCAGCTCGTAGAACGTGGTGCTGTTGTTGATGCCCTTGACCTCGGTCTGCACCAGCTTGTCGAGGTTGGTGATCGAGGTGTAGAGATTGACCGGCGGGTTGAGCAGCAACACTTTCTTGAAGTTGAAGCTGCGTCGGGTTTCGTCCAGCTTGCTGACGAAGGCCGCGTCCAGCGCCCCCAGGCTATAACCGGTGAGGTAGAAGTCGGTGACCGGCAGCGTGGGATTTTGCGCACGCACAGCCTGCATCACGCGGTACATGTCTTCGGCGTCTTCCTGGGTGATGCCGGGGGTGGCGAAACGCGAGGCGGCACTGATGAAGTCGAAGCTGGTGGGCGACGACAGCTGAACGACATGGTAGCCAGCCTTGTAATACAGCTTTTTCAGGTATTCGTTGATGCTGCTGTCAAAGCGCGCGCCAGTGCCGGCGATCAGGAAAATCAGCGGCGCTGCCCGGTCCTGCTTGGCGATGCGGTAGGTCAGCTTTTTCACTGACCAAAAGTTGTCGGGCAGGCTGAATGCGCGCTCCGGACGCATGGTCAGGTCGTAGTCGGACTGGTTGATGTCGTCGACGGACGGCAAGTCCGGCCGCAGGTCCGGTGGCGTGGTGGCGATGGTCGCTTCGAACGGATTGGTCAAAGGATAGCCATAGCTGGCCGGGTCGACGTCGACCGCCAGTGCTGACGCACTCAGAAAAAGGCCGCCCAGGAGGGCAACACAGCGCAAGAAACGGAGCATGACTAAATCCCTAAAGAGGAAACGTGCTGAATGAAGTTCGCAGGCTATGACCACCGCGTTGCAGCCGAAGTGCCAGCCTTCGGCACGAAAATTCGGATAAAAACGTAGGAATCGGGGTAATAGTAGCTAGACGATACACGTTGGAGCGCGTTACTGAACACTTATCTGCGCACAAACCTTGCCAACGGCAACCGGACGATTAAGCTGAGCGCCGTTTTTGCCTATCGGAGCACCCTATGTCCCGCCGTTTGCCGTTGATTGTGCTGCTCGTTGCCTTGCCCTTATGGCTGGCCGCCAGTTATGCCGCCCGTTATGGGTTTATGGAGCACGGCCAATGGGTTGGCATCTGCGCGGATGAAGCCAGCCGCTGGGAGTGCCAGGTACGCGCGAAGCTGGGGTTGATGATTCATTTCAAGGTAATGGGCTGGGCCGCGTTGATCACCGCAGTGCTGGGTTTTTTGTTGCCGGGGCGCGCCGGTTGGGGCCTGGCGGTACTGGCGCTGGCCTTCGGATTACCGGCGCTGGCGTTGTACAACACCAGCTTTGCGGTGTTTGCGCTGGTGATTGCAGGCTTGCGCCTTGTCAGGGCGCAACGGGCCGCCTGACAGAGCGTCAACCTGTGGTCTTGCGCACTCGCAGGCAGCGCCACAACGCCGCAACCATCAGCACACTCACCAACGCCCAGCCCCAGGCCTGTTGGTTCAGCAAACCTTCACGGTACAACTGTGGGGCGATGCCGGCACCGATAATGAAGGTCAGCAGGGCAATCTCCCGGCGTGGCCCACTGACCGGGCGCAGCAGGTACACCAATGCCGGCAACAGCAGGGCCGCGCTGGGGAAGCTGCGATAACGCGGATCAAACACCAGCGCCAGCATCATCACCGCAGCGGCAAACCCGGCGATCGCCACCCACCAGCCGGCGCGCTGCTCCAGCCAGGTGAAGCAGCGTTCGCGCCAACCCTGGCGGGTACTCAGTGCGAGGGCGGCGTGAGCCAGCACCAGCAGGTTCAGCACCATCAGCAGGCCGGCCCAGAGCCACTCATCGGTGAAGCGCGCGGTCACGCGGGTCAGTTCGGCCCAGGAACCCATCGAGCCCGCGGCTACTGCGCCCAACAGCGGCAACAACAAGGCCGCGCGGGTGCTGCGTACACGCCCGCCGAGCACCAGCGTAGCCAACAGGATTATTCCGCCCAGGCCCAGCCAGACAGGCCAGTACGGCACATTGGTCACCGGTCCGGCCAAGATGCCCTTGTCCTGGCGATCGGCATCGAACAGCCCCCAATACCCGCCGACTGCTCCTTCGCTGGCGCGTTTCCAGGGCTGGTCAAAGGCCTCTATAAGGTTGTACTGCCAACCATTGGCTTCGGCCATCGCAACAAATCCACGAATGAACCTGGCTTCGTTGACCCGACTCGGCAGCGCGGTCTCGCGCTGGCGGCCTTCGCTGGGCCAGCCGGTTTCGCCGATCATCACATCCTTGGGCGCGAAGCGATTGCCGAAGGTCTGACGGATATCGCCGACATGCCGCAGGGCTTGGTCGATACCCGCCGGGTCATCTTCCCAATAAGGCAGCAGGTGGATGGTCAGGAAGTCCACGGCCGGGGCGATCTCCGGATGCTGCAACCAGAACTCCCACACGTCGGCATAGGTGACGGGCTGCTGGATATGACGCTTGACCTTTTCAATCAGCCTCACCAGTTGTGTCGCGGTGACTTCCTTGCGTAACAGGGTTTCGTTGCCGACGATTACCGAGGTGACCACATCTGCGTTGGCGTTGGCCGAGGCAATCAGCAAGTCGACTTCCTTGGCGGTGTCCACCGGGTTGCGGTTGACCCAGGCACCCATCATCAGCTTCAGGCCGTGCTTGCGCGCCAGGTCGGGCAACGCTTCAAGGCCGGTCATGGAGTAAGTGCGTATGCACTCAAAGCGCGTAGCCAGCAGTGCCAGATCGGCGTCCATGCGCTCGGGGCGCAACGTGAGCGGCTGGTCAAAGGGCGATTGATCTTTGTCGAAGGGCGTGTAGGACGCGCAGTGCAACTTGTGCGAGGCGCTGGCGACATCCGGCAATGCCACCGGCTGGCCGAGGCCGTACCAGTAGCCCATGAGGGCGAACAGGCCAAGGGTCAATGCGAATAAATAAGGCAGGGCAGGGAAGCGGGCAGTCGCTGGCATGGTCAGGCCGTCTGGGGGCGAAGCCGCGCATCTTACCTGTATTTGCGTATTTTCAGGGGGATCGCGTACGGTTGATATGCAAGGTCCGGGCGGATTTTGCAGGCGTTTTTTGCTGGATGGCGTTGCTGGCTATGTGATGTCGTTTCTTGCTTACCTGAGGTCGTAGTCAGAGCAGGTCGCCGGTGGCTGCAGGTTGATTATCGAAGTGCACCACATAACAACAGGTTGACGTCGCTCGGCATCCGTCGAGCGCAGCACTTTCGGGGAAGCACTATGAAGATGCGACGACTCTTGGGCGCAGCTGCCACGCTGGTAGTTGCGATGAGTTCCACACTGGCCAGCGCCGACAGCAAAACGCTGAGCATCGGCTATGTGGATGGCTGGTCGGACAGTGTCGCCACCACCCATGTGGCGGCCGAGGTGATCAAGGCCAAGCTCGGTTATGACGTGAAACTGCAGGCGGTCGCCACCGGGATCATGTGGCAAGGCGTGGCCACCGGCAAGCTCGACGCGATGCTCTCGGCCTGGCTGCCGGTGACTCACGGTGAGTACTGGACCAAGAACAAGAACAAGGTGGTCGACTACGGCCCCAACTTCAAGGACGCCAAGATCGGTTTGATCGTGCCGGAGTACGTCAAGGCCAAGTCCATTGAGGACTTGAAGACTGACACCACATTCAAGAACAAGATCGTCGGTATCGATGCCGGCTCGGGCGTGATGCTCAAGACCGATGAAGCCATCAAGCAGTACGGCCTGGACTACAAGCTGCAAGCCAGTTCCGGCGCTGCGATGATCGCCGAATTGACCCGCGCCGAAGACAAGCAGGATTCCATTGCGGTGACCGGCTGGGTGCCACACTGGATGTTCGCCAAGTGGAAACTGCGTTTCCTTGACGATCCAAAAGGAATTTATGGTGCTGCCGAGACGGTCAACAGCATCGGCAGCAAGGGCCTGGAAAAGAAAGCGCCGGAAGTGGCCGCGTTCCTGAAGAAATTCCAGTGGGCCTCGAAGGATGAAATCGGTGAAGTCATGCTGGCCATCCAGGAAGGCGCTAAGCCGGATGTCGCCGCCAAGGATTGGGTTGCCAAGCACCCTGAGCGCGTCGCCGAGTGGACCGCCCCATAAAACCCCACGGTAACTGTAGGAGCGAGCTTGTGTGGGAACGGGCTTGTGTGGGAGCGGGCTTGCTCGCGATAGCATCACCTCGGTGTCTCTGATACACCGCGGCGCCCGCATCGCGAGCAAGCCCGCTCCCACTAAAGCTCCCACTAAAGCTCCCACTAAAGCTCCCACTAAAGCTCCCACTAAAGCTCCCACTAAAGCTCCCACTAAAGCTCCCACTAAAGCTCCCACTAAAGCTCCCACTAAAGCTCCCACTAAAGCTCGCGCCCGTTAATCGTTTCTGTCGCCTCCTGAACCCTCGCTAAGCTCGCTCTAAGACTAAGGTCGTCTGGAACCTGTGCCGAAGCCGCATAAAGTGGCTACTGTTCCAATAATAAAAAGCTGTGCTGCGAGGATAAAAACAATGAACGACAGCATTTACCTCTCGATTCAAAACAGCCCGCGCTTCAAGGAGCTGGTCAGAAAAAGGGAAAAGTTCGCCTGGATTCTCTCGGCGATCATGCTTGGGTTGTACGCCGGATTCATCTTGTTGATTGCCTATGGACCGCATTTGCTGGGGGCCAAGATCAGCCCTGAGTCGTCGATCACCTGGGGCATCCCGCTCGGGATCGGGCTGATTGTCTCGGCCTTTGTCCTGACCGGCATCTATGTTCGACGCGCCAATGGCGAATTCGACGACCTGAACAATGCGATTCTCAAGGAGGCTGCGCAATGATCCGGCGTCTATTGGCTGTAATCGGCGCTTCGCTCTTTGCTCCTGCCGTCTGGGCGGCGGAAGCATTGACCGGCGAAGTCCAGAAACAACCGCTCAACATCTCGGCGATTGTGATGTTTGTCGCGTTCGTCGGCGCCACCTTGTGCATCACTTACTGGGCGTCCAAACGCAACAACTCGGCGGCCGATTACTACGCGGCCGGCGGCAAGATCACCGGTTTCCAGAACGGCCTGGCGATTGCCGGCGACTACATGTCGGCGGCGTCCTTCCTGGGGATTTCCGCGCTGGTGTTCACCTCCGGCTACGATGGCCTGATCTACTCGATCGGCTTCCTGGTGGGCTGGCCGATCATTCTGTTCCTGATCGCCGAGCGCCTGCGTAACCTGGGCAAGTACACGTTTGCCGACGTGGCCTCGTATCGTCTCGGGCAAACCCAGATCCGCAGCCTGTCGGCCTGTGGTTCGCTGGTGGTGGTGGCGTTCTACCTGATCGCGCAGATGGTCGGCGCGGGCAAGCTGATCCAGCTGCTGTTCGGTCTTGACTACCATGTCGCGGTGATCCTGGTCGGTATCCTGATGTGCTTGTATGTGCTGTTCGGCGGCATGCTGGCGACCACTTGGGTGCAGATCATCAAGGCGGTGCTGTTGCTCTCCGGTGCTTCCTTCATGGCGCTGATGGTGATGAAGCACGTCAACTTCGACTTCAACACGCTGTTCTCCGAGGCGATCAAGGTTCACGCCAAGGGTGAAGCGATCATGAGCCCGGGTGGCCTGGTGAAGGATCCGATTTCGGCGCTTTCCCTGGGGCTGGCGCTGATGTTCGGCACCGCGGGCTTGCCGCATATCCTGATGCGCTTCTTCACCGTGAGTGACGCCAAGGAAGCGCGCAAGAGCGTGTTGTACGCCACTGGCTTCATTGGTTACTTCTATATCCTGACCTTTATCATCGGCTTCGGCGCGATTCTGCTGGTCAGCACCAACCCGGCGTTCAAGGATGCGGCAGGCGCTCTGTTGGGCGGCAATAACATGGCGGCGGTGCATTTGGCTGACGCGGTGGGTGGCAGTATCTTCCTGGGCTTCATCTCGGCTGTGGCGTTTGCCACCATCCTCGCGGTGGTTGCCGGCCTGACGCTGGCCGGTGCTTCCGCGGTGTCCCATGACCTGTATGCCAGCGTGATCAAGAAAGGCAAGGCCAACGACAAGGATGAGATTCGCGTCTCGAAGATCACCACCATTGCCCTGGCGGTGCTGGCGATTGGCTTGGGCATCCTGTTCGAGAGCCAGAACATTGCGTTCATGGTCGGCCTGGCGTTCTCCATTGCCGCGAGCTGTAACTTCCCGGTGCTGCTGCTTTCCATGTACTGGAAAAACCTCACCACCCGTGGCGCCATGATTGGCGGCTGGCTGGGCCTGGTCAGTGCCGTCGGCCTGATGATCCTCGGTCCGACCATCTGGGTCTCGATCCTGCACAATGAAACAGCCATCTTCCCGTATGAGTACCCGGCGCTGTTCTCGATGATCATTGCGTTCGTCGGTATCTGGTTCTTCTCCATCACCGACAAGTCGGCGGCGGCAGAGAAAGAGCGTGCGCTGTACTTCCCGCAGTTTGTGCGTTCGCAGACTGGCCTGGGAGCGAGTGGGGCGGTTAACCACTGAGGGTGTAGCTGAACAGGAAATGCCCCGGTCGAAAGGCCGGGGCATTTTTTTGCCTGGAGTTTTGGGTGGCCGGACCATTGCTTTCGCGAGCAAGCCCGCTCCCACATTCGACCGTATTCCAAAGGATGTACTCGGTCAAATGTGGGAGCGGGCTTGCTCGCGAAAGCGGTATGGCGGACAACACAAATAAAAACGGCCTCCACAGGGGAGGCCGTATTCGGTGCAGCCAAGCAGTTACATGCTTACTTGCGGTCTTCCAGCTTGGTGATGTCACGCGACTCGTAGCCGGTGTACAGCTGGCGCGGGCGGCCAATCTTGTACGGGCTGGAGAGCATTTCCTTCCAGTGGGAAATCCAGCCTACGGTCCGCGCCAGAGCGAAGATCACGGTGAACATGCTTGTTGGAATGCCGATCGCCTTGAGGATGATCCCCGAGTAGAAGTCGACGTTCGGGTACAGCGAGCGTTCGATGAAGTACGGGTCGGTCAGGGCGATCTCTTCCAGGCGCATGGCCAGTTCGAGTTGCGGATCGTTGTTGATGCCCAGTTCCTTCAACACTTCGTCGCAGGTCTGCTTCATGACGGTGGCGCGTGGGTCGCGGTTCTTGTAGACCCGGTGACCGAAGCCCATCAACTTGAACGGATCGTTCTTGTCCTTGGCCTTGGCGATGAACTTGTCGATGTTGGACACATCGCCGATTTCATCGAGCATGGTCAGGACGGCTTCGTTCGCACCGCCGTGGGCCGGGCCCCAGAGTGCGGCGATACCGGCGGCGATACAGGCGAACGGATTGGCACCCGAAGAGCCTGCCAGGCGGACGGTAGAGGTGGAGGCATTCTGTTCGTGGTCGGCGTGGAGGATGAAGATCCGGTCCATGGCCTTGGCCAGCACCGGGCTGATCGGTTTGATCTCGCACGGCGTGTTGAACATCATGTGCAGGAAGTTTTCCGCGTACGTCAGGTCGTTGCGCGGGTACATCATGGGTTGACCCATGGAGTACTTGTAAACCATTGCGGCCAGGGTTGGCATCTTGGCAACCAGGCGGATCGCGGAAATTTCGCGATGCTGCGGGTTATTGATGTCCAGGGAGTCGTGATAGAAGGCCGACAGGGCGCCGACTACGCCGCACATGACCGCCATCGGGTGGGCGTCGCGACGGAAGCCGTTGAAGAAGGTCTTCAACTGTTCATGCACCATGGTGTGATTCTTCACGGTGCTGACGAACTGGGCTTTTTGCTCGGTTGTTGGCAATTCGCCATTTAGCAACAGGTAGCAGGTTTCCAGGTAATCCGATTTCTCTGCAAGCTGTTCGATCGGATAGCCGCGGTGCAGCAAAATGCCATTATCACCATCAATATAGGTGATCTTCGACTCGCAAGAGGCAGTCGACATGAAGCCAGGGTCAAATGTAAAACGGCCCGTGGCCGTCAGGCCCCGCACGTCGATAACATCGGGACCCACGGTGCCGGTTAAAATGGGCAGCTCGACGGGGGCTGCGCCCTCGATGATCAACTGCGCTTTTTTGTCAGCCATGTGGCCTCCTATTTATGCTTCAAATCATCAGACAGACCCCCCACGCAGGGCCCGCACCACTATAGTGAGATAAATTCAGATGTCAATTTGCCTAAAGTCTTGCTCCAGAAGGCTTTAACCCTACTTTTTCCTCGAAATTGACTGCCGTTTACGCCTTTTATGTCGTCAGCGCAATCAGCTATTAGGGTGAGGAGTGCGCGTTGTCATTAGTAGCCTAACTGTCTATACTCGGCCTCCGACCGCCAGGGGCTTTTGGGCCCGTTCTGATGGGGGTCGCATCCCTGGGTGGTGGTTACCTGACCAGTGCACTCCCCAACAACTTTGCCCTGATTGTTAGGGGCTCTTCAGTGTGAAAAAAAGCCGTGAATAGCCAACGACCTGTAAACCTAGACCTAAGGACCATCAAACTCCCCATCACCGGCGTAACGTCATTCCTGCACCGTGTTTCCGGCATCATCCTCTTCCTGGGCTTGGGCATCATGCTTTACGCATTGAGCAAATCCCTGGGTTCCGAGGAAGGTTATGCCGAGGTGAAGGCATGCATGACCAGTCCGCTGGCCAAGTTCGTGGCGTGGGGCCTCCTGTCCGCTCTGCTGTATCACTTGGTGGCCGGTGTGCGCCACTTGATCATGGACATGGGTATCGGTGAGACGCTGGAAGGCGGCAAGCTGGGCTCGAAAATCGTTATCGCCGTTTCCGTGGTGGTAATCGTTCTTGCGGGAGTTTGGATATGGTAACCAGCGTTACGAATCTGTCGCGTTCGGGCCTCTATGACTGGATGGCACAACGCGTGTCTGCGGTCGTTCTCGCGGCTTATTTCATTTTCCTGATCGGGTACCTCGTTGCAAACCCTGGCATTGATTACGCTCAATGGCACGGTCTGTTCTCCCACAACGGAATGCGTATCTTCAGTCTGCTGGCCCTTGTAGCCCTGGGCGCTCACGCCTGGGTCGGCATGTGGACCATCGCGACCGACTACCTGACGCCGATGGCGCTGGGCAAGTCCGCGACTGCAATACGTTTCCTTTTCCAGGCAGTATGCGGCGTTGCAATGTTCGCTTACTTCGTCTGGGGTGTGCAGATTCTCTGGGGTATCTGATTCATGGCTAACATTCCAACGATTTCTTTTGACGCCATCATTATTGGTGGCGGCGGCGCCGGCATGCGCGCAGCGCTGCAGCTGGCCCAGGGTGGTCACAAGACGGCCGTGATCACCAAAGTGTTCCCGACCCGTTCCCACACCGTATCGGCCCAGGGTGGCATCACCTGTGCCATCGCTTCCGCGGATCCGAACGATGACTGGCGCTGGCACATGTACGATACCGTCAAGGGCTCCGACTACATCGGTGACCAGGACGCTATCGAGTACATGTGTCAGGAAGGCCCGGCTGCGGTGTTCGAGCTGGACCACATGGGTCTGCCGTTCTCCCGTACCGAACAGGGTCGTATCTACCAGCGTCCATTCGGCGGCCAGTCGAAGGATTACGGTAAAGGCGGCCAGGCTGCCCGTACGTGCGCCGCATCCGACCGTACCGGTCATGCGCTGCTGCACACGCTGTATCAGGGCAACCTGAAAGCCGGCACCACGTTCCTGAACGAGTACTACGCGGTTGACCTGGTCAAGAACGCGCAAGGCGAGTTCGTCGGTGTGATCGCCATCTGCATCGAAACCGGTGAAACCACCTACATCCGCGCCAAGGCTACCGTTCTGGCCACCGGCGGTGCAGGTCGTATCTACGCGTCGACCACCAATGCCCTGATCAACACCGGCGACGGCGTCGGCATGGCACTGCGTGCTGGCGTACCGGTACAAGACATCGAAATGTGGCAGTTCCACCCGACCGGTATCGCCGGCGCTGGTGTACTGGTGACCGAAGGCTGCCGTGGTGAAGGTGGCTACCTGATCAACAAACATGGCGAGCGTTTCATGGAACGTTATGCTCCGAACGCGAAAGACCTTGCCGGTCGTGACGTCGTGGCCCGTTCGATGGTCAAGGAAATCATTGCCGGCAACGGCTGTGGCCCGAATGGCGACCACGTACTGCTGAAACTCGATCACCTCGGTGAAGAAGTGCTGCACAGCCGCCTGCCAGGTATCTGCGAGCTGTCCAAGACCTTTGCCCACGTTGACCCGGTGGTTGCTCCGGTTCCGGTTGTTCCAACTTGCCACTATATGATGGGCGGCGTGCCGACCAACATTCATGGCCAGGCGATCACCCAGAACGCCGAAGGCCAGGACGAGATCATTCATGGTCTGTTCGCGGTAGGCGAAGTGGCGTGCGTATCGGTTCACGGTGCCAACCGCCTGGGCGGCAATTCGCTGCTCGATCTGGTGGTATTCGGCCGCGCTGCCGGCCTGCACCTGGAAAAGGCGCTGACCGACGGCATCGAATACGATGACGCCACCGACGCCAACATCGAAGCCGCACTGGCACGCCTGAACGCCCTGAATGAGCGCACTGATGGCGAAGACGTGGCAACCCTGCGTCGCGAGCTGCAAAGCTGCATGCAGAACTACTTCGGTGTATTCCGTACCGGCGAATACATGCAGAAGGGTATTGCCCAGCTGGCTGACCTGCGCAAGCGTATCGCCAACGTCAAGATCAACGATAAGAGCCAGGCGTTCAACACCGCTCGTATCGAAGCCCTTGAGCTGCAAAACCTGCTGGAAGTGGCTGAAGCGACGGCGATCGCCGCCGAGGTTCGTAAGGAATCCCGTGGTGCTCACGCCCGTGAAGACTTTGAAGATCGCGATGACGAAAACTGGTTGTGCCACACCCTGTACTTCCCGGGTGACAAGCGCGTAACCAAGCGTGCCGTGAACTTCTCGCCGAAGACGGTTCCGACGTTTGAACCGAAGATTCGGACTTACTAAGGGTGGCTGCCATGTTGAAAGTCAGTGTTTATCGCTACAACCCTGATCAGGACGCTGCGCCGTTCATGCAGGAATTCTCGGTCGATACCGGTGGTAAAGACCTGATGGTGCTGGATGTGCTGGCCCTGATCAAAGAGCAGGACGAAGGTTTCTCCTATCGTCGCTCCTGCCGTGAGGGTGTCTGTGGCTCCGACGGCATGAACATCAACGGCAAGAACGGCCTGGCCTGCATCACGCCACTGTCCGCTGTCGTCAAAGGCAATAAGCTGATCGTTCGTCCTCTGCCAGGTTTGCCGGTTATCCGTGACCTGGTCGTCGATATGAGCATCTTCTACAAGCAATACGAGAAAGTTAAGCCGTTCCTGCAGAACGACACGCCGGCTCCGGCCATCGAGCGTCTGCAGTCCCCGGAAGAGCGCGAGAAGCTCGACGGTCTGTACGAGTGCATCCTGTGCGCTTGCTGCTCGACTTCGTGCCCGTCCTTCTGGTGGAACCCGGACAAGTTCCTGGGTCCAGCTGCCCTGCTGCAAGCCTATCGCTTCCTGGCAGACAGCCGTGACACCAAGACGTCCGAGCGTCTGGCTTCACTCGATGACCCGTTCAGCGTATTCCGCTGCCGCGGGATCATGAACTGCGTCAACGTATGTCCCAAAGGCCTGAACCCGACTAAGGCCATTGGTCACATCCGTAACATGCTGCTGCAGAGCGGCGTGTAACTGACGTTGTAGTAAAAGCAGGACCGTTGTGCCCGTAGATGCTGCGGCGCAGGCTTCAACCGGCGCCGTAGTTTTAACTTGAGCAGCGACTTACAAAGCCGTGGCTCTTATTTTGAAGAAATGAGACAAGCAGGGGCATTCGGGTTGGTACCCGAACTATCAGCGTGATCCTAAGTGGCTTGTTTTGGTCGCTGCACTCGGACTTCTGCAAGCAAACTCGGTGTTTTCGCCGGTGGTGTCCCCAAATCGAGGGTGACCAAGCATGCAAGAAAGCGTGATGCAGCGCATGTGGAACAGCGGCTATCTTTCAGGTGGTAACGCTGCCTATGTGGAAGAGCTTTATGAGCTCTACCTGCACGACCCTAACGCTGTGCCAGAAGAATGGCGCACCAAATTTCAGACGTTGCCTACTGACGGCAACGCTGCCACCGATGTATCGCACGCTACGATTCGCGATCAGTTCGTGCTGCTGGCAAAGAACCAGCGCCGCGCCCAACCGGTATCTGCCGGCAGCGTGAGCAGTGAGCACGAGAAGAAGCAAGTTGAAGTATTGCGACTGATCCAGGCCTACCGTATGCGTGGCCACCAGGCAGCCCAGCTTGACCCGCTGGGGCTGTGGCAGCGTCCTGCACCTGCAGACCTGTCGATCAATCACTACGGCTTGACCAATGCCGATCTTGATACGACCTTCCGTGCCGGCGACCTGTTCATCGGCAAAGAGGAAGCGAGCCTACGCGAAATTCACGAAGCGTTGCAGCAGACATATTGCCGCACCATTGGCGCTGAATTCACGCACATCACTGATTCCGAGCAGCGCCACTGGTTCCAGCAGCGCCTGGAAGGCGTGCGCGGTCGTCCGGTTTACTCGGCTGACATCAAGAGCCATCTGCTTGAGCGTGTCACTGCCGGCGAAGGCCTGGAAAAATACCTGGGCACCAAATACCCGGGCACCAAGCGTTTCGGCCTGGAAGGCGGCGAAAGCCTGATTCCGATGCTCGACGAGCTGATCCAGCGCTCCGGCTCCTACGGCACCAAGGAAATCGTCATCGGCATGGCCCACCGTGGTCGCCTGAACGTGTTGGTCAACACCTTCGGCAAGAACCCGCGCGAGCTGTTCGACGAGTTCGAAGGCAAGAAAAAGGTCGAGCTGGGCTCCGGTGACGTCAAATACCACCAGGGTTTCTCGTCCAACGTGATGACCACCGGCGGCGAAGTCCACCTGGCCATGGCATTCAACCCATCCCACCTGGAAATCGTTTCCCCGGTGGTCGAGGGTTCGGTGCGTGCTCGCCAGGACCGTCGCAATGATTCGAGCGGTGAAAAGGTCCTGCCGATTTCCATCCACGGTGACGCGGCATTCGCCGGTCAGGGCGTGGTCATGGAAACCTTCCAGATGTCGCAGACTCGCGGCTTCAAGACTGGCGGCACGGTCCACATCGTGATCAACAACCAGGTGGGCTTCACGATCAGCAACCCGTTGGACTCGCGTTCCACCGAGTACGCCACCGACGTCGCCAAGATGATCCAGGCGCCGATCCTCCATGTGAATGGTGATGATCCGGAAGCGGTGCTGTTCGTGACCCAGTTGGCCATCGACTACCGCATGCAGTTCAAGCGTGACGTGGTGATCGACCTGGTCTGCTACCGTCGTCGCGGTCACAACGAAGCGGATGAGCCTAGCGGCACCCAGCCGTTGATGTACCAGCAGATCACCAAGCAGCGCACCACCCGCGAACAGTATGCCGATAGCCTGATCAAGGCCGGCGTGGTGGACGAGGCGCGTGTTCAGGCGAAAGTCGATGAATACCGCAACGCGCTGGATAACGGTCTGCATGTGGTGAAAAGCCTGGTCAAGGAACCGAACAAAGAGCTGTTCGTTGACTGGCGTCCGTACCTGGGCCACGCCTGGACTGCGCGTCACGACACCACGTTCGATCTCAAGACCTTGCAGGAACTGTCCGCCAAGCTGCTGGAAATTCCGGAAGGCTTCGTGGTTCAGCGTCAGGTCGCGAAGATCTACGAAGACCGACAGAAGATGCAAGCCGGCGGCCTGCCGATCAACTGGGGTTATGCCGAAACCATGGCATACGCGACCCTGGCGTTCGAAGGTCACCCGATCCGCATGACTGGCCAGGACATTGGCCGTGGTACGTTCTCGCACCGTCACGCGGTATTGCACAACCAGAAAGACGCGGGCACCTACATCCCGTTGCAAAACCTGTACAAGGGCCAGCCACGCTTCGATCTGTACGATTCGTTCCTGTCCGAAGAAGCCGTACTGGCGTTCGAATATGGCTACGCCACCACCACGCCTCAAGCGCTGGTGATCTGGGAAGCCCAGTTCGGTGACTTCGCCAACGGTGCACAGGTGGTTATCGACCAGTTCATCACCAGCGGCGAGCACAAGTGGGGTCGTCTCTGCGGCCTGACCATGCTGCTGCCACACGGTTATGAAGGTCAGGGGCCGGAGCACTCATCGGCCCGTCTGGAGCGTTATCTGCAGCTGTGCGCCGAGCACAACATCCAGGTGTGCATGCCGACTACGCCGGCCCAGATCTACCACTTGCTGCGTCGTCAGGTGATTCGTCCCCTGCGCAAGCCATTGGTGGTCCTGACGCCGAAATCGCTGTTGCGTCACAAATTGGCCATCTCGACCCTGGAAGATCTGGCCGAAGGTTCGTTCCAGACCGTTATTCCGGAAATCGATGCGCATGATCCGAAAAAGGTCACTCGTCTGGTGCTGTGCAGCGGCAAGGTCTACTACGACCTGCTGGAAAAACGCCGCGCCGAAGGTCGTGATGACATCGCCATCGTGCGTCTTGAGCAGCTGTACCCATTCCCCGAGGACGACTTGATTGAAGTCCTGGCGCCTTATTCCAACCTCAAACACATCGTTTGGTGTCAGGAAGAGCCGATGAACCAAGGGGCCTGGTACTGCAGCCAGCACCACATGCGTCGCATCGTTGGCGGTCACAACAAGTCTCTCGTACTCGAGTACGCGGGCCGTGACGCTTCTGCCGCACCTGCTTGTGGTTATGCATCGATGCACGCCGAGCAGCAGGAAAAACTGCTGCAAGATGCTTTCACTGTTTAACGCCTTCGCGCTGACTGAAACCGAATTTTAAGGACCACAGATAATGGCTATCGAAATCAAAGCCCCCTCATTCCCGGAATCGGTTGCCGATGGCACCGTTGCCACCTGGCACAAGAAACCAGGCGAGGCCGTCAAGCGTGACGACCTGATCGTCGACATCGAGACCGACAAAGTCGTTCTCGAAGTGTTGGCCGAAGCCGACGGCGTGCTGGGCGCAATCGTTGCCAATGAAGGCGACACCGTTCTGTCCAACCAGGTTCTGGGCTCGATCGAAGAGGGCAGCGCTGCTGCAGCTCCGGCCGCCGCCGCTCCCGCTGCTGCTTCTGCCCCAGCCGCCGCTCCGGCTGCTGCTGACGAAGACGCTATCGCCGCGCCGGCCGCTCGCAAGCTGGCCGAAGAGAACGGTATCAACCTGGCGTCCGTCAAGGGCACGGGCAAAGACGGCCGTGTGACCAAGGAAGACGTGGTTGCCGCGGTTGAGGCCAAGAAAGCCGCTCCGGCTGCCGCGCCTGCCAAGGCTGCCGCCCCGGCTGCCGCTGCTCCTGTGTTCGCCGCTGGCGACCGCACCGAGAAGCGTGTACCGATGACCCGCGTGCGTGCCACCGTGGCCAAGCGCCTGGTTGAAGCACAGTCGAACATGGCGATGCTGACCACCTTCAACGAAGTGGACATGACCGAAGTCATGGCGCTGCGTTCGAAGTACAAGGATCTGTTCGAGAAGTCCCACAATGGCGTGCGCCTGGGCTTCATGTCGTTCTTCGTGAAAGCGGCCACCGAAGCACTGAAACGCTTCCCGGCAGTCAACGCGTCCATCGACGGTGGCGACATCGTGTACCACGGCTACGCGGACATCGGCGTTGCCGTATCCAGCGACCGTGGCCTGGTAGTGCCGGTTCTGCGTAACGCCGAGCTGATGAGCCTGGCTGAAATCGAAGGCGGCATCGCCGGCTTCGGCAAGAAAGCCCGTGACGGCAAGCTGACCATCGATGAGATGACCGGCGGTACCTTCACCATCACCAACGGTGGTACTTTCGGTTCAATGATGTCGACGCCGATCGTCAACCCGCCACAGGCAGCGATCCTGGGGATGCACAACATCATCCAGCGTCCTATGGCGATCAACGGTCAAGTCGTGATCCGTCCGATGATGTACCTGGCACTGTCCTACGATCACCGCCTGATCGACGGTAAAGAAGCCGTGACGTTCCTGGTGACCATCAAGAATCTGCTGGAAGACCCGGCTCGCTTGCTCCTGGATATTTGATTGAAGCAGCTTCAAGTTGCAAGCTACAAGCTGCAAGAAAAGCAGCTTGGCTTGCAGCTCGAAGCTTGAAGCTTGCCGCTAAATAGAGGATCTATTTTCATGTCTCAGAAATTTGACGTTGTAGTGATTGGTGCGGGCCCTGGTGGCTACGTTGCCGCCATCAAGGCCGCACAGCTGGGCCTCTCGACTGCCTGCATCGAAAAATACACTGATAAGGAAGGCAAGCTGGCGCTCGGCGGTACTTGCCTGAACGTTGGTTGCATTCCGTCCAAGGCGCTGCTGGACAGCTCCTGGAAGTTCCACGAAGCCCAGGACGGTTTTGCCATCCACGGCATCAACCACGCTGGCGTGACCATGGACGTGCCAGCGATGGTCGGCCGCAAGGCCAACATCGTTAAAGGCCTGACTTCCGGCGTTGCCACCCTGTTCAAGGCCAATGGCGTCACTTCCCTGCAAGGTCACGGCAAACTGCTGGCCGGCAAGCAAGTTGAAATCACCAAGCCCGACGGTTCGACTGAAATCATCGAAGCCGAGAACGTGATCCTCGCCCCAGGCTCCCGTCCAATCGACATCCCGCCGGCTCCAGTTGATCAGAACGTGATCGTTGATTCGACCGGCGCCCTGGAATTCCAATCGGTTCCAAAACGCCTGGGTGTGATCGGCGCTGGCGTGATCGGCCTGGAACTGGGTTCGGTCTGGTCCCGCCTGGGTTCCGAAGTGACCGTGCTGGAAGCCCTGGACACGTTCCTGCTGGCTGCCGACACCGCAGTCTCCAAAGAAGCGCTGAAAACCCTGACCAAACAAGGTCTGGATATCAAGCTGGGCGCTCGTGTGACCGGTTCCAAGGTCAACGGCGAAGAAGTTGTCGTGACCTACACCGACAAGGATGGCGAACAGACCATCACTTTCGACAAGCTGATCGTAGCCGTTGGTCGCCGTCCGGTGACCACTGACTTGCTGGCTTCCGACTGTGGCGTGACCATCGATGAGCGTGGCTTCATCCACGTTGACGATTACTGCGCAACCACCGTTCCAGGCGTCTACGCCATCGGTGACGTGGTCCGCGGCATGATGCTGGCCCACAAGGCGTCCGAAGAAGGCATCATGGTGGTTGAGCGCATCAAGGGTCACAAGACCCAGATGAACTACGACCTGATCCCCTCGGTTATCTACACCCACCCGGAAATTGCATGGGTCGGCAAGAACGAACAGCAGTTGAAAGCTGAAGGCGTTGAAGTTAACGTCGGCACCTTCCCGTTTGCCGCTTCTGGCCGTGCCATGGCAGCGAACGACACCGGTGGTTTTGTCAAAGTCATCGCTGATGCCAAGACGGATCGCGTATTGGGCGTCCATGTGATTGGCCCAGGCGCGGCGGAACTGGTTCAGCAGGGCGCAATCGGTATGGAATTCGGCACCAGTGCCGAGGACATCGGTATGATGGTCTTCTCCCATCCGACGTTGTCCGAAGCGCTGCATGAAGCCGCGTTGGCAGTGAATGGCCATGCCATCCACATCGCCAACAAGAAAAAGCGCTAAGCGAGATAATAAGAAACCACGGCGGTTGCCCGTCGTGAGCCTTGCGCGCAAGACTCACCGCGGAATATCCGCTGGACGCAGCCTTGCGCAGCTTTGCAGGCCTTAGGGCGGTGGAGCTGGGCAAGCAGCAGTCACAGGTGGCGCGGCACTCATAAAGAGCGCAGCGCCGAATGCGCAGTACCTAACGAAGACGGTAAAAAGCATGAATCTTCACGAGTATCAGGGTAAGCAGCTGTTCGCTGAATACGGCCTGCCAGTTTCCAAGGGCTACGCAGTAGACACCCCGGAAGCAGCAGCGGAAGCGTGCGACAAAATCGGCGGCAGCGAGTGGGTTGTCAAAGCCCAGGTCCACGCTGGTGGTCGCGGTAAAGCGGGCGGCGTCAAGCTGGTTCGCAGTAAAGAAGACGCCAAAGCCTTCGCACAGCAGTGGCTGGGCAAGCGTCTGGTGACCTACCAGACTGATGCCAATGGCCAACCAGTCACCAAGATCCTGGTTGAATCGTGCACTGATATCGCTAAAGAGTTGTACCTGGGCGCTGTCGTTGACCGTTCGAGCCGTCGCATCGTGTTCATGGCTTCCACCGAAGGTGGCGTGGACATCGAGAAGATCGCTCACGAAACCCCGGAAAAAATTCTCAAGGCCACTATCGATCCACTGGTTGGCGCTCAGCCATTCCAGGGTCGCGAGCTGGCTTTCCAGCTGGGTCTGGAAGGCAAGCAAGTTGCCCAGTTCGCCAAGATCTTCGTCGGTCTGGCCAAACTGTTCCAGGATCACGATCTGGCCCTGCTGGAAGTGAACCCGCTGGTGATCAAGGCTGACGGCGATCTGCATTGCCTCGACGCCAAGATCAACATCGATGCCAACGCCATGTACCGTCAGCCTAAGCTGAAGACTTTCCACGATCCGTCGCAGGACGATCCGCGCGAAGCGCACGCTGCCAAGTTCGAACTGAACTACGTAGCTCTGGAAGGTAACATCGGCTGCATGGTCAACGGTGCTGGCCTGGCCATGGGCACCATGGACATCGTCAACCTGCATGGCGGCAAACCTGCCAACTTCCTCGACGTGGGCGGCGGTGCTACCAAGGAACGCGTTACCGAAGCGTTCAAGATCATCCTGTCCGACTCCAACGTCGCCGCAGTATTGGTCAACATCTTCGGCGGCATCGTTCGTTGCGACATGATTGCCGAAGGCATCATCGGTGCAGTGAAAGAAGTCGGCGTGAAAATCCCGGTTGTTGTGCGCCTTGAAGGCAACAACGCTGAACTGGGCGCTAAAGTACTGGCAGAAAGCGGTTTGAACATCATCGCTGCAACCAGCCTGACCGACGCTGCTCAACAAGTTGTCAAAGCTGCGGAGGGCAAATAATGAGCGTCCTGATCAATAAAGACACCAAAGTTATCTGCCAGGGTATTACCGGTTCGCAAGGTAGTTTCCACACCCAGCAAGCCATCGAATACGGCACCAAAATGGTTGGAGGCGTAACGCCAGGCAAAGGCGGTACCGAGCACCTGGGCCTGCCAGTGTTCAACACCGTGAAAGACGCTGTTGCTCAAACTGGCGCCACCGCCAGCGTGATCTACGTTCCAGCACCTTTCTGCAAGGACTCGATCCTGGAAGCGGCATTCGGCGGCATCAAGCTGATCGTGTGCATCACTGAAGGCATTCCTACCCTGGATATGCTGGATGCCAAGGTCAAGTGCGACGAGCTGGGTGTTACCCTGATCGGCCCTAACTGCCCAGGCGTGATCACCCCAGGCGAATGCAAGATCGGCATCATGCCGGGTCACATTCACTTGCCAGGCAAGGTCGGTATCGTTTCGCGTTCCGGCACCCTGACTTACGAAGCCGTGAAGCAGACCACTGACGCCGGTTTCGGTCAGTCGACTTGCGTCGGCATCGGCGGTGACCCGATTCCTGGTTCCAACTTCATCGACATCCTGAAGCTGTTCCAGGAAGACCCGAAGACCGAAGCGATCGTGATGATCGGTGAGATCGGCGGTTCGGCTGAAGAAGAAGCGGCTGCCTACATCAAGGCACACGTGACCAAGCCGGTTGTGTCCTACATCGCTGGTGTGACTGCTCCTGCGGGCAAGCGCATGGGCCATGCTGGCGCAATCATCTCTGGCGGCAAGGGCACTGCGGACGAGAAATTCGCTGCGCTGCAAGACGCAGGTGTCAAAACCGTGCGTTCGCTGGCAGACATCGGCAAGGCCCTGGCCGAGCTGACGGGTTGGGCAGTCAAGTAAGCTTCGCGCTTAGCTGACGCTTCACCACACAAAGGCCACCTTCGGGTGGCCTTTGTGCGTTCTGCAGGTTGGTGAGAATCAAAATGTGGGAGCGGGCTTGCTCGCGATAGCGGTGTGTCAGCCACTGAAAAGGTGACTGATCCAGCGCTATCGCGAGCAAGCCCGCTCCCACATTTTTGTCCGTGTTGCCAAATTAAGTACGAAAACACGACATTTAAATGTCGCTTATCGGACAGTCCGCACCGCAACAGTGCGTTTGTCAGGCAAATTCGGTAACCTTGCCGCCTCTTTATGCGTCCGCCTCCCAAAAGGAAGCTGCGCGCTAGAACGGCCGACTCCCATCCGGGTTGGCAGCAGTTCCCTCATCCATAGGGAATCCCCCTCTAAATTCCGATTCAGTAGTGTGGTATTTCCTCAAATGAAAGTGTTGAAAAGCCAGGATATCCTGGCGTTGGGCTTTATGACATTTGCCCTGTTCGTGGGTGCTGGCAATATCATCTTCCCGCCTATCGTCGGTTTGCAGTCCGGATCTCATGTCTGGATGGCGGCGTTGGGCTTCCTGATCACCGCAGTCGGCTTGCCTGTCGTCACCGTTATCGCCCTGGCCAAGGTCGGTGGCGGGATGGATGCGTTGAGCAGCCCGATCGGCAAGGTCGCGGGTGGCTTGCTGGCCGCGGCGGCCTACCTGGCGGTCGGACCGTTGTTCGCCACCCCGCGTACCGCGACGGTCTCGTTTGAAGTAGGCCTGGCACCGTTGACCGGCGAAAGCCCGCTGGCGCTGTTCCTCTACAGTTCGGTGTACTTCCTGCTGGTGTTCTTCATTTCCTTGTACCCAGGGCGTTTGCTGGACACCGTGGGCCGGTTCCTGGCGCCGTTGAAGATCATCGCCCTGGCGGTACTCGGCATCGCGGCCTTTGCGCTGCCGGCCGGGAACGTGGGAGTGGCGACGCCCGAGTACGTGGCGGCACCTTTCTCCCAGGGGTTCATCAATGGTTACCTGACCATGGATACCCTTGGCGCGCTGGTCTTCGGTATCGTCATCGTCAATGCCATTCGTTCCCGGGGGGTCGAGTCGCCGCAGTTGATCACTCGCTATGCGATCATCGCCGGCCTGATTGCCGGTGTTGGCCTGGCGCTGGTGTACATCAGCTTGTTCCGCCTCGGCTCAAGCAGCCACGAAGTGGCGGCGGGTGCGGCTAACGGCGCGGCAGTGTTGCACGCTTACGTTCAACACACCTTCGGCTCTCTGGGCAGCGGCTTCCTGGCGGTGCTGATTTCCCTGGCATGCCTGGTAACTGCGGTAGGCCTGACCTGCGCTTGCGCCGAATATTTCAGCCGTGTGCTACCGCTGTCCTACAAGACTCTGGTCGTGATCCTCGCAGTATTCTCGCTGGTGGTGTCGAATCTCGGCCTGACCAAGTTGATTGCGTTCTCGATCCCGGTACTCACCGCGATCTACCCGCCTTGCATCGTGTTGGTGGCGCTGAGCTTCTGCAGCGGCTTCTGGCAAGAGCAGGGGCGGATTGTCGGCCCGGTGATGCTGGTGTCGTTTATCTTCGGCTGCATCGATGCGCTCAAAGGCGCTGGCCTGACGCATTGGATGCCGACGCAACTGGCTCAGCTGCCGTTGAGCGACCAGGGCCTGGCCTGGCTGGTGCCGTCGGTGATGACGCTGGTGGTGGCGGTGGTGATTGACCGGATGCTCGGCAAGCGCAGTGAAGCGATTGCCTAAGCCGTAACAAGCTGACACTGAAATGCCCCGAATCAATCGATCCGGGGCATTTTTTATGGGCGACGGGCAGTGTCTTTTTCTGTGAGCTAACGTCGAACAGGCACAGAATCATTTCGCCCATGTCTACAGGGAACCGCATGTCGTTCGTCGAAGCCAACCTGATTCACCTGCTTGCCGCGCTCTGGTTTGTCATCTGCTGGGGTGGGTACACCCGTTACGCCAGCTGGAAAGCGCGGGATACCGCATGCCTGGCCAGCGTCTTGCACCTGTATCGCGAAGACTGGATGCGTCGGATGCTGTTGCGCGACAACCGCATCGCTGATGCCAGCGTGATTGGCAATCTGGAACGCAACGCGTCGTTCTTTGCCTCCAGCACCTTGATTATTCTTGCCGGTATTTTGACCGTGCTGGGTGCGTCTGAGCGGGCGGTGTCGTTGCTGGCGGATATTCCAATGGTGCAACAAGCATCCCGAGGCATGTCAGAGATCAAGTTACTGTGTCTGGCGTTGGTCTTCGTGTATGCCTTCTTCACGTTCAGTTGGTGCATGCGTCAGTACAACTTCGCGGCAATTCTGGTGGGCTCGGCACCGATGGTCGGGGAACGACTTGTCTCGGAGCAGGAGCGCAAGGCATTTGCCTCTCGAGCAGCGCGCGTCATTTCCATGGCCGCCAACCAGTTCAACTTTGGCCTGCGTTCCTATTATTTCGGCATGACCATGCTGGCCTGGTTTATCAGCCCATGGCTGTTCATGCTGATGAGTGCAGGCGTCGTGCTGGTGCTGTACCGCCGGGAATTTCATTCCGACGTTCTGGAGGTGATGGTCTATACCCCTACAGAGGCACCCTTGCCTGAATCGACCAAGGAGGCGACATCGTGACTATTGCGTTCTGGTGTGTGTTTATCAGCGCGCTGCTGATATTCGTGGCGCGTATGCCGGTGGCCAAGGCCATGAAGGAGCAGGGCGGTTACGACAATCATCAGCCGCGCAGCCAGCAACTGAAGTTGAGCGGGTTTGGCGCCCGAGCTGTGGCGGCCCATCACAATAGCTTTGAAGCGTTCATGTTGTTCGCGGTGGGCGTGTTGATGGCCCATACCACCCAGACTCAGGGGTACCTGATTGACTGGCTGGCGATCATCTTTGTTATTGCGCGAGTGATTTATCTACTGTGCTATTGGGCAGACATGGCATGGCAACGCAGCCTGGTCTGGGTGGTCGGGTTACTGTGCTCGCTATTGCTGATGCTTAGTCCGACCTTTCGTACTTTGCTGATCTGAGAAAACTACCGGACAAAAAAAGCCCGCTATATAAGCGGGCTTTTTTTTGCAAATGGCTATTCAAGCCAGGGTCTTCAAGTCGTCAGACTCAAGAACCGGTTGCAGGTGTGGCAGGTGCAGCTTCTTTGGCCGCAGCTGCGTCAGATTCGGCTTGGGCTTTGGCTGCTTCGGCGTTTTCCTTTGCAGCGTCGTTCACTTTATCCTGAGCTTCGCTCATTTTTTCTTGAGCTTGTTCAGCGTGTTGGTTGGCATCCTGAGCTTTGTCCTCGGATTTTTTATCGCAGGCAGCGAGGCCAAGGGCAGCGGCCAACATCAAGGAAACAGCGAAAGTCTTGCGCATGGGGTGTTTCTCCTTATTGAAGATATCTACTGGCCTTTCGAGCATAGGGTGCGCGTATTAGTTCCTTCGGTCTTAAAGATATATAAGGCATTTCGCTATGGCACCCTCTTTCGTGATGATGTTTTTACCGAGGCAACACTAATAAGAGTCTTTATCAAATGACCGACAAGCCCATTTTAGAGCGTGCCGCACGCTTCGTTTCGGCCTTGCGCCATTGTCAGGTGCTGGGTATCCAGGTACATGACGCAAATATCGATGGCATGACGCTGCTGTTGCCATACAGCCTGGATATTATCGGCGATCCGCAAACCGGGGTGATCCACGGCGGAGCGCTGACCTCGTTGATGGATACCGCCTGTGGCATGGCCACCTTGTGTGTGCTGCCGGAGTTCGAGGTGTGTCCGACGTTGGACTTGCGCATTGATTACATGCACCAGGCCGAGCCTCACAAAGCCGTGTTCGGTTTCGCTCAGTGTTATCGCGTGACCACGGATGTGATTTTTACCCGTGGTGTTGCCTATCAGGATGATCCACAGCGACCGATTGCCCATGTGGTGGGCACGTTTATGCGCATGGGCAAGCGGCTCAAGGGCGCACAGGGTTTGGGCAGTGTGGTCAAGGGAGAGCGGGCATGACTCATCAATTCAGGACGCGTATGGAGCAGGCGCACCGACGTGGTGACTACAAGGCACTGCTCGATCAGATTCCCTACGCCAGGCTGATCGGCATCGAATGCACGCGCCAGGGCGACGAGTTGTTGTTCTGCATGCCAGCCAACAAGGACAACATTGGTAACCCTATATTGCCGGCAATCCATGGCGGGGTGATTGCAGGCTTCATGGAGCTGTCGGCGGCGCTGCATCTGTTGGTATTCATCGGCGCGCCGGACACTCAGGCAAGCCTGCCGAAGATCATCGATTTTTCCCTGGACTACCTGCGTGCCGGGCAGTTGCGCGACACGTACGCCAAATGCCAGGTGTGGCGTCAGGGGCGACGGGTGGCCAATGTGGCGATCACCGCCTGGCAAAGCACCCAGGCTGAACCTATCGCCACCGCCCGTGCTCATTTCAAAATCCCGGAGTACAGCCGCCCTTGAAATCCTGGTCTTAGCCCCCAACTTTGATGACAACCCGTCGCCAACCCTCAAGGGGGCGGCCATTGCCATCCATATTGGAGTTTGATGACCATGAGTGTGGAAACTCAAAAGGAAACCCTGGGCTTCCAGACCGAGGTGAAGCAATTGCTGCACCTCATGATCCATTCGCTGTATTCCAACAAGGAAATCTTCCTTCGCGAATTGATCTCGAACGCCTCTGACGCTGTCGATAAATTACGTTTCGAAGCACTGTCCAAGCCCGAGTTGCTGGAAGGTGGCGCTGAACTGAAAATCCGCGTGAGCTTCGACAAGGACGCGAAAACCGTCACCCTCGAAGACAACGGTATCGGCATGAGCCGCGAGGATGTGATCACTCACCTGGGGACCATCGCCAAATCCGGCACCGCCGATTTCATGAAGAACCTGTCGGGCGACCAGAAAAAAGACTCGCACTTGATTGGCCAATTCGGCGTGGGCTTCTATTCCGCGTTTATCGTTGCCGACCAGGTTGAAGTATTCAGCCGCCGCGCCGGCCTTGCCGCCAGCGAAGGCGTGCATTGGTCGTCAAAAGGCGAGGGCGAGTTTGAAGTCGCCACCGTCGAGAAAGCTGAGCGTGGCACGCGTATCGTCCTGCACCTGAAGTCCGCTGACGACGAGTTTGCCGATGGCTGGCGCCTGCGCAACATCATCAAAAAGTACTCAGACCACATCGCTCTGCCGATCGAGCTGCCGAAAGAGCAAGCAGCGGCGGAAGGCGAAGAAGCGCCTGCCGTGGAGTGGGAAGTGGTCAACCGCGCCAGCGCCCTGTGGACCCGTCCGCGTACCGAGATCAAGGACGAGGAATACCAGGAGTTCTACAAGCACATCGGTCACGACTACGAGAACCCGCTGAGCTGGAGTCACAACAAGGTCGAAGGCAAGCTGGAATACAGCTCGCTGCTGTACGTACCGGCCCGTGCGCCGTTCGATCTGTACCAGCGCGAAGCGCCGAAAGGCCTGAAGCTGTATGTGCAGCGCGTCTTCGTCATGGACCAGGCAGAATCCTTCCTGCCGCTGTACCTGCGCTTTATCAAAGGCGTGGTGGATTCCAACGACCTGTCGCTGAACGTGTCGCGTGAAATCCTGCAGAAAGATCCGATCATTGACTCGATGAAGTCGGCACTGACCAAGCGTGTCCTCGACATGCTGGAAAAACTGGCGAAGAACGAACCAGAGCAGTACAAGGGCTTCTGGAAAAACTTTGGCCAGGTCATGAAGGAAGGCCCGGCAGAAGATTTCGCCAACAAGGAAAAAATCGCCGGCCTGCTGCGCTTCGCGTCCACCCAGGGCGAAGAAGGCGAACAGGTTGTGTCCCTGGCCGAATACCTGGCTCGCGCCAAGGAAGGTCAGGACAAGATTTACTACCTGACTGGCGAAACCTACGCGCAGGTCAAAAACAGCCCGCACCTGGAAGTCTTCCGCAAAAAAGGCATCGAAGTGCTGCTGCTCACCGACCGTATCGACGAGTGGCTGATGAGCTACCTCAACGAGTTCGATGGCAAGACCTTTGTCGACGTGGCGCGTGGTGACCTGGACCTGGGCAACCTGGATTCCGAAGAGGACAAAAAAGCCGCTGAAGAAGTGGCCAAGTCCAAGGAAGGCCTGGTTGAGCGAATCAAGACCGCGTTGGGCGATGCTGTCAGTGAAGTGCGGGTTTCCCACCGTCTGACCGACTCGCCGGCAATCCTGGCCATCGGTGAGCAGGACCTGGGCATGCAGATGCGCCAGATCCTCGAAGCCAGCGGTCAGAAGGTTCCGGACTCCAAGCCGATCTTCGAATTCAACCCGGCGCATCCGCTGATCGAGAAACTCGATGGCGAGCAGAGTGAAGAGCGCTTTGGCGACCTGTCGCACATCCTCTTCGACCAGGCAGCCCTGGCTGCCGGCGACAGCTTGAAAGACCCGGCCGCCTATGTGCGTCGACTGAACAAGTTGTTGGTTGAATTGTCGGTTTAACACCGCTGTAGAAAAACCCGCTTCGGCGGGTTTTTTCGTTCTAGTGACCTTAACTGGAGAAGATGATGAGCCAACTCACCGTGCGTTCCGTGGTCTATCAAATTGATGGCCAGTCCTATGAAAGCCGCCTGGCGTTTGATGCCAGTCAGACGACGCCGCGCCCAGGCCTGTTGATGGCGCCGAACTGGATGGGTGTCAGTGCGGGCGCCGAAGAGATTGCCAGGGCGGTCGCCGCCAAAGGTTACGTGGTGCTGATCGCCGACCTGTACGGGCAGGCCGTTCGTCCCGCTAACGGCGACGAAGCCGGCGCGGCGATGATGCCGTTGAAGAACGACCGGGCATTGTTGAACAAGCGCATGCAGATGGCGTTCGAGCAATTGCAAGGGCAGACCGAGGCAGCGGTCGATAAGACGAAACTGGCAACCTTCGGTTTTTGCTTCGGTGGATGCTGCTCCCTGGAGCTGGCGCGTACCGGTGCGCCGTTGAAGGCCGCGATTTCGTTCCACGGTACCCTCGATACGCCAAATCCGGCGGACGCGAAGCGTATCAAGGGTTCAGTCCTGGTACTGCACGGTGCCTCCGATCCGTTGGTGCCAAGAGAGCAGCTGCCGGCATTTGAAGACGAGATGAACGCGGCGGGTGTGGATTGGCAACTGTTGAGTTACGGCGGCGCGGTGCATTCGTTTACTGACCCGCAGGCGAATGTGCCGGGCAAGATGATGTACGACGCGAAAACCGCTACACGGGCCTTCCAGTCGATGCACAACTTGCTGGATGAAGTGTTCGAGGGCTAAATCTTCGGTGCCTGTTCTGGCCTCTTCGCGAGCAAGCCCGCTCCCACATTCAACCTCATTCCTACAGGATGAATGCGGTCGGCGGGTTTGCTTGCGAAAGTTACCTCGCAGGCAACTCGATTCTTTCAGTTTCACCGGGCACCGTCGGCCAATCCCCGGCCGCCCACCGTTGTCGCGCCTGCTCGATCAACGCCGGCTCGCTCGCCACAAAATTCCAGTTGATCCGCCGTGGTCCGTCCAGAGGGGCGCCACCGAAGATCACCAGATGGCAGTCGGTTTCAGCAAATAGCGCCATGCTCTGGCCCTTGGGTAATACCACCAGGCTATGCACCTCCAGCGGTTCGTCGTCCAGTTGCGCCTCTCCCTCCAGCACATACACCGCCCGTTCCTCATGCTCATCGGGAATCAGCAGAGTGGTCGCCGTCTGCATCCGCACCTGGGCGTACAGCGTCGGCGACAGTACCGGCACCGGCGATTCCAGACAAAAACCGGTGCCGGCAATCAGACGAATACTGACGCCCAAGGTGTCACTCAGCGGCAAGGTCGCGGCCGGATGATGGCTGTAATGCCCAGGTCCCTGCTCATGCGTTTTGGGCGAGGCCAACCACACTTGCAGTCCATGCAGGCTGAAGCCGCTGGCCTTGAGGGCCTCGGGCGTGCGCTCGACGTGCGCGATGGCGCTGCCGGCGGTCATCCAGCTGACATCCCCGGCCTTGACCCGTTGATCGGAGCCGAGACTGTCTTTGTGCAACAGTTCGCCTTCAAACAGGTAGGTCAGGGTCGACAAACCGATATGCGGATGCTGGCGAATGTTCATGCCGGTGCCCGGGGCGTAGCGGGTTGCAAGCATGTGGTCGAAGAACACGAAGGGCCCGACGCTGCGACACTCCCTTGAAGGCAGCGGACGCAGGATCGGTTGGCCCTCGACATCTTCGGGACGAGGGTGGATCACGGTCAATGTGGTCATGGTGCATCCCAATCTGAGCGGGTCTGGAGGGCTTGAGCATAACCCGCTCGACGGGACAGGGGGATTATTGGCTGAAGGCGCCTTCCGCCAGCCGGGTCTCGATGCTGATTTCGGCGGTGGTCATCAGCTTGTGGACCGGGCACTTGTCAGCGACCCGATGCAGTTCATCGCGCTGGGCGTCGGTGAGCACACCCTTGAGCGTCAGTTTGACGCTGAGTCTGTACTTGCCTTTTTGTTCTTCCTCGCTGTCGTGGGTCACTTCCACCGTTACGCCAGTGAGCGGGATGTCTTTTTTCTGGGCGTAGAGCCTGACTGTCAACGCTTTGCATGACGCAAGTGCGGCATCGAAATAGTCGTGGGGGGAGGGCGCCGAGTCGTCGCCGCCGAGACTTTTCGGCAGGTCGGTAAACAACTCGTGTTTATTGACGTGGACGCTATGGCGAAAGTTTTCGGCGTTCAGCGTATTCACGGTAACAGGCATGGCAAACCTCACAAGGTGACAGGATGAAGGTCATGCAGTTATAGAGCATGCTGGCACGTGGGTGTTCCGTGTTTTTTCCTCGCTGAACCCTGAGGGTTGCCGCGCGGTCTACCTTTACCCGCCTTGGATCGAGAGTTTCCCGTGCCCTGGACCCGTTTGAGTGTTGCCCTGTTGTTCGCCGCCACCAGTTGCGCTGCCCTGGCTCGCGACTATGCCTACAGTGATGTACACCTGCATTACGTCGACTTTTTCCAGGAGACGGCGGGCATGGACAAGCTGCTCAAGGCCATGGCCGACAATCGCATCGTGCATGTCATGATTTCCGGCGTCCCGGTGGCGAAAAAATGGCATGAAGACGAACCCAAGCGCCCGCGCTATTACGCCGGTGATGACGCTGACGCCTATTGGTATAGCGCCACCGACGTTATCGTCGCGGCAGCGGTCAACAAACTGGCCCCCGAGCAACGCCAGCGCTTCCATCCCTTTCTGTCGGGGTTCAACCCCAACGACAAGAATTCCGCCGCGCATATCAAGCGCATGCTCGACCTCAATCCCGGCCTGTGGCAGGGCATCGGTGAGGTCTTCACGCGCCACGACGACCTGACCGCGTTGACCTCCGGCGACACCCCACGGGCCAACAATGAGGCCATGACCCGGATTTATCACTTGGCTGCCGAGAACGACCTGCCGGTGATGCTGCATTCCAACATCACCTCCAAGCGCGAGCGCAACCCGCTGTACCTGCCCGAAATCGAGGAGCCGCTGCGCAATCATCCTCACACCCGGTTTATCTGGGCACATGCCGGCACGAGCATGGAGATTCATCGCCATCAGACGCAGCTGGAGTTTCTGTTGCCGACCCTGAACCGGATGCTGGAAGCCTATCCCAACCTATATATCGATCTGTCCTGGAGCGTGCTCACGCCGTATTTGCTGGATGAAGCGGGCAAACCCCGGCCTGAGTGGGTAAAGCTGGTAGAACGCTTCCCTGAGCGCTTCATGATCGGTTCGGATGTGGTCGGACGCTTCAATAAGCTGGGAGAGAAAATGCACAGCTTTGATCCCTTCCTTGATGCCTTGCCTGAAGACGTCGCACAAAAGGTCGCACGGGACAATTTCCTGGCGATTCTGCCCAAAGCCCATTAACGCGCGCGAGGCGCGCATGGTTTTGTCATCGTCCCGTCACACCGGCGTCATAAGCTCCCGCCATCTCAACCAAGGAGCGCACTATGCACCTCACCCGTTTAAGCGCCCTGGCGGCGCTGATGATGATCAGCGGCCTGGCCAGCGCCGAAGTCCGTATTGAAGGCCCGGTGGAATACGGAGTGTTTGAAGGCCCCAAGGCCGAACTGCAAGCGGGGGAGCGCGTGCTGCGTCGCAGCAATGAACAGATCGAGCCCACCACGCAGGTGCCTGCGAAGCTGGGCACCAAATTCGGTCTGCGTTATCAATTGCTCGGTAAGGTCGCTGAAGACACACCGCTGACGTTGCTCTATTTCACTCCGGGGATCCGCACCCCGGATGGCCAGCGTCACGACAAATTTGAAGTCACCCAGAAGCTGGTGCCCGGTGCGCCCCAGGATGTGATGGCCTATGAATTCACGGAACACCACGAAGTGGTGCCGGGTGAGTGGCGGTTCATGGTGTTCCAGGGCGATCGACTGCTGACGCAGAAGAGTTTTACCGTTCGTTGAGTCGTCCCGGGAGAGCTCAAGCCTTCCGGCCGCAAAAAAAACGCCCCGAAATCGGGGCGTTTTCACATGATCAACCTGCGAGGCTTACTTGCCCTGCCAGCGTTTCAGTACCAGGGTAGCGTTGGTGCCACCGAAGCCGAAGCTGTTGCTCATCACGGTATTGATGCTGGCATCTTCACGGGTCTTGGTCAGGATCGGCATGTCAGCAATGGCCGGATCCAGCTCGTCGATGTTGGCAGAACCCGCCATGAAGTTACCTTCCATCATCAGCAGGCAGTAGATCGCTTCGTGAACGCCGGCGGCGCCCAGGGAGTGGCCCGACAGGCTCTTGGTGGAGCTGATGGCCGGCGGCTTGTCACCGAATACCGCGCGCACACCTTCCATTTCCTTGGCGTCACCGACCGGAGTCGAGGTGCCGTGGGTGTTCAGGTAGTCGATCGGGGTATCAACGGTGGACATGGCCATCTGCATGCAGCGGATGGCGCCTTCGCCGCTTGGCGCAACCATGTCGTAGCCGTCGGACGTGGCGCCGTAGCCGACGATTTCCGCGTAGATTTTCGCGCCGCGGGCGAGGGCGTGTTCCAGCTCCTCGACCACCACCATGCCACCACCACCGGCGATGACAAAACCGTCACGCTTGGCGTCGTAGGCACGCGAGGCTTTTTCCGGGGTTTCGTTGTATTGGGTCGACAACGCGCCCATGGCGTCGAACAGGAACGACTGGCTCCAATGTTCTTCTTCACCGCCACCGGCGAAGACGATGTCCTGTTTGCCCAGCTGGATCTGCTCGACTGCGGTACCGATGCAATGAGCACTGGTGGCGCACGCGGAGGAGATCGAGTAGTTCACGCCCTTGATCTGGAAGGGGGTGGCCAGGCACGCGGAAACGGTGCTGCCCATGGTCCGCGTGACGCGGTATGGACCGACGCGCTTGACGCCTTTTTCACGCAGGATGTCCAGCGCTTCCATCTGGTTCAAGGTCGACGCGCCGCCGGAGCCGGCGATCAGGCCGGTACGCACGTTGGACACCTGGTCGTCGCTCAGGCCGGAATCGGCGATCGCGTCCTTCATGGCCAGGTAGGCATAGGCCGCGGCATGGCCGACGAAGCGATAGATCTTGCGATCGATCATTTCTTCGAGGGGCAGGTCAATGGAGCCGGAAACCTGGCTACGCAGACCCATTTCGGCATATTCCGGGTTGAAGCGGATGCCAGGGCGACTTGCACGCAGGTTAGCGGAGACGGTCTCTTTGTCATTGCCCAGGCACGAAACGATGCCCAGACCAGTGATAACGACGCGGCGCATGCGGATAACCCTTAAAAGTTGTCAGTGGAAGTGAACACGCCGACCCGAAGGCCTTCGGCGGTATAAATCTCGCGACCGTCGACGCTCACCGAACCATCGGCGATGGCCAGGTTCAGCTTGCCCTTGAGGACGCGCTTGATTTGAATGTTGTAGGTGACTTTCTTGGCGGTCGGCAAGACCTGGCCAAAGAACTTCACTTCGCCCGAACCCAGGGCACGGCCACGGCCCGGCAGACCCTGCCAGCCGAGGAAGAAGCCAACCAGTTGCCACATCGCATCAAGGCCCAGGCAGCCCGGCATGACCGGATCACCTTCGAAATGGCAGGCGAAGAACCACAGGTCCGGGTTGATATCCAGCTCGGCGACCAATTCACCTTTGCCGTACTTGCCACCCTCTTCGCTGATATGGGTGATGCGATCCACCATCAGCATGTTCGGGGCGGGCAGTTGCGCGTTACCTGGGCCGAACAGCTCACCGCGACTGCAGCGCAGCAGGTCTTCCCGAGTAAAGGCGTTTTGTTTGGTCATGCGAGCTCCTCAATAATCCCATGCGGCAGGGTAGGGCAAATCTTCCCGACCGACTGAAGCGTGCTTGCCTCACGTCGGCAGCCTACACGTAGACTATTGCGTTGTAGTGAAAGTCACAGCATCAAGGACATGAATGTACACTTGTGCACTGAAAATTTAAACCTGGCCTGTTTACAGGCCCGTCCGGGTGCCTAAGACTGCCGCACTTTCGTCTTTCACGCCAGTCGCAGTTGGCTGGTGGTGCTCATCTAATGCACCCAGCGTTGCAGGATTTGCTGCAAGTCAGTGCGTTTGAACGGCTTGGCCAGGTAATCGTTCATTCCGGCGGCCAGGCAGGCTTCCCGGTCACCTTGCAGGGCGTTGGCGGTCAAAGCGATGATCGGTAGATCGGCGCAACCGGGCAAACGGCGAATCTGCCGAGTGGCCTCGTAGCCATCAATCAACGGCAGGCGGCAATCCATCAGGATCGCGGTAAAAATCAGACTTTCGGCACTGCGAATGGCTTCGGCACCATCCGTCGCAATGCTCACCTCGAACCCCAGGCTGCGCAACATCGCCTCGACCACCGTGCGATTGACCGGGTTGTCCTCCACCAGCAATACCGTGCGTCCCTCACCCGCGCCAACCTTGCCTTGGGCGTCGGGGGCAATTACCGGAAGACGTTGCTGCTGGATCGCCAGAGGGATTTCCAGGGTGAACACCGAGCCGCGGTCTTCTTCACTCTGGGCGCGCAAGGTGCCGCCCATGCGCTCCGCCAGCGTGCGGGCAATGGGCAGGCCCAGGCCGGTGCCACCGTAGCGCCGCGAAATCGAGCTGTCGGCCTGTTGGAAGGCATTGAACATCAATTCCAGACGCTCGGCCGAGATGCCAATCCCGCTGTCACGCACCGTGCATGTGAACCACAGCAATTCATGGTCGAGGGCTTGCCAATGGGGCTCGACACTGACGGAGCCGTGTTCGGTGAATTTCAGTGCGTTGCCGATCAAGTTGACCAGAATCTGGCGGATCCGCGTCGGGTCGCCCTGGACCTGCAACGCGTCCATGCCCGGCGGAATCGAGGACTCCAGCACCAGCCCGCGCTGCATGGCGCTGTGCTGGAAGGATTGGGTAGAACTCTGGATCAATTCCAGCAGGTTGAACGGGATGTGCTCCAGTTCCAGGGCCGAACGTTCGATACGCGAGAAATCGAGGATGTCGTTGATGACTTTGAGCAAGTGTTCGGTGGATTCCGATGCCAGTGCCGCGTACTCGGTCTGCTCGTCGGTCATGGACGTGGTTTCGAGCAGTTGCAGCATGCCCAGTACGCCGTTCATCGGCGTACGCAGTTCGTGGCTCATCATGGCCAGGAAGTCGGACTTGGCACTGTTGGCCCGCTCGGCCTCTTCACGGGTCTGGATCAACTGGGCCATGGCCTGTTGTTGTTCGCGACTGGCCTGATGCAGGCCTTCAGCGAGATTATTGATGTGGCGCGACAGGTCCCCCAGTTCGGAATCATCCACGATGGGCAACTGCGTCTTGTAGTCGCCTTGCTGGATCGCCTTGACTGCATTGCCCATGGCGCTGATCGGTTGCGACAGACTGGCGGCCAGGCGTCGGGCCAGAATGAAGGTGAACAGCAGGGCGAACAGCGCGAGGACTGCGGCCTTGAAGAGGATTTCCTGTTGGCGCTGGCTGAAGGCATCGTTGGACATGCCGACGATCACGCGACCCAGATAATCAGGCCGTGGTGCCTTGGGGGGCTCGCTGCTGTCCTGGAAAAAATCGTTGCCCAGCTGGATATGCTGCAAGCGAATCGGCGCTTGAAAGACCTTTACCGATAACGAACGGTCTTGTTTTTCCGAGGGCTGCTCGACATACACCAGGATATTTTCCGTGGCGTCCTGGATTTCCAGGAAGCGCACATGCGGTGTGGCCAGGGTCGCCCGCAACAGGCTTTCGAGTACGTCGTTGTTGCCGGAAATCACCCCGTATTCGGTGGCGGGGGCCAATTGGTTGGCAATCAGTTGGCCGGTGTGATCGAGTTCCTGGCGCAGGTCCTGGATTCGCACAAAGGTAAAGAAACTGATCAACAGCAACGTCAACAGCAGTGCCGGGCCCAGGGTGATGATTTGGGTGCGCGTATTGATGTCCCAGCGGCGACGCAAGGTCATGGGCGTTTCTCCCCTTCGGCCAATCGGGTCGCGACGGTGTTTTCATCCACCTGTTCTATTCCCAGCGAGCGCGCCACTTGCGGGTTGCCCACGACTTTGAAGTGTTCCGGGTACAGTGATCGTGGCCAATGGGCCGGCGGCTGATCCAGCAAACGGTCGAGGACCTGCAGCCAGTCGTGCTGGTCGCTGTAGGTACTGGCCAGGCTCCCGGCCCGGACGAAGCCGGCGTTGGGTCCGATCAGTGGCAGTTGGCGGGCGTAGCTGCTCAATAACAGGTTTTTCACGGTTTTCGGGTTGTACAGTTGAGGGTCGTCCACCCCGAGCAGTACATCGCTGTGTTTGAACAAGGCCAGCAGCGCGCGGCTGTCATTCGTGTCTTCCCAGTACTGCGCCACAATTTCCAGCCCCAGGGGAGCGGCGTACTGGCGCAGTTCGCGGAGCAGGAATTCGCTGTCCTTGCCATACAGCACACCGATGCGCCGATACTGCGGCAGGATATTGGCGATCAGGCGCAATTGCCGATCCGGTGGCGGGTCGCTCCACAACAGGCTGATCTTGCCCGGCCAGTGATCGCCCAGGCGTTGATGGGCTTGCAGGCGGCTGATGCGCAGCACCAGCGTCGCTGGGCCCTGGCTGTCTTGCAGACGCCAGTCGAGGCTTGGAGGATCCAGTAGAACCAGGCGAATGCCAGCCGGTAAGCGGCCTGGCGCGGGCAGATCCTTGAGCGGTTTGAAGACGACGTTGTCCTTGGGACGCTGTTGCGCGAGGGCTTGAGCAAACGCTTGCACTCCCGCGCTGTCTTCGGCAGCAGTCAGCAGGATTTCCGCGCTCCAGGCGGGCATGCTGAATATCAAGCAGACGAGCAGCAGGCTGCGGCGCCAGAGCCTGCTGCACCAGAGTGTGGTCATCCGTGACTGAGCAGGGTTCATATCAGAACTCTAACTCCGCACTGAAGTAGAGCACATGGCGTTGGTCGTAGTTGTTGTCGGGCCACGTGGTGGGCTGGTGATCGAGCCGCTGCTGCAGCATGCCGGCCAACTCCAGATTGGCCTTGCCCACGGGGATGCGCTTGGCAATGCGCAGGTCGACCCGTTCAAAACGGTATTGGTTGAGTGCGTCGTTGCCATAATAGAACAGCGCACTGGACCAGCCGTGGCCCCATTCCCGCAGCCAGCCCGCCGAGCCACTGTTGCGCGCCGTTTGCTGCTGGTCCAGCGGGTTGCTGGCGCTGGCGTCGACGTAGGCATACGTCAGGCGCAACCGGTCGGCCGTACTCAGGTGCCAGTCCAGTTGGGTTTCGGTGCCGATGAAGCGCGAGCGGTTGCTGTTGCTGGCAATGTACTGGTTATTGCGCAGCGGCTCGCTGATCATGCCGGTGATCTCGTCATAGAATAGCTTGACGTCGAGATTCAGCCCGAGATCGGCAAAAAAGCCGTTATAGCCCAGTTCTCGAGAGCGCATCAGCTCCCTGTCGAGGTTGCCCGGGCCGCGGGTCTTGACGAAATACTGGCCGGAAGTCTGCCCGTAGACCGGGGAGCTGAGTTGGGTAACCCGGTAGCTCCAATTGACGTTGTTCTCGAACATGTCCGGCGAACGGATGGCCTCGGAATACACCGCCCGCAGGCCGTGACGCGGATTGATCAGGTAGTTGACCGCAACCCTCGGCGTGAGCGAGTTGCCGCTCAGGTGGGTGTGTTCGTACATGGCACCGCCCTGTAACAGCCAGTGTTCGCTGGCCCGCCATTCCAGATGGCCGAACAGACGCCAGGTGGTGTCGTCCAGGGTGCCATTGAAATAGGTTTCCGAATCGGCGCGGTCATAGCGGTAGTTCATGCCGCTGACCAGGCGCAGGCTGTCGGACAGGCTCAGGGTGTCCTGCACTTCCAGGTCGTAGCGGCTTTCCTTGGTGCTCTGGTCGATGTTGCCGCAGACGCTTTCCTTGCCGCCATTGTTCCATTGTTGCAAGACCTGCTGGGCCAGCGCCTGCTCGGCGGCGGAGCCCGGTGGCGGGGTGCCGTTTTCATAGCGCTGCATATGCCGCGCCAGACGCTCGGCATAGTCAGGGTTGAGCTGCCAGAGTCGGGTCAGTTCGGGACTGAACGAGACCTTGGCATCACAGGCTTTCCAGATCTGGCGCCGATCCCATTGCTGGGCCGAGCCCTGGATATACAGGCTGTGCTCTGGATTGAAATCGAAATTCCAGCGCAGGGAGGTGGCGTAGTCCTTGGCGCTGACATCGGAATCAGTCCCGTTGTCGGTAATCCCGTCGAACACCGGTTTGTAGGTATAAGGTCGCTGGTTGGTGCCTTCCTTGGCGCTCAGTTGCCAGTCGATGCTCTGTTGCTGATTGAGCGTCTGGCTGACCGCCAGGCTGAAACGGCTAAGACGCCGGCCGTCACGGTAGTCGGCACCGAAACGATCGCTGTCAAAGCCGTCATCCTGTTGCCCGGAAAACGACAGGCGCAAATTGCCGGTGTCCCAGCCCAGGCCCTGGCTGGCATACCAGTCGTTGATTCCGCGTTCGCCGCGGATGATTTTCATCCGTGTGCCTTGGCTGTTGGCGGGCGAGCGCGTGAGGATGTTGACCACCGCCATCAGGGCATTGGCGCCGTAGCTGACGGTATTGGGGCCGCGAAACACCTCGATGCGCTCGATATCCTCCATGGCGACCGGAATGTCGCTCCAGTCCACGGTCGCCAGCCCAGCGCGGTACACCGAGCGTCCGTCGATCAGCACTTGCATGCGCCGGGCTTCGCTGGCGCTGGTGCCGTGATAGTTGACGGCGGCCTGGTTTCCCGTGGTGTAGCCGACCATCATCCCCGGCACCAGCCGCAGCAGTTCGGCAATGTCCCGCGCACCGCTGGCCTTGATCAGCTCGCTGTCGATCACCGTCATGCTGCCGGGCACGGCGGCGGCCGACTGCTTGAGCCGGGTCGCCGTCAGGACTTGCGGCAGCGGCTGGTTGTCGAGGAACAGATCATCGGCCAGCAACGGGCTACTGGCCAGCAGCGCCAGGAACAGGGATGAGCGAGGAGGAGGGCCCCAATACACGGTTCGGCCTTGATAATTGCGGATAGCCGCCCATGTTAACTGAGGTACGCGCTTTTGCCAGTCGGTAAGCGCGCAATTACTGTGGCCTGGTCGGCCATTTTCCGACAAAACGTGGGAAATCACACGGGGGCTGGCCGCCGTCAGGTCGGCCCGTATAATGCCGCCATCGCCACTGGTATGGATTAACGGATTGCATATGACTGAACAGCGCCCAATTGCGGTCCTGGGAGGCGGAAGTTTTGGTACCGCCGTGGCTAATCTGCTGGCTGAAAACGGCCACCAGGTGCGTCAGTGGATGCGTGATCCCGAACAGGCCGAGGCCATTCGGGTCAACCGGGAAAACCCCCGTTACCTCAAAGGCATCAAGATTCACGCGGCGGTCTCGCCGGTCACTGATTTGCAGGCAACCCTGGAGGCGTGCGACTTGTGCTTTGTCGCCTTGCCGTCCAGCGCCCTGCGTTCGGTGCTGGCGCCCCATGCCGAGCGCCTGGCGGGCAAGTTGCTGGTCAGCCTGACCAAAGGCATCGAGGCCCAGACGTTCAAACTGATGAGCGAAATTCTCCAGGAGATCGCTCCGTTGGCGCGCATCGGCGTGCTCTCGGGACCGAATCTGGCGCGGGAAGTGGCCGAGCACGCCTTGACCGCCACGGTGGTGGCCAGTGAAGACGAAGCGCTGTGCGAGCAGGTCCAGGCCGTGCTGCACGGTCGCACTTTTCGCGTCTACGCCAGTGCCGACCGTTTTGGCGTGGAGCTGGGCGGTGCGCTGAAAAACGTCTACGCGATCATCGCCGGGATGGCTGTGGCGCTGGGCATGGGGGAAAACACCAAGAGCATGTTGATCACCCGTGCCTTGGCGGAAATGACCCGCTTCGCCGTCAACCAGGGCGCCAACCCGATGACCTTCCTCGGCCTGGCGGGCGTGGGCGACCTGATCGTCACCTGCTCGTCGCCGAAAAGCCGCAACTATCAGGTCGGCTTTGCCCTGGGCCAGGGCCTGAGCCTGGAAGACGCCGTCACCCGCCTGGGAGAAGTGGCTGAAGGCGTCAACACACTGAAAGTGCTCAAGGCCAAGGCCCTGGAAGTGGGCGTGTACATGCCGCTGGTCGCCGGTCTGCATGCGATTCTGTTTGAAGGGCGCACCTTGAATCAGGTCATCGAGGTCTTGATGCGGGCCGAGCCGAAAACCGATGTCGATTTTATCTCCACCAGTGGTTTCAATTGAGGAACGCGCGATGAACGATCCGAAAGCAGCACCCAAATATGAATCCATTCTCCTGCGCGTCCTGTGGATGCTGGTGTTTGCCCTGGTGTGGCAGGTGGCGCAGTTCATGCTCGGCGCATTGGTGGTGGTGCAACTGATTTACCGCCTGATTTATTCGGCACCGAATCTGGGGCTGATGAATTTTGGCGACAGCCTCAGCCAGTTCCTGGCACAGATTGGTCGCTTCGGCAGCTTCCACAGCGAACAGAAACCCTGGCCTTTCGCCGACTGGCCAACCCCGCGTGCGCCGGAAGGTGAAGCTGCGCACAGCGTGCCAGCCGCGCCGCATCCGGCGCGTGATGAAGAGCCGAAGCTATGAAAATCTGGGTGTTGCGCCACGGTGAAGCCGAGGGGCATGCCCGCACGGACGCCGAGCGCAATCTCACCGAGCATGGCCGCGCTGAAGTGTTGCGCAGCGCCGCCGAGCTGATTGGCCAACCTATCAGTGCGATCATCGCCAGCCCTTATGTACGGGCCCAGCAGACCGCGCAACTGGTGCGCGAGGTGTTGGGGTTCGAGCCGGCGATTCGCACGGTGCCGTGGTTGACGCCGGACGGAAATCCGTTGCGGGTGCTGGAGAAGCTCGACACCGATGACAATGTGCTGCTGGTCAGCCACCAGCCGTTGGTCGGTAGCTTGATCAGCTTTTTGCAGCATGGCCATCAGCGCCAGCCGCAACCGATGCACACTGCCAGCCTGGCGGAGCTGGAAGGGGATTTTCCGTTGGCGGGGCTGATGAGCCTCAATAGCGTCAAAAACCCCTGACCTCAAGAGAGTACTCGGCCAAATGTGGGAGCGGGCTTGCTCGCGATGACGGTGTAACAGTCGACGTTAATAGTGACTGACCCACCGTCATCGCGAGCAATCCCCACATTTGGTTAAGGTAGTGCCAGCCAGCGCTTGCAGTGCTCCTTTGTGCATGGAATAGTCGCCCAAGCAAGTGCTTGGTTGGCCATCCTCAGCACGCACAGGAGCGCGTCCCATGTCTGTCGCTTTTCGTTTGCCGTTGCAGGTTTTCTTCGAGCGTGAAGCGCGGCACCCGCGTCAGCGATTTCTGGTGCAACCGATGGCCGGCGGTTTGGTGCAGACCTTGAGCTGGGGCGACGTCGGTCACCAGGTCCGCTGTGCTGCCCATTGGTTACGGGCGCAGGAATTGCCCCAAGGCTCGCACATTGCCCTGATCTCGAAGAACTGCGCCCACTGGATCATCGCCGACCTGGCGATCTGGATGGCCGGGCATGTTTCCGTGCCGCTGTATCCCAATCTCACCGCCGAGTCGGTGGCCCACGTGCTGGAGCATTCCGAGGCGGCTTTGGTGTTCGTCGGCAAACTCGACGATTGGCCGGCCATGGCGCCTGGAGTAAAAGCCGGACTGCCGACCGTCAGCCTGCCGCTGTGCCCCGACGGGCGGTTCGACTTCACCTGGGCCGAGGTGCAAGCCTGCTCCCCGATCCAGGACGACCCTGCGCCTGCCGCCTCGGACCTCGCCACCATCATCTACACCTCGGGCACCACCGGCCTGCCCAAAGGCGTGATGCACAGCTTTGGCGCCCTGGCGTTCGCCGCCACGCGTGGCACGGAGCTGTTCGGGTTGGGCGAAGGTGATCGGCTACTGTCCTACTTGCCGCTGTGCCACGTAGCCGAACGAATGTTTGTCGAAATGGCCGCGATCTACACCGGGCAAACCGTGTTTTTTGCCGAAAGTCTCGACACCTTCCTCACCGATTTGCAACGGGCACGGCCGACCGCGTTGTTTGGCGTACCGCGGATCTGGACTAGGTTCCAGATGGGGGTCTACGGCAAAATCCCGGAAAAACGCCTGGACGCCTTATTGCGCCTGCCATTCATCGGCAAACGCGTCGGACACAAAGTACTTGCAGGGTTGGGGCTGGACGCGGTGCGCGTGGCCCTTTGCGGGGCGGCGCCGGTACCCGAGGCGCTATTACGCTGGTACCTGCGCTTGGGCCTGGATGTGCTGGAGGTGTACGGCATGACGGAAAACTGCGGCTACTCCCATGTGTGTCGGCCTGGCCAACAGACCATCGGCTGGATCGGCCTGCCGTGTCCGCAGGTCGAGGTTCGCCTTGACCCGTCCGGCGAAGTCCAGGTGCGCAGCGGTGCGACCATGCTTGGCTACTTCAAGGATCCGCAGAAAACCGCTGAGACGATTACCGCAGACGGCTTCCTGCGTACCGGTGACAAGGGCGAGCAGGATGCCGATGGCCGTCTGCGGCTGACCGGGCGACTCAAGGAGATATTCAAGACCAGCAAGGGCAAGTATGTCGCGCCGGCCCCCATCGAAAACCGTTTGGCGGAACACGCTCGTATCGAGCAGGTGTGCGTGGTCGGTGACGGCTTGAGCGCCCCGATGGCTCTGTGTGTGCTTTCCGCGGTCGGGATGCGAGAAGCCGACGGTGCCGCTCGTCCGGCGTTGCACGCCAGCCTGGAGCGCTTGCTGGAGGAGGTCAATCAAGCGTTGGACAAACATGAACGCTTGCGCCAATTGGTGGTGGTGAAGGACAGTTGGGCAGTGGAAAACGGCTTCCTGACCCCGACGTTGAAGATCAAGCGCAATGTGATCGAATCCCGCTACGGTCCCCGCTTTCAAGCCTGGAGCGAGCGCGCCGAAGCCGTGCTGTGGCAGGATTGAGCACCCGATGAAATCAATAAGGACACTGCAATGAGCGTGTGGCGTACCGTTCCCAATATCGAGCAATTGAATGCCCTGCAGAAAAACACCATTGGCGAGGTGCTGGATATTCGTTTTGAAGCGTTTGACGGCGAGTCGCTGACAGCCAGCATGGTCATCGACCACCGCACGCATCAGCCTTACGGCTTGTTACATGGTGGGGCCTCGGTGGTATTGGCGGAAACCGTCGGTTCCATGGCCAGTTACCTGTGCATCGACGCCAGCAAATTCTATTGTGTGGGCCTCGAAATCAACGCCAACCACTTGCGGGGCTTGCGTTCGGGGCGTGTGGCGGCGACGGCCAGGCCGATCCATATCGGGCGCACGACGCATGTCTGGGACATTCGCCTGACCAGCGACGAAGGCAAGGCCAGCTGCATATCGCGCCTGACCATGGCGGTGGTGCCGTTGGGTGAACAGCCGCCGGCACGATAGGCGTGGCGTGAGTGTCATCATTCCTGGCAGTTACAGTCATTGCTGTGGCGGCCAGGCGTGGGGACAATCCACTCCTGCCTTTGATGATGGACAGGTTATGTCGCAACAGGTGTTTTTCACGCACGCCAATGGGTTTCCCTCGGCGACCTACGGCAAGTTATTCGATGCGCTCGCCCCCGAATATGCGGTGGCGCATCTGCCGCTGCATGGCCACGATCCGCGGTTTCCGGTGGATGACAACTGGCAGAACCTGGTGGATGAACTGATTCACCACCTTGAACAGCAGCCCGCGCCGGTATGGGGCGTCGGTCACTCATTGGGCGGCGTGTTGCATTTGCACGCGGCCTTGCGGTGTCCGCAGCTGTATCGCGGGGTCGTCATGCTCGACTCCCCGGTGCTGACGCTGGCTGACCGCTGGGTGATTCGCGCCGCCAAGCGCTTTGGCTTCATCGATCGCCTGACGCCCGCCGGGCGTACCTTGGGGCGGCGTGAAGAGTTCATCGACATGGACGCCGCACGCCATTACTTTTCCGCCAAAACGCTGTTTCGTGGCTTTGATCCGGAATGCCTGGAAGCCTACCTGCAACACGGCTTGCAACAGGTCGGCGACCGTCTGCGCCTGCGTTTTGACCCGGCGACCGAAATCAGCATCTATCGGGGCGTACCGCATACCAGCCCCGGCCATGCCCGACAATTGAAAGTGCCGCTGGCGGTGGTGCGGGGCCGACAGAGCCGGGTGGTGATGCGTCACCACGCCAGCGGCGTCGCGCGCCTGCCCATGGGCGAAATGCTGACCATGCCCGGCGGCCACATGTTTCCCCTTGAGCGTCCGCAAGACACCGCGACCTTGATCAAGCGCCTGTTCAGCCGCTGGGAAGCGCGTGAGCGTAGTTGCGCATGACCCGTCCCGTCGAAGAAGTGCGTCTCAGCCTGCCGCACATTGAATTGGCCGCCCATCTGTTCGGCCCCGAGTCTGGCTTGCCGGTAATCGCCCTGCATGGCTGGCTGGACAATGCCAACAGCTTTGCGCGGCTGGCGCCGAAACTGCACGGCGTGCGCATTATCGCCCTGGACATGGCCGGCCACGGGCACTCGGCCCATCGTCCGGCTGGAGCGGGTTATGCCCTGTGGGATTATGTCCACGATGTACTGCAAGTCGCTGAACAGCTGGGGTTGAAACGTTTTGCATTACTTGGTCATTCGCTCGGCGCGATTGTCTCGCTGGTGTTGGCCGGTGCCTTGCCTGAACGTGTGACGCACCTGGGGTTGATCGATGGCGTGATCCCTCCGACCGCCACCGGGGAGAACGCCGCCGAGCGCTTGGGCATGGCGTTGCAGGCGCAATTGAGCCTGCAAGATAAACGCAAACCGGTGTACGGCACCCTTGAGAGGGCCGTCGAGGCACGGATGAAAGGGCTGGTGGCGGTCAGTCGTGAAGCCGCTGAACTGCTGGCCCAGCGGGGCCTGATGCCGGTGCCCGGCGGTTATACCTGGCGCAGCGACAGTCGCTTGACCCTGGCTTCGCCGATACGTCTGACAGAAGAACAGGCCATGGCTTTCGTACGACGGGTCACCTGCCCGGCACAACTGGTGGTCGCGGAAGACGGGATGTTGGCGAAACATTCTGAATTGCTTTCTCAGCTACCTTTCTCGGTCACGAGGCTTCCTGGTGGCCATCATTTGCATCTTGACGACGAGTCGGGCGCTACTCTTGTTGCAGACTGTTTCAATCGGTTCTTCACCGCGCCTTGACTTGACGCGGTCAACTGCCGAGGCTGGGCGGATTGAAAGGGAGTCAACCATGAGCAATCTGAACACCTTGAAGGCATCCAACGGCCCAGGCGCGCCCATCCGATGAGTAGGCCGAAAGACGTTATCCGTACTCTGGGGCTGTGCTGTCTGAGCCCCATGGTGTTCGCCGCCGATGTGCCGGGAAGCCAGGATCTACCGGCCGTGGAGCGCCCGATCGATGCAGAAATCGTCGATTATCGTCCGGCCGAAAACAAGGAACGCATTTACCCCATGGGGGCGATTCGCAAGATCAGCGGCAAATTGCGTTACGACGGCCAGGTCATCGCTCGTGGCCCGGTCACCGGACTTACCTACGAACTGCCCGCCGAACACAGCTCCAGCGACGCCTTCAAGGCCGCGCGTGAAACGCTGCAAAAGCAGGGCGCGCAACTGTTGTTCTGGTGCAAGGCACGTGACTGCGGCGAAAGCAGCCTGTGGGCCAATGACGTGCTGGGCAACGCCAAGCTGGTGGGTGCAGATGTCCAGCAGGAGTTCCTCCTGTCACGCCTCGCCGCGCCGCAGGATAACTCGCTGGTGGCGCTCTACGGGATTACCCGCGGCAATCGCCGGGCTTATCTGCATGTCGAGCAACTGGATGCGAGCACGCCATTGGCGGACGTGCGACCGACATCGGCGACATTGCTGCGTGTGTTAAAAAGTAGCGACACGCTGGATTTTCCGGAACTGAGCGGCGAGCCCGATCCTGTCTGGCTGACCTTGATTTCGCGAGGATTGAACCTGGACACCAGCTTGAGAGTCAGTGTGAGCGGGCCAAATGCCGAGGCCTGGCGAAAGGGCTTGGCGGGCAAGGGCGTGCGTGAGGCGCGCCTGGAAACCGGGACTTCCGAGACCAAGGGCCTGCACCTGCAATTGATCCGCTGACCGGTCAGGGCGAACGGAACGGTGCCGTTCGCCTAAACTCACGTCCTGACGACTTTTTTCGAGAAACTACATGCTCAACAACGATCGCCTGCTGGTGCAGATCCTGCTCCTGGTGCTGTTTGGTGCCAGCTTCTGGGTGATGGCCCCGTTCTGGTCGGCGCTGTTCTGGGGCGCGGTGCTGGCGTTTGCCAGTTGGCCGCTGATGCGCCTGCTGACCCGCACGCTGGGTGGCCGTGAATCCCTGGCGGCGGGAATCCTGACGTTGGGCTGGATGCTGTTGGTGGCGGTGCCGTTGGTGTGGCTGGGTTTCAATCTCGCGGACCATGTGCGCGACGCCGTGGCGCTGATCAAGAATATCCAGGTCGATGGCTTGCCGGAGGCGCCAACCTGGCTGGGTTCCTTGCCCTTTATCGGCACGCGGCTGGTGGGCATGTGGGACAGCATCGATCAGCAGGGCGCGGCCTTGATGGTCACGCTCAAGCCGTATCTGGGGCAGGTCGGCAACTGGTTGCTGGCCCGCAGCGCGCAGATTGGCGGCGGGATTCTGGAACTGACCCTGAGCCTGGTGTTCGTGTTCTTTTTCTATCGCGACGGGCCGCGCCTGGCGATGTTCGTCCACCGGTTGCTGGAGCGTTTGATTGGCGACCGCGCCGGATACTACATCGAACTGGTCGCCGGTACCGTGCAGCGGGTGGTCAACGGGGTGATCGGTACAGCGGCGGCCCAGGCGCTGCTGGCATTGATCGGCTTCCTGATCGCCGGCGTACCGGGGGCGCTGGTGCTGGGGATTGTGACTTTCCTGCTGAGCCTGATTCCCATGGGACCGCCGCTGGTGTGGATCCCGGCCACGGCCTGGTTGGCGTGGAAGGGCGATTACACCTATGCGGTGTTCCTCGGGGTGTGGGGTACTTTCATCATCAGCGGCGTGGATAACGTGCTTAAGCCGTACTTGATCAGCCGTGGCGGTAATTTGCCGTTGGTGATTGTGTTGCTTGGGGTGTTTGGCGGATTGATTGCGTTTGGCTTTATCGGGCTGTTTATCGGGCCGACATTGCTGGCGGTGGCTTACAGCCTGTTGACGGATTGGAGTGCCAGTCAGACCCAGGCTCAGGCGCAGGCACGGCGGGAAGATGAGGCGGGGTAGGAGGATTTACCGATCATCGGACCCCGCAAAGGCGCTGCTTGCGCTACAATCCGCGCCGATTTCGACTTGCCTGAGAGCCCATGCCAATGTCCGTCTGCCAGACTCCTATCATCGTCGCCCTGGATTACCCTACCCGTGACGCCGCGCTGAAGCTGGCTGACCAGTTGGATCCCAAGCTTTGCCGGGTCAAGGTCGGCAAGGAACTCTTCACCAGTTGCGCCGCGGAAATTGTCGGCACCCTGCGTGACAAAGGCTTCGAGGTGTTCCTCGACCTGAAATTCCACGACATCCCCAACACCACGGCAATGGCGGTCAAAGCCGCAGCGGAGATGGGCGTGTGGATGGTCAATGTGCATTGCTCAGGCGGCCTGCGCATGATGACGGCCTGCCGTGAAGTGCTGGAACAACGCAGCGGCCCCAAGCCATTGCTGATCGGCGTGACCGTACTGACCAGCATGGAACGTGAAGACCTGGCCGGGATCGGCCTGGATATCGAACCACAGGAACAAGTGTTGCGTCTGGCAGCCTTGGCACAGAAGGCCGGCCTGGATGGGCTGGTCTGTTCGGCACTGGAAGCCCAGGCGTTGAAAACCGCCCACCCGTCGCTGCAGTTGGTGACTCCGGGGATTCGTCCTTCGGGTAGCGCCCAGGATGATCAGCGTCGAATTCTGACGCCTCGCCAGGCGCTGGATGCGGGTTCCGATTACCTGGTTATCGGTCGCCCGATCAGCCAGGCGGCCGATCCAGCCAAGGCCTTGGCTGCCGTCGTGGCCGAGATCGCCTGATCTGTTGGGGGGGCCGGTTTACCGGCCCCCACAGGCTTAGCTGACTTTCAACACCAACTTGCCAAAGTTCTCGCCGTTGAACAGTTTCATCAGCGTCTCCGGGAACGTCTCCAGGCCTTCGACAATATCTTCCTTGCTCTTGAGCTTGCCCTGAGCCATCCAGCCGGCCATTTCCTGCCCGGCTGCGGCAAAGTTCGCCGCGTGGTCCATCACCACGAACCCCTCCATGCGCGCCCGGTTGACCAGCAATGACAAATAGTTGGACGGCCCTTTCACGGCTTCCTTGTTGTTGTACTGGCTGATAGCACCGCAGATCACCACCCGCGCTTTCAGGGCCAGACGGCTGAGTACGGCGTCGAGAATGTCGCCGCCGACGTTATCGAAATACACGTCCACACCTTTCGGGCACTCACGTTTAAGGCCTGCCGCCACGTCCTCGTGCTTGTAATCGATGGCCGCGTCGAAACCCAGTTCATCCACCAGGAACTTGCATTTTTCGGCCCCACCGGCAATGCCCACTACACGACAGCCTTTGATTTTGGCAATCTGCCCGGCGATGCTGCCCACCGCACCCGCCGCACCGGAAATCACCACGGTTTCTCCGGCTTTGGGGGCACCGGTGTCGAGCAGGGCGAAATAGGCTGTCATCCCGGTCATGCCCAGGGCCGACAGATACAGCGGTAGCGGTGCGAGCGTCGGATCGACCTTGTAGAAACCGCGAGGTTCGCCGAGGAAATAGTCCTGTACACCCAACGCGCCGTTGACGTAATCGCCCACGCTGAACTTTGGGTTATTCGACGCAATGACCTGCCCGACGCCGAGCGCCCGCATGACTTCGCCGATAGCCACTGGCGGAATGTAGGACTTGCCTTCGTTCATCCAGCCACGCATGGCGGGATCAAGCGACAAGTACTCGTTGCGTACCAGGACCTGACCCTCCTGGGGGGTACCCAACGGGAGTTCCTGATAAGTGAAGGTATCCCGCGTGGCCGCGCCGACCGGGCGTTTGGCGAGTAGAAATTGGCGATTGGTCTGGGCAGTCATGGCAGAGACTCTGGATAAATGAGCCTAGAGTGATAGACCCTCCCGTTACGAGAGGCAAGCTTGCCCGATGGCTGCGAATGCTCGTCGATAGGCCGGATTGATAGTGCGCCCCGAGGACTTATCACTGTAACTCATGGAACCTTAACCGGCCTTCTGATAATGCTGACGTACAGGCGTGGGCACTGGCTATGCTGGGTCGACGAATCGATACCCAAGGACAGAAGCATGAGCATGACGTTTTCCGGTCAGGTTGCCCTGGTGACGGGTGCAGCCGCAGGCATTGGCCGTGCTACGGCACTGGCATTCGCTGCCGAAGGGTTGAAGGTAGTGGTCGCCGACCTGGATCTGGCGGGCGGCGAGGGCACGGTTGAACTGATCCATGAAACAGGTGGTGAAGCGGTTTTTGTGCGCTGCAATGTCACCGATGAAGCCGATGTGCAGCATCTGATGCAACAGGTGATCGCTGCGTATGGCCGGCTGGACTACGCCTTCAACAATGCGGGCATCGAGATCGAAAAAGGCCGGCTGGCGGAGGGCACCCTGGACGAGTTCGACGCCATCATGGGCGTCAACGTCAAGGGCGTGTGGTTGTGCATGAAACACCAACTGCCGTTGCTGTTGGCCCAGGGTGGTGGCGCCATCGTCAACACGGCCTCGGTCGCTGGGTTGGGTGCGGCGCCAAAAATGAGTATTTATGCCGCCTCCAAGCATGCAGTGATTGGTCTGACCAAGTCGGCGGCGATTGAGTACGCGAAAAAGAAAATCCGCGTCAATGCCGTGTGCCCTGCGGTGATTGACACTGACATGTTCCGTCGAGCCTATGAAGCCGACCCGCGTAAAGCCGAGTTTGCAGCCGCCATGCATCCGGTGGGGCGTATCGGCAAGGTCGAGGAAATCGCCAGCGCGGTCCTTTACTTGTGCAGTGATGGCGCGGCATTCACCACAGGTCACGCACTGGCCGTGGACGGCGGCGCGACGGCCATTTAGGACCTGATGCCGTGGTGTATTCAGAAAGTCCTTGGGAGTGCTGTGAGACTTTTCCGGCGATGGCTAGATGCCTCGATCCATTATGTTTCAATAGGTAAATAACCCAGTAAAATCAAAGCTTTAATAAACTTATGGACGAAGTGTGGTGGACCTTCTGTGCTTAACTGGTTTGGGTTAAATGACAAACAGTTTAAGCAGGTGGCGCATGGATTTAGAGATCAATCGACAAGCCTTGATACCGGTGGTTCAGCAGATCGTCAGCGCAGTGGCCGAGTGGATTCGGGAAAGCGGGGTGAGTCCTGGAACTCGCCTGCCTTCCATCCGGCAACTGGCTCATGACAATCTGCTCAGTCAATCCAGCGTGATCGAGGCATTCGAACGAATGGTGGCCGACGGCCTGTTGGCTTCAAGGCACGGTTCGGTTTTTTTCGTCGCGGCACAACCGCCTGCCGACAGTCCGGCCACTGAGTGCCAATGGCATGAGGGGGCGGAACAGGACTGGGGCACCTTTACCGATGGTCCGTTGGGCGAGTTGAAGCTGGGATGCGGGTGGCTGCCGGACTCATGGCGCGAGAACGATGACATCAGCTATGCGATTCGTGAAATCACCCGCACCGATATCGCCGGGGTATTCAACTACAGTACGCCCCTTGGCTTACCGGTATTGCGTGAGCAGTTGCTCAAGCGCCTGACCCAGATTCAAGTGGCCGCCAGCGCCGACCGTATCCTCACGACCCATGGCGCCAGTCATGCCCACGACTTGTTGATACGCACGCTGCTCAAGGCCGGCGACACGGTCGTGATTGAAAGCCCGGGCTATGGCAATCTCTATCGCCTGCTGACCTTTCATGGCGTCAAGTTGCTGGAGGTTCCCAGGACGCGCAGTGGCCCGGACCTCCAGGCCCTGGAAGCGTTGCTGGCGGTTCATCATCCGCGGTGCCTGTTCATCAATAGCCTCTACCACAACCCGACCGGCACCAGTCTTTCCTTGGCGGTGGCCGAGCGCCTGTTGCATCTGGCGCGCACCCGGGATTTCCTGATTATCGAAGAGGACGTCTATGGCGACCTGCAACACGCCTCGTGTACCCGGCTGGCGGCCTTGTCCCATGACGAAAGGGTCATCTACGTCGCGAGTTTTTCCAAAACCTTGAGTAGCGCGCTGCGCGTCGGCTATCTCACGGCCAGCGCAGCCATTATCGCGCAGTTGGTCAAGGTCAAGACGCTGACGGGCATGGGCACCTCGCGTTTTGCCGAGGCCGTAGTGGCCACGCTTTTGGCCAATGGCACCTATCGCAAATGGGTCCAGCGTTTGCGTCGGCGATTGAGCGCAGAAATGGCAACGACCCTGCAAGTGCTGGAAGATGAGGAGTGGGAGGTTTTCGCCGTGCCAGCGGGCGGCATGTTTCTTTGGGCGAGGCCGGGGGTGGGGGATAGATCACAATTGCCGGCACAGGCGCGTCGCTGCGGCGTCCTGCTCTCGTCGGGCGCCTTGTTCAGCCCGACGGGCGAGCACAGTGATTGGCAACGCATCAATGTAGCTTATGCGGGGGACCGGCGGGCGCAGGCACTGTTCAAGGCGATGGGCCCGTCCGGATCGACCTCCACGATTCTGAAAACGACGAAAATGTAGCTTTTTGCCATTATTCACGTACTGGCATCTTGTGTTCCGGGGCTAGTCGTTGCGAATCTCCCTGCATGGATACCGAGGCTGTGGTATTCGCCTTGCCAAGAGGACTCAAGCGCAATGATTTCGGGCATGCAACGACGTTTTTCCAACCTTGGAATGGCGAAGAAACTGGCGCTGGGGTTCTTCCTGGTTCTTCTGCTGACCGCGGCGGTGGCTGCGATTGGCGTGTGGTCCCTGCAAACCATCGGTTCTCGATTCGAAGGCCTCAAAGGTATGTCTTCCCTCAACAATGGTTTGTTGAAGGTGCGCTTGATCGAGCAGAACTACGCACTGCGCTCCGATGCCGAGTCCGTGGATGCCTTGAATGAAAGCGTGGATGGCCTAGTGGCTGAAGCGCAGGCACTCAAAGCGCTGTCTGCGGCGAACGAGCCGGCGATGACGGCGGTGGAGCAGGCCCTGACCGCCTATCGCCAGGCCTTCGATGAGTTCGTAGAGCTGACCCAGTCCAAGGACCTGGCGTTGGAAATGGCCAGTTGGTCGGTTTCCAGCGTTGCCAATAACCTCGATGTGTTGCAGGCCGGTCTGGCGGATGACGGTGCTTACGAACTCAAGGACAGCCAGGGTCGGGAAGGTGCCGAGCTTATCGAGCAGGCCGGGCAGGTGGGGCAGGTTTCGCGTCTGATGCTGCAGGCCATGAACGAAGCGCGGGTGCGTCTGGATCAAAGTCGCAAGGGCGAGGATGAAGAGAGTGCCGGGCAAGGCAAGATCGAGCAGGCCGAACAAGCCCTGGTCCAGGCCGAACAACTGAAAACCACGGTCAAGGATCCGGGCTATCAAACCGTATTGAATGAAGTGGCCGGGCACATTGCCGCGTTCAGCGAGAAACTTGATGAGTACACCGGCTTGCTGGCTAAGGAAAAGATCGTCTACCAGCAATTGCATGAGCGCGCGGACCAGGTGGTCTCGCAAGTCAATCAGGCTTACGACGCGCAGTACCGTTCGATGCAGGAGCAATTGCATGAAAGTACCTGGCTGATCATCGTTTCCTCGGCCCTGGCTTTACTGATGGGATTGATTGCCGCGTGGGTCATCACCCGGTTGATCGTCACGCCATTGCGCAGTGTGATCGGGGTTGCCCAGAAAATTGCCGCCGGCGATCTCAGTGGTCGAATGGAGGTAACCCGACGTGACGAGATGGGGCAATTGATGCTGGCCATGCAGCAGATGGGGAACGGCCTGAGTAGCATGGTCAGCGGTCTGCAGGCGGGTATCGAGCAACTGGCCAGCTCTGCCCACGCGTTATCCAGTGTGACCGAGCAGACCAATATTGAGGTCAGCAGCCAGAAAGAGGAAACCGAGCAAGTCGCCACCGCAATGAACCAGATGACCGCTACGGTCCACGATGTGGCTCGCAACGCCGAAGAAGCGGCACAGGCCGCGCAGACTGCCGATGCCAAGGTCGACGGTGGCCAGCGGGTGGTGCGCCAGAGCTTGCAGCGCATCGAGTTGCTGGCCAGTTCCGCGACGAGCGCCAGCACCAGCATCGAGAGCCTGAGCGCGGAAATCCAGAATATCGGGAGCGTTCTGGAGGTGATCAAGAGTGTGGCCGAACAGACCAATTTATTGGCGCTGAACGCGGCTATCGAAGCGGCACGGGCGGGCGAGCAGGGGCGTGGGTTCGCGGTGGTGGCTGATGAAGTCCGGGCGCTGGCTCGACGTACCCAGCAATCAACCGAAGAAATCGAGCGTTTGGTAAGTACCTTGCGCAGCGCGGCGCACTCGTCGGTGCAGGAGATCAAGCAGAGTGGCGAACTGGTGAAGCTGGCGGTCAGCGATGCATTGGAAACCGAAAGTGCCTTGGGCAGCATTGCCGCGGCGGTATCGCTGATCCAACAGATGAATCAGCAGATCGCGGCGGCGGCCGAGGAGCAGAGTTCGGTGGCCGAAGAAATCAATCGCAGCGTCACCAGCATTCGCGCCAGCGCCGATCAATCGGCGTTGAGCATGCAGGGCAGCGCGGCGTCGAGCATTGAGCTGGCGCAGTTGGGGGCTGAGCTTAAAGGAATGGTGGGGCACTTTCGCCTTTGATCACCGTGAGGCCGCGGCGATCAAAGGCTGAGTGCTCAAGCATGATTGGCGAGGAAGGTGAGCAAGGCCTCGTTGACGATGTCAGGGTTTTCCAGGCTGGAGATATGTCCGGCGTCCGCGATCAACGTCAGGTCGCAGCCGATCAACTCGGCCATTTCCCTGGACTCGGCGGGTGGGCGCGGGGTGTCTTGTTCTCCACACATCACCAGGCAGGTCTCGGCGTTCAGGCGCGGCAGTTGCTCCAGCAGATCGTCGCGACCGAAGATCAGTCGGCCCAGAGGCACGATGCTGTGCAGCAGGCGGTCTTTGGAGTACGTCGTCAGTGACTGGCGAAAATTCTGGTACAGCGCCGATTCCCGGTCGATGCCGGGGCGGAAGAAGATCGGCGCGATTACATCCAGCAGCGGTTCAGGGATAGCGCCCACGTCCTCAATCATCTTGAACAACGAGAAGTAATACGCGCGGGTCGCTTCGGGCTCCGCACCCAAGTAAGTGTCCATCAGCACCAGGCTGTTGACCCGCTCGGGCGCTTGCAACGCCAGGCGTGCGCCCCACATGCCACCGACCGATAAGCCCACCAGATTGACTTGAGCGATGTCCAGCTGGTCCAGCAAGGCCAGGGTCTGGCGTGCGAGGTCGTCAACGGATTGCGTGGAGGCGGGTAGCGGGCCCGATTCGCCATGGCCCCATAGCTCGGGAACGATCACTCGGTATTTTTGCGACAGGGCGGTTATCTGCGGCGCCCACATGGTGCGGTCCCACAGGTAACTTGAGCCAAGCAAAACCACGGGACCGTGGCCTTGATCCAGATAGTGCAGCGGTTGACCATCAACGACGACGACGGGCATAGCGGGCCTCTTTCGTTAAGAGAAGGAAGCCCACTTTTGTACGCGAGTTGCGCGAAGGAGGATAGATGCAGAGTGATGGCACGGGCGCAAACCCTCTGCGCCCATGAGGTTGGCGGTGAGGGTCAGTCGTAAATCGCCTTCTTCTTCCACTCGGCGTCTGCATCTACGACTTTCAAACCTTCGGTCAACTCATTGACCTCGTCAGCGACCGGTTGGCTGTTGGTCAATACCATGGAGTTGGCGCGTGCCAGCTGATTTTCCAACGCCTGTAACTGTTGGCTGTAGGTCGCCGGTTCAGGCTGTTTGCGCAGGTATTGCACACCCCGTTCGAACGCCAGGCGCGCTTGGCCGGGCTGTTCCTGTTGCAAGGCGTGCTGGCCGAGGTGGTTGAAGAACTCGATATGCAGCAGCACCAGGATGTGGCGGATTTCCCTGATCCAATGCTTGGCTTCATTGGTGGGTAAAAAGCCGTCCTGAGCCGCGCGGGTGACTTGGCCGTGGAGTGCTTCCAGCAGAAAACGCACGTCCTTGGCCTTGGCTTCGGTCTGGATCGGGGATGGCGGGTTGTTCACCGGGATCGATTCACCCTGGCCGATCAGCGCCTCAAGTTCCTTGATACGTGACTTGAGGGCAGCGCTGGATTTGTTGAGGGCGAGCAGGCGCTGGTTGACGTTCAGTTCCAGGCGCGTCAACAGCAGCTTGAGCGCCGGAGTCATCAATTGGCCCGGGAAGGTTTCGGTGATCTCGCCACAGCGCCGCAACCGGTCGTTGAGTTCAATCTGAGCCCGGGCCTTTTCCAGTTTGGTGTTTTCCACCACATGGTTCATATAGCCAATGGCGATCAGTACTACGATCCCGGCTATTACCAGCAGGGTGATCATGATTGGTGTCACCGGTGCGACCTCTTTATGGGATGTACGTTGAAGTGTAGTGATTGCGGCGTGTGGCGGATAGAACTGTTCGACGAGTTGAATCCGTCTTTTCCTTATATAGGAAGCGGGCCTACCTGGGTGCAGATTGCCATCATCTACCGATGCGAACTATAGCGCCTTGCGGGGTGCCAGAATATAGGCGCCAAACCGCGGACGCCGAGAAACCCCCGCCGGTGCTGGTAAAGCAGGGCGAAGTCATTGATTTAAATAAATTTATCCATGGGGGTTGACGACCTTTCAATCCATCCATAGAATGCGCGCCACTTACAGCGTAAAGCACACAGCGAAACGCGATAAGCAGTGAATGTTGTACGTGTGTCCCCTTCGTCTAGTGGCCTAGGACACCGCCCTTTCACGGCGGTAACAGGGGTTCGAGTCCCCTAGGGGACGCCATTGCGGGAATAGCTCAGTTGGTAGAGCACGACCTTGCCAAGGTCGGGGTCGCGAGTTCGAGTCTCGTTTCCCGCTCCAATTTTTAAGCAGTGTGGCTCCAGGGCGGCACTGAGTGAAACCAGGACCAAGTCTTAGGGCTAGGGTCTGGGCACTGGAATACACACCATGTGTTTCAGTTAGCGTGTCCCCTTCGTCTAGTGGCCTAGGACACCGCCCTTTCACGGCGGTAACAGGGGTTCGAGTCCCCTAGGGGACGCCATTTGCGGGAATAGCTCAGTTGGTAGAGCACGACCTTGCCAAGGTCGGGGTCGCGAGTTCGAGTCTCGTTTCCCGCTCCAATTATCGATCTACAGAGTTCCATGGAAGTCTGTAAGTCATTGAAAATAGACGCTTAGGCGTCTTTTTTCGTTCCAGTGCGATCCACCGAAATCCGCCTCCAGCCACGTTTTTTAAGTACAGTTTTGAGTACATAGAATCCGGGCAGCGAGCGCAGCGGTTTTTGGATGGAACGCCCCGGTCCGGCATCGATATATATCTCCTCGACCCTACGAGACGGGAGATGTACTCATGGCCTTGACCGATACCGCCGTTCGCCAGGCGAAACCTTCCGGTAAAAATTACACCCTCAAAGACTCGGGTGGGCTCGCGCTGTTCGTGGGCCCCAAGGGTGCCAAGCAATGGCACTTCCGCTTCTATTGGCTGGGCAAGCAAGCGCGCATTTCACTGGGTGTTTATCCGGCAGTCAGTCTCAAAGACGCGCGCACGGCGCGGGACGAAGCGCGTGCGCTGGTCGCCCAGGGCATCGATCCACGCGCCAACCGCCGAGAAGCGCGACTGGCCGCGAGCGCCTCAACGGAGAACTCTTTTCGTCGCGTTTTCACAGACTGGCGCGCGTTCAGGACTTTGAGCCTGAAGGTCGGACGCCAAAGCACCTTGTCGCAGATCGATCGTCACTTCGACAAAGACATCCTGCCCTGGTTGGGGGGTCTGCCTATCGTCGAGGTGTCGCGTCAGCATGTGCTGGAAGTGCTGCGCAAGATTGAGCGGCGCAAGGCCATGACCACGCCCGAAAAATGCCGCACCTGGCTCAACCAGTTGTTCCGCTATGCCATGGTTGAGAAGGGACTGGCGGTAAACCCGGCCGCCGACCTCGATATCGTGGCGATGCCTAAACCCAAGGTTCGCCACAACCCTTATCGGCAGCTTGTTTCTGGATCACCGCCCCAGACCTGCCAGGCCAAGAACGGTGAAAATCAAAAAACCGATTTCCAGTGGACCGTAATGCTGCTCCGCTTAAGTGAACAGCATTACGCGAATGCGGGGCTTTCGTGTTTCTGAGGTTCATTTCGGCAGGTACCCTACAACCTGATCGTTTCCGCATCATTTCAGGCAGTTTCCGCAACTTGTGGCGCATCTCGGTCAGCGGGTCGGCCTCACGATCTCCCCGACACGTCGATAAACTGTCTCGGTTAGCCGTCGGCGTTGCGCCTGGCTATGGTTTGCAGCGTTCGCCCGGTCTATGTCCTTCCTTTTCTGAGGCGACTGCTGCCTGGGCTGGGCGGACTCTTCTAGACCTGCGCTGCCGGAGCGTTGACCAGGTTGCCAAGCTCTGCAACTCAGTGGGCCTGGATCGTGATAGATTTGTTGGGTTTTGGTAGTTTGGTATTTTTCACACAAGGACGACGGATTCATGCCAAGAACGACTCGTATTGCAAAATACTATCCTGAGCACCTCCCTGCTGGGTCTCGTAGTCACTAGCCCATTAGTCCTGGCGGACAAAAAGGGGTGATCGAGCTACTACGCGGCGGCTATGAGATCAAGGCGGCCTATCAGGCGCCAGGACACGTCAGTCTGGAACACTTTCTGATCTTGCAAAAAGGCTCGTCGGCGTTCCAGTGCGTGACCTCTGGCATCCAACCACAACCTCGTTTCCACAACTACTCCAATACCTACTCCTGCGTAGAGGTCCAGGACCTGATTTCCGTCCAGCCTAAAATCCAACAATAACCTCTAAGTGCGTTTACGATTTCATTGGTCCCCACCATCTCTCGTTGAAGGGGGGATTAGGTGGTCTTTGAGTCCGTCACGGGTAACGTGCGCAGGTTCGGAGTAGCCACTGTGTCATTGCTGGATCCGTGGTTGGTCAGCGGTGAACGGCGCCGCGGGAACCGCTGGCGATCAGGGTGGCGCCGCAGGTGGTCTTCATGCCATCCAACGCCACGGGAATGCCGTTGACGGAATAGGTGCTACTGCCTTCGGCAATCGGGAAGGGGCCTTTGCATAAGGGGCACATCACCATGTGGCCTTTGCCGGCCATGGGTTTGCCGTTGAGGTTGGTGTGGGGGATGAATTCGGTGACAACACCACCGTGGTCGGTGGTGTCGCCGAGGCGAACTATACACTTCAATGATTTTTCCTTCTTACTCTTATAGTGGGCAGAGTTCGATCAATTGTTATTGGAAACAAGAATGTCGCCGTGGTCATTCTCTGCGAGCAGCCAGGTAAGATTTTTGTCCACGATGTAATACTCGAAGAATCGGCATTCCTCCAGAACGCTTTTGATTTTTGATAGTGGGAGACTGAATAACAATTTTTCTTCGTTGTCCTCGTCCGCTATTAGCCAGACGTCGTCAGTAGTGGGTGGCGCTACTTCTTCTATATGTAAGTGTGCTGAGTTATCAGTGAATGTGTATATTTTTGGTTTTGCCGCCAAGGATGACCACCAAGCTCTAGGCCTCTCTTTGACAAAGATGGACTCTATTGCTGATAGTACTTCATCTTTATTCGCTATCTCGTGGGCGACCAGCCCATTCAATACTAAGGCTTCTTCTATTTCGGTCTTAAGAGATGAGCTGTTTGTTTGATTCATAATGTATCAGCCTACTTCTTGTCAGGGCGATGTGGATGTTGTGGGCCGCTATAGGTAATATTGCCTCGGTCAGCACAGCCGCACTTTCCGCGCTTTCCTGCAGTTTGCCAACCTACATGCGATTTATCGTGTCCGGTTGCAGGTTCCATATCGGCATGAGGCGCATCATATGCAACTTTTGCTCCCCCCTCTCCTTTGAACTCAACGACAGTGCCCGTTACTGGGTCATATTTAGAGAATGTAACATTATCAGGATTTGTCATTCCTGCGTTCTTGAATGCCTGTGTTCTTGCGGTGTCAAAGTCCGGTGCATGCGTTAGTGTGGCTAGCCCCATCGGGTCAATCCAAGTCACCGGGTTTGGTGCATAGGCATAAACATTGAGTCCACCCGCAAACCCGATCGGATCCTTGCCGATAAACCGCCCTACTTGCGGATCATAGTACCGATAACGGTTGTAGTGCAGCCCTGTTTCGACATCAAAGTACTGCCCCTGAAAACGCAGTGGATTGCGCACATCCGCGCGCCTGGCGGCCTCGCTACGCTGTTCCTTGGCCAGACCCCAAGCCTTGTAGACCCCGGCCCAGGCGATATCGCCCTGTTCGTCGGTCAGCTCCATCGGCGTGCCAAGGTGGTCGCATTGGTACCACGCCACGGCGCTGAAGCTCACCGGCTTAGGTTTGTGCTGCCACACCGGATCGCGGTCGATGTCGTAAGCACCCTCATAGACCGGTTCGGGCAGCAGTTGGATGCTGCGTTGCTCCACCGCCTGCGCCACCGGCACAAAGCTGCCAGGCTCAAAAAAGTAGTGGGTCAGGCGTTCGCTCTTGTCATTGTTGCGGCTCTCAAAAGCCAGCACATCACCATCCCAACCGTAGATGGTGTAGCCACAACCATACTGTTCGTCGAGCTTGGCCCGCTCTAGCTTGTTCCACATCGGCCCGGCTTCGCGGCGGTCGTGGTACTTGGCTTTGGACAGCTTGAACAGCCGTCGGCCCAGAGCGTCGTAGGCAAAGGTTGCGGTCAATCTGTCATCTGCGTAGCCGGTCAGGCGGTCGTGCAGATCCCAAGTGAAGTGAGATTTCTTGCCGTTGTGCAGGCGCTCCTTGAGGTTGCCTCGCTCGTCATAGCTGTAGTGCGTGCCGACGTAGTCACGCAGCAGGTTGTCCAGCAGTTTGTTCGGGACATATTGATTGGGACGGCGCGGTGCCTGCGGGTCCAGCAGGTTGCTGGCCGGGTCAAAGGCGAAGGTTTCTTCGCCATTGATGGTCTGGGCGGCAAGCAGGCGACCGAGCGGATCGTAGCGGTAGCTGAGGGCGCCGCGCCGGGTGTCGTCGATGCGGGTCAATTGGCCGGCGGCATCATGTCGGTAATTGCGCACCACCAGGCGTTGGGAGTCGCCCCGTTTTCCCAATGCTTGTTCCAGCAACTGGCCGTTGGGTGTCCAGGCCTGGCGTTGTTGCAGGCCGTTGCCTTGGTCGCGGGCGATTTCGCGGTGCAGGTTGTCACGTTGGTAGCTGAGCAGTTCCGTATCGTCGACCTTCAAGGCCAGCAGATGGCCGCTGCCATAGGTCAACCAGCTGACCCGATGCCCATCCGGGCGAGTGGTGGCGATGCGTTGGTTGAGGGCATCGTATTCATGCTTCCACACCGCCACATGCGGTTCCTGCAGGTAGCGCAGGTATTGATGCTCGCGGGTGTTGTTACCCGCACGGTCGTAGAACCATTGCAGTTTGCAGGCGGCGTTCTCGGCGAGCAGCAGGTTGCCATTGCCGTCGTAGGCGAAGGTTTCGGTCTGCCACTCCAGACCTTCCTTGTGCCCGGCATGACGGGCTATAAGTCGGCCCATCGGGTCGTACTCAAACTCGTTGACCCGGTCGCCATTGAGGCGGCGAGTCGGTTGATTGCTGCCGTGGTCGTAGAGGTAGTGGGTGGTCTGTTGGTCGAAGCTGGTTTCCTTGAGCAGGCGCCCGGCCGGGTCGTACTTGAAACTGGCGGTGCTGTTGTTTTCGTTGCGCAGTTCGATCAGTTGGCCGAGGCGGTCCCAGCGGTAGTCGAGGGTTGTGCCGTTGGCGTCCTGGCGCTGTTGGATCAGCCCGGCTTCGTTGTAGTGCCAGATGGTGCGCTGGCGCAGGGCGTCGGTGTGGCTAAGCAGACGGCCTTCGGCGTCGCGCTCGAAGTGTTCTTCGGTTTTGTCCGGGTGGATAAGTCGCACCAGCTGCCCGGCGTGGTACTCGTAGGTGGTGACGTGGCCTTCGGCATCGGTGAAGCAGCTGAGCTGGCCCAGTGCATCGTAGTTCCACTGGCTGAGCTTGCCCGAACAGTCGGTGTAGCGGATCAGTTGGCCGTCAGCGTTGTAGGCCAGTTGTTTGGCACCACCGTTGGCATCGGTGATGACCACGGGCAGGTTGTCGCTGTTGTAGCTGTACTGGGTTTTGTTTTCCAGCGGATCGATGGTTTCGATGATGTTGCCGCGTTGATCGTAGTCGTACTTCCACAGACCGCCCTCGGCGTCGCGGGTCTTGAAGAGCTGATCCTGATCATCGTAGGCGTGATGAATGCTGCTGCCGTCCGGGCGGGTGTGCTGGAGCAGGTTGCCGCGTTCATCGTAGATGTAGTTGTCGGCGCTGCCATCGGTGTGGATGTGTTGGGTGATATTCTTGGCGGCATCGCGGAAGAACCACTCTTCGTTGCCGTCCGGATGGACAATGCGATAGGTGTAGCCAAGGATGTCATAGTAGTGTTTGGTCTCGTGACCAAGGGCATTGATGGCGTAGGTGAGGCGAATGTTTCTGTTCCACTCCAGGCGAACATCATAACTGCCGTCGTCGGCCCACTCGTGGATAGCTTTAGCGTCAGGGCCTTCGCCATGCCACTCCAGATTCATTCCTCGGCCAGTGCGATCCGTGTATCGGGTGATCAGATGGTGTTGATACTGATAGTCCCATTGCCTATCGTGTTCGTCTCTCGCCGCTACAAGGTCGCCTTCAGCGCTATAGTCATAATCGGCTAGCTGACGACTTGGCTCTCCATCTTGCATAAGCCACAGGCTTGCGATCTTACCGTTTGGGCCAACACGGGTTTGGATGTGCTGATGAGGCTCGTCGTTTTGATAAGTCAACAGGTCTGACAGTACTTGGAGACCTTCATGCAGATGCTCATAGTGCAAGGAGATGCTCGCGCCGTTGCGGTGGCGTATTGAAACCAGCCGAAACGTAGTGCTGACCTGCTCATAATGCTCCTCTATGTTGTGGCCTCGAGCTATGGTCAGTGTTCTTTCGCCAGTACGCACGAGTATGATTTCTTCTATCGCATCGGGATGGAATTTTCCGATTTTCGGTGTCTGGTATGTATGTGTTCGACCATCGGCATCGTGATAATTGACGGTGTCGTCGACGACTTCAAGGTGGACGGTGAAGGGGCAGATCCAGCGTGCGCCGATTGGTCCGCAATCCAGTGCTGATAGGCTGGATCGATAGTTGCGCGACCAGGTAACGGGAAACGGCCCCGGGAGCGTAAAGTCGGTATGAGTGAGTTGTTCTGTTCCGCGGGCGAAGGTGATGCTGTTGCAGGTGCCTGTGCAGGTTCCGTTTTTTTCGGCATTCGCGTCTCGCTTGGCCGGCGGTTGTCCATTTGTCGCCCCCAACTCATTCTGTCCGCTCACGCGCTTGGCTTGTCCCACTCCGGATGGCGGTACATAGGGGCTCAGCTGTTTGCGTTTACGTTTGGCAGCCTGAGACAGTATTAACAGCAGATAGCCAATGCTCTGTTCAGTATTGGTATCACCCAATGCGATGAGGCTTGCTTTAACTTCGTCCGCAAGAGTGCGGAGGATGGCGGTATAGCTGAATGCCAGTCGTTTGATATGTGATGGAATAAATTTGTGGATCGAATTCAGCGCCTCAAGCGCAACTTTGTCGATCGGGCCTGTTACGACGGTTGTAAGTCTATGCAGAAAGGAGTCGGAGGCGTTCTGTGAGGGAGGCTGAAATTTCAGGGTGCCTTTAAGGATGTCATCAATTGCATTCGCAATCATCAGGATGATAGCTTTTCCTGTTTCGCCGCAGTCTGTCAGGTGCTTTGATAGCTGGGATTGAGCTTCGTTAACAAAGTCTTCCAATTCGCCTAGGATCGTTGCGTTGAGATGGCCAACCAAAACGGTTACCAACGCATCCCCTAGAGCCCCTTTCGGATTAGCTTTTACACGCTCCTTAACAAGGTGAAGTGTTGGTCTAAGGCTTTTTCTGGCATACGCCATCGCTGGCGGAACTGGGATTATGCCTATGAGATTGACGCCGAGGCTGACCCAGTCAAGTATGGATCTGGTTTCGCTTTGGGTGAGCGTTACGATGTCGCCAGCAGCGTCGCTGGCAGACATGATGTTGTTCACTATGGGGATGAATTCCGCCACGGACTTAAGCCGTGCCAAGGTAATATTATTGTCACTGATTTCCCTCAGCCATCGATCAAAGCTGTTCGCTCCAGCTTCAATATCTTCGCCGAGAGTATCTAAAGGCGCGACCGCAGTTTCTGGTTGGCGCTGGGTAGGGGGTGTGCTCATGATTTTACTTTCCCCATGACGGCCGTAATCGAGTCTTTGAATGAGTCGGAGGCTTGCTGTTGAAGAGCGCGTTTGAGCAGATTCTTGTCGCCAGGAGGACTGGTTGGTGGTGTTTTCGCCAAGATGGCCTCGGCGATTTGTTGGGCTGACTTTGTTGCAAGGTCAGCGGCCGCCGCTTGTAGCTTGTGTGCTTGAGGTTTTTGTATCTCGCTCTCGGGTGACCACGTGTTGGTTGGGTCCTTGCCAAGCGTGACTTTGGTTGGCCCTGTGGCCAGTCCGGCCACTGCTGCGAAGCCTTTGCTATCGAGCTTTCCTGTAAAAACTTGGCCGATGGCGTCTTCTACGCGATAGTCGGAGTTTTCGTAGGCATGGCGACTTGCATACTGCTGAAACAACTCCAAATTCCCTTTCCCCGCCTTGGGCTCCTCCGGGAACGCCGCCGCCTTACTCTTCGCTGCGTCGTAGATAAAATCCACGGCATGCCCGGTGTACAACCCGCTGGTGGCATGGGTAATCCCACCCGCGTTGTAGGTAGTGCTACTCCCCGCCGCCTGAATCACAATCTCTTCCTTGGCACTCAAGGTGATGCGCTCGGCCGTCACGGTGACCTTAAGCTTGGCCAACACGTTGATGTTGTCTTTCAGCGCCCGGATATCGATATCCCCGGAGGCCGCCACCAATCGCCAGCCCAGGCTTTGCACAAAGGTGCGCACACCACGGCTGGCGCTGACCAGCAGGCGTTTGCCGATGGCCAGGCTGGTGTGGCCGCCGCTGCTCAGGGCGAGGTGTTCACCGCTGGCGATGTGGGTCGATTGCGGGGTGCTGCTGGCGATGCCGGCGGGGCTGTGCAGCACCAGATGCGGTTCGGCCAGTTCCGGGTATTGGTTGGCATTGGGGTTGCCGTCGGTGCCACGGATGGCGCTGTGTTGGGCCTTGAGGGTGTCGGCGACTTCGTCCTGGTCGCCGCTTTCCTGGGCCAGGTGGTCGCGGGCATCGCTGGCGAAGGTGGCGTGGTGTTGGCGGGCGGTGTCGAGTTGTTCGGCGGTTTCCGGCAGGTCGGTGTGGTGCTCGGCGGCGCGAGGGCGTGGTTGGGTGGTCAGCAATAAACCTCCGCCGGCGCGCAGTACGCCGTGGGCGTCGGTGCGCAGTTCAAAGCCTTCGCCACGGGGCACGCCGCCGCCGGGGCGTGGGTGGGTGAGGTAGCCGAGGGTTAGGGCGCTGGCTTGGTGGTCGCTCATCAGTGCGGCGCTGATTTGCCCGGTGGTGTCGTCCAGGCGCAGTTCGTTGTGGCGCTCGCCGTGAAGCTCCTTGCTGCGGATCGGGCTGAGGGCCTTGAAGTCCGGCAGTTTGTACGGTGAACGGTTGATGGCGTGGTAACTGCGGCCAATGATCAGGGGCTGGTCGGGATCGCCTTGCACGAAGCCGACCAGTACCTCCTGACCAACCCGGGGCAGGGCGACGTGGCCCCAACCGGCACCGGCCCAGTTGTGGGTGACGCGCACCCAGCAGGAGCTGCGGTCGTCGTCCTGGCCTTCGCGGTCCCAGGGGAATTGCAGGCGCACGCGGCCGTGTTCGTCGCAGTAGATTTCTTCGCCGGGCGGGCCGACCACGGTGGCGATCTGTGGGCCTTCGATGCAGGGTTTGGGGCGCGGCGGTGCCTGCCATTCGACGTTGTCGGGAATCAGCGTGGCGGTGAAGCTGTAATGGGTGCCCACTTGGCTGCCGGCGGCTTCTTCTTCCATCGCTGTGTGTTGTCGGCCGACATGTTTGATGACGACGGCGCGCCAGCCGATGTTGAGGTCGTCACGCGGATGCCCGGTCAGATCGAACGCCAGCCCCGGCACTAGGCGCGCATCGTCGCCTGTAACTTCGGCAGTATGTGCATCACCGCGCAGGCCTTGCAAGCGGGTCAGGGTGAAGGGCTTGCCGGCGTCGTCATGTTTGTAGCGCCCAGGATAGTCGTAGCGTTCGTAGTCGGGGCTTTGGTGTTCCAGCTGGCGCGCCTGTTCGTGCTGCTCCAGGTTGTAGCGGGGGTGGGTGAAGGTGTAGTCGCGCTGGGTCTGTTGGGCGCTGCGCACCTGCTCGCGGTAGGTGAAACTGTGTAGCGCCGGTTGGGCCTGATCGCCACCGGGGTTGGCCTCGTACACCAGCGGTTCGCCCTCGATCACACCGAAGCTGGCGATATGGTCGGCCTGGATCAACTGATGCCCGCCCTCGCTGTGCTGAAAGATCGACAGCAAGCCTTCTTCGGCGGCCATGCGCTGGTAGAAATCCCAGTCCAGGTCGCCGGCTTGCACGCAGTATTCGCGGGGCAGGTGGGTTTCGGTCAGGTGTTGGGTGCAGGCGCCCCAGCGGCGTTCGGTGCACAGCTGTTCGAGGATCTGCGGCACGCTGCGTTGCTGGAAAATGCGCCAGTCCGATTGCAGGGTGGCGCGGGCCAGTTGCGGTTCGATCACGGCGCGGTAGGCGGTGCGGCGAAAGCCGGTCTTGCCCTGTTCGAAGCGGCTGATTAAGCCGTGCACATGGCGTACCGGTTGTTCGCCTTGCCAAATGGTCAAGGTGGCGGGCTGGTCCAGCAGTTGCGCGAAGTCGGCAGTGGCCGAAGTGCTGACCAAGTCCACGGTCAGGCGATACAGTTCGCACAGTCCTTCGGTGAGTTCAAACGAGACCACATCGAAGTTGATGTCGGCAGTCGAACTGAAGGTAAAGCGCACGTCGCGCAAGTTAGGCATGGCAACTCCTGCGGGTAATCCCTTTGGCAGGTTTTCAGAGGCCTTGAACTTTAAAGAGGGGTTATCTGGCTGTCGCCTTCACACTTTCCGTATGTGTTGTGGGAAGTTTTGTTTTATTGTTTCTAAGGCTGATTTTGGCCGGATTAATACGCCTTGGGGATTACGGAAAACAGCGAAGCAGCGCACGAAAGTCAACGTAACCAGATGGCTTCCAGCGATTGCATGACTTGCTGGGTTATGGTGTTCAGGCGTACGGCAAAGAACCCATATGCCCCCAGGCAAATCGCTCCGGCTGCCGCCCAAGGCGTCCACCACGGCCATTGTCGATTCATCTGGTAGTGGCGCGGCGCAACATTGTCCAGCGGGCGGGTCAACTGCGCAGGCATGGGCGCCGAACTTCCAGGCCTTCAGTCGGGCGAGCTCGAAGGTGATCTTCTCGAGCGTGGCGTCCTTGAAGCGGATCGCCTGCGCGTCGCGCTGGCCTTGCTCGGCGCGCACCTTGAGCTCGGCGAGCAGGCGCGTGGCCAGTTCGGTGACGGCGCTCGGGCTCAGACCCTGCAGGTCTTCGGCCTTGAGCGTGGTGAGGTCAACCATGGGCTCCAATTGTGTGCAGCGTCGCCGCTCACATCATCGGGGCATCCTCGAATTGCTCGAATGGCCCGGTGCGTTGCACACCGGGCAACCGGCTGATCCGCCTGGGCAGGTCACTGCCGGACTTGCCCGCAGACCTACTGTTCGAGAAGGACGAGTGGTAGGCGGCGTATGTGCTGAACAAGAAGAAGCAGCCCAAGGAGGCGCCGCAGTTGAACACGTGGTGCGCTTGAGTGCGGCTTCCAGGGACGTCAAGGAGATGGCGAGTCCGGTGCCAAGGTGCTGCGGCTGAGTCTGCGCGATGTGGCCGTGTTCGTGCAGAGACTGCGATTTGCTCGGATGACGCTTCGAGATGTGTGTAACGGGATGCGTCAGACCAGCTTGCTCGGGCACGATGTCGTCGGAACCATATTGCCGCTGCGCACCAGGATGTGAGCTGTCCCCTTGACTGGACAGGATCTCGATGCTGTTGCTAGGAAACGAGTGCGCGCCAACGGTGTTGTGGTAGCGGCCTCTGGTAGGAGATGTGTTCTGCGTCCATTGCGGTTGGATGGCAGTGCTTGGACATTGATGGACGTCCTTGGACAAACTTTGTTGCCGAGGGCGAAAACAAGGCTATAGTTCAGGCCTTCGCTAATCACTGAAGTGAAGAAGGTACTTGGGAAACAATGGCTTAGCGCTCTAGTGCTTGACTCGTTTCCCGCTCCATATTCAATAAAAACGCCGCTCAGTAATGAGCGGCGTTTTTGTTTGTCTGCGCTACAGCGCCGATAAATGGACCTGCCGGCATAGCAGGTCCACATGGCTGATCAGAGCTTCGGCAACTGCCCGATGCGGCCCATCATCTCGGTCACGATCTGCAGGTCCAGCAGGAACTGCTCGACGGTCTTGAACTCATTGTCGGTGTGCCCGGTGTATTTGGCTTCGGGCCGTGCCAGGCCGAATTGCACGCCGTTGGGCAGTTCATGTACCGACGTCGCGCCGGCCGAGGTGCCGAAGGTGTGTTCCATGCCGAGGTTTTCGCTGGCGACTGCCAGTAGCGCCTTGACCCACTCACCCTCGGGGTTACGGTACATCGGCTGAGCGATCGAGTAATCGAAGGTCGGCGTGATACCGGTCTGGTTGCTCCAGGCTGTGAGCTTGTCGGCAATCTCCTTCTTGAGCGCTTCCGGGGATTTACCTTTTGGTACCCGCAGATTGACGGCGAGCTTGAAGGCTTTTTCATTCATGCCGATAAACGTCGGAGAGGCGGTCAGCGGTCCCATGAACGCATCGGAGAAGCCCACGCCCAGTTTGCCACCGAGATAATCCAGGCCCCAGTTGTCGGCAGCGTAGCGGGCGGCGTCGGTCATTTCGTTGTGCTTGAGCGCCACCTTGCCATTCAGGCTATTGATGAAGTCGAGCATCCTCGCCACCGGATTGATGCCGGACTCGGGTTCGGATGAGTGGGCGGAAACACCGGTCACTGTCAGCTTGACGGCGTTGCCGACCACCTTGGCGTCTACCTGGAAATCGGCGCCATTCGCCTTGGCATAAGCCATGCCGGCCTTTTGCAGGCTGGCAGCCAATTCGGCCGGTTTGTCACTGCGCAGTGTAGCCACTGAAGCCGACGGAATCTGGTTAGTCGCCAGGCCGCCGGTCATCGAGATGATTTCGCCACCGCTGCCTTCTGCCTGCCGCTTGGCGAAGGTCGCCATGACAGTGCCGTAGCCTTTCTCGGCGATCACTACTGGGTAGCCGCCGTCCAGCGCCAGGTTGTAGTTTGGCGTCGGGTTGCGTTCAAAGTAATAGGGGATGGCGTCGCCGGTGGTTTCTTCGGTGGTATCCACCAGCAATTTGAAGTTTCTCGCCAGTGGCAGCTGTTCTTCCTTGATGACTTTCATGGCATAGAGCGTCACCACGATGCCGTTCTTGTCATCCTCGGTACCGCGGCCATACATGCGGTCGCCGATCAAGGTGACTTTGAAAGGATCAAGCTTGGTGCCATCCGCCACCACCCAGTTTTCGGGCGTCACCGGAACTACGTCGGCATGGGCGTGAATGCCCACCACTTCATCACCCGTGCCTTCCAGGGAAATTTCATAGACGCGGTTATCGACGTTGCGAAAATTCAGGTCAAAGGACTGCGCGAGGTGCTTGATCTTGTCGGCGATCTTGAGGAATTCAGGATTGTCGTGTTGGGCGACACCTTCAACCTGGAAGGTCGGGATTGCCACCAGTTCGCGCAAGGTTTCGGTGGCTGCAGCCCCATACTTTGCGCGTGCGTAGAGACCCAGCAGGCGATGGATTTCGTTCTGTTGTTCGGCCGAAAGCGTTTTGTCATCGAGGAAGGTCTTGATCGCCGCGCCGAGGTTGGCGGTCTTAGCCGCATCGCTCTTGGCCAGGCTGCCTAGAAAGGTGCGGAAATCCTTGTCCGACGCTTCATCGAAGGTCTTGAGAATGATCGCACTTTGTTGCGGCGTAATGTTGGCGAAGGCCGGTGCGGCGAACGACGACAGGCCGGCGACCATCAAGGTAGCGGCGGCCAGGTGCTTGAGCGAAAAATCCATGCTTGTTGGCATTCCTTTGCAGGTGATTTGTGGAAAATTTCTGATTAATAGGTCAGAAATATCTCCACACATTATCACCAGTCGGCAAGGAGAGGGAGGGCTTAATCAAGGGTGTAGCGCACCGACAGCGCCCCCTTTTTTTCCGACAACGACAGAATTTTCACTTGGCCTACTTGCGCCAGGGTTTGCACGTGGGTACCGCCACAGGCGTAGGCCGGCAGTTCACCGAAGCCGACTTCGCGGGTGTCGCCTTCCAGCAGCATATGACGGGGCAAGTCCGCGTTGATCCATTGATTGACCTGCTGTTGCAATGCATCGGCATCCATGGCGTGCGCCGACTCGCCGCGTATAAACGTGACCTTGCCTTCGCCTGGCCAGTGATGGGCCTTGATCGGCATCCACCCCAGGTTTTCACCTGCGTTGCCGATCAAATGCCCGGCGGAATGCAGGCGTGTATGCAAGACGCGACGTTCTGCATCGACCCGCGCTTGCGTGATGCCGAGTTCGAGCGGCTGGTCGACGTAATGCACAATGCGCTCCGCTTCCTGTACCACCTTCAGCACTCGGCTGTTCCCCAGCCAACCGGTGTCGAATGGCTGGCCGCCGCCCTGGGGATGGAAGGGGGTTGAGTGCAGAACCACTGCAAACTGCTGTTCTCGGGGTGTGCATTCCAGCACTTCGACGTCGGCAATCAGGTGGTCGTGGGTAAAAAACAGGCGTTCGGTCATCATCTACATCCGCATCTGGGTTCTGTCTGGCAGTATAAGTAGTGCGTTAATAGGTGATAATCCGCTGAAAATTCAATGGACTTGTGCGTCATGAGCATCAATCTGCCTTTGCCGCTGTTGAGCGAAATGGCGATTTTCGTCAAGGTGGTCGAGACCGGCAGCTTCTCCGAGGCGGCGCGTCAGTTGGGCGTCTCGCCGTCCGCCGTGAGCCGCAGTATCACGCGCCTGGAAAAGACCCTGGCCACTCGCCTGCTGCAACGCACCACCCGCAAGCTGCGTCTGAGCGAAGGCGGTGAAGAAGTCTTCAAGCGCTGTCAGGAGATGCTCGATGCGGCGCGCTCGGTGATGGAAATCAGCGGCCAGTACACCCATGAAGCCGAAGGGCTGGTGCGGGTCAGCGTGCCGAAGGCGGTCGGGCGATTTGTCGTGCATCCGCATATGCCGGAGTTCTTGCGGCGCTATCCCAAGGTGGATGTACAGCTGATCCTGGAAGATCGGCATGTGGATTTGATCGACGACAATGTCGACCTGAGCATTCGTATCACCGACAGTCCGCCGCCGGGATTGGTCGGGCGTCAGTTGCTGCCCATCGAACACCTGCTTTGCGCCACGCCGCACTACCTGGATGAACACGGTACACCGGCGCATCCTCATGATTTGTTGGCACACAGCTGCATCTACCTGGGGGAAACACCGGGCGATGCGCGCTGGAAATTTCGTCAGGGCGCCAAGGCGGTGACGGTTGGCGTGCGCGGGCGCTATGCGGCCAACCATACCGGTGTTCGGTTGGAGGCGGTGTTGCAGGGAGTGGGGATTGGCAGCTTGCCGTACTTCACGGCGCGACATGCGCTGGAGGCGGGAAGGTTGGTGCAGGTGTTGCCGGAGTGGGACTTTATCGCGTCATACCACGGTGATGCCTGGTTGCTGCATTCGCCTACGCGGTACTTGCCGCCGAAGTTGCGGGTGTTTATCGATTATCTGGTGGCGTGTATGGCGAAAGAGCCGACATTGCGCCGGCAGGCAGGAGCCGGCAAGCCAGCTCCCCCATGAAAGTCAGTGCTTGGACTGGTCGTCGGGCATGGCCAGCAACTGCTTTTCCTGGTTCCAGTCGAACGGTTCGTCGTTCTGCTCGGCTTCATAACGGCGCTCTTCCAGTGCCTGGTACAGGTCGAGTTCGTCGTCCGGCATAAAATGCAGGCAATCACCGCCGAAGAACCATAGCAGGTCGCGTGGCACCAGGTGAGCGATTTGCGGGTAGCGCAGGATGACCTGACTCATCAGGTCCTGGCCCAGATACTGGCTTTCGATGGGATCGATAGGCAGCAGGGCGCGCAGCTCATCGAAGCGCTCCAGGAACAGCGCGTGGCTTTCCTCTGGAACCTGCTCGGCTTCGCCGACGGCAACCAGAATGCTGCGCAGGTGGTCGAGCAGGACGAGGTGATCGGCAACGACGTTGGACACGAGATAAGTCCTCAAAAGCAAAAACGGGCGCGGGAGTATATAGCCCCCGCGCCCGTTTTTATATGACCGCCGGGTTAACGGACCCGTCCTGGCGCTTGCGCCAGTTCTTCTTTGCTGAAGTCATCCACATCGATCACCTTGCGTCGCGCCGCCTCGGCAGCATGCAGCGTCTGCGCCTCGGCCGCTTGCAGTACGCCTGCCTGCAACGCGGCGTCGATGGCATTTTCCCCGGCGATCGGTTTGAGCTGACCGCTTTTGAGCGCACTGTGGAGTTTTTTCTGCAGCGGATGGCTGGCGTCGAGCAGGTCGTAGGCATGCTGCAATGCGCCCACCGGATCCTCGGCCGATTGTGGACGATAGCAACCGGCCAACAACGCTTCGAGGGTCGGATCGCCCTTGGCACGGCCGATCACCGCTGCCACTTCGGCATCCAGCGCATCGGAAGGGCCTTTGTGGCGACGACCGAACGGGAACACGATCACCCGCAACAGGCAGCCGAGGATTTTATTCGGGAAGTTGTCGAGCAGTTCGTCCAGTGCGCGCTCCGACTGCCCGAGGCTTTCTTCCATGGCCCAGGCAAACAACGGCTCCAAATGCCCGGGGGAGTCGAGATCGTGGTAACGCTTGAGCGCCGCCGAGGCCAGGTACATGTGGCTCAGCACATCGCCCAGGCGTGCCGACAAGCGTTCGCGACGTTTCAGTTCGCCACCCAGCAGCATCATGCTCAGGTCGGCCAGCAAGGCAAATGCAGCGGCCTGACGGTTAAGGGCACGGAAGTAACCCTGGCTCAGGCGGTTGCCCGGGGCTTTTTCGAAGTGGCCCAGGCCGAGGTTCAAGACCAGGGTGCTGGCGGCGTTGCTGACGGCGAAACCGATATGTTGCAACAGCAGGCCATCGAACTCCTTGAGCGCCTGGTCATGGTCTTCGCGACCCGCCAGCGCCATCTCCTTGAGTACAAAAGGATGGCAACGAATCGCGCCCTGGCCAAAGATCATCAGGTTGCGCGACAGAATGTTCGCGCCTTCCACGGTGATGAAAATCGGCGCGCCTTGCCAACTGCGACCCAGGTAGTTGTTGGGGCCCATGATGATGCCCTTGCCGCCGTGTACGTCCATGGCGTGGCTGATGCACTCACGGCCGCGCTCGGTCAGGTGGTACTTGAGAATTGCCGACAGCACCGAGGGTTTTTCCCCCAGGTCGACTGCGTTGGCGGTCAGTATCCGTGCGCTGTCCATCAGCCAGGCGTTGCCGCCAATACGCGCCAGCGCCTCCTGGATACCTTCGAATGCCGACAGCGGCACGTTGAACTGTTCACGTACCTGGGCGTATTGGCCAGTCACCAGGCTGGTGAACTTGGCCGCGCCGGTGCCCACCGCGGGCAGGGAAATCGAACGGCCGACCGACAGGCAGTTCATCAACATCATCCAGCCCTTGCCGAGCATGTCCTGGCCGCCGATCAGGAACTCCAGCGGAATGAATACATCCTTGCCCGAGTTGGGGCCGTTCATGAACGCCGCGCCCAATGGCAGATGACGTCGGCCGATTTCCACGCCGGGAGTATCGGTGGGAATCAGTGCCAGGCTGATACCCAGGTCTTCTTCATCACCCAGCAGATGATCCGGGTCATAGGCCTTGAAGGCCAGGCCCAGCAACGTCGCTACCGGCCCCAGGGTGATATAGCGTTTTTCCCAGTTCAGGCGCAGGCCGAGAGTCTCCTTGCCTTCCCATTCTCCCTTGCAGATCACCCCGGTATCGGGCATGGCGCCGGCGTCGGAACCTGCCAGCGGGCCGGTCAGGGCAAAACACGGGATATCGTCGCCACGGGCCAGGCGCGGCAGATAGTGATTACGTTGTTCATCGGTGCCGTAATGCAGCAGCAGTTCGGCCGGGCCCAGGGAGTTGGGGACCATCACGGTAGACGCGAGGTCGCCACTGCGGGTCGCCAGCTTCATCGCGACCTGGGAGTGGGCGTAGGCGGAGAAGCCCTTGCCGCCGAACTCCTTGGGAATGATCAGGGCAAAGAAACCGTGTTGCTTGATGTGTTCCCAGGCGGCGGCCGGCAGGTCCATGGCTTGGCCGATTTCCCAGTCGGTGACCATGGCGCACAGCGCTTCGGTGGGGCCGTCGATAAACGCCTGTTCTTCCTCTGTCAGTTGCGCCTTGGGATAGGCGAGCAATTTGTCCCAATCGGGACGACCACTGAACAGTTCGCCGTCCCACCAGACGGTACCGGCATCAATGGCGTCGCGTTCGGTCTCGGACATCGGCGGCAAGACTTTCTGAAACCAACTGAACAGCGGGGCGGTGAAGTAGCGACGACGCAGGTCCGGCAGCAACAGCGGCGCGGCCACCACCGCGAGCAACACCCAGAAGATCAGCAGCAACCAGCCTGGCGCATGACTGAAGGCGCCCATCGCCAACAGATAGACGGCAACCACGCCCAAGGCGGGCAGGGGGGCGGTGCGACGGTGTGCCAGATAGGCAATTCCGAGCACCAGCACCAGTATCCACAACAACAGCATATTCAATCCTCCGTGAAACCAGGGCAAAACACCCTCAGAGCTTAGTCGGTGTCCGAAAAAGCGTGCGTCGAGGGTGTTACGTGTTGTGCCAGGCAGTACGATTCAGACACAGGCGTGAAGCGCCGACATTTGGCCGAATCGTCGTTATCCCTGGGCCGGACCTGTGGTTAGACTTCAGGTTCGCCTCGGAGAAAATTCCCATGAATGCGTACTTGAGTCCCAGCCGCTTCATCGATAGTGACCACCCTGCGGTGGTGGAGTTCGCTGAAAAACATCGCGGTTCGAGCCTGGATCCCCGTGACCAGGCGGTCAGTCTCTACTATGCCGTGCGTGAGGCGGTGCGCTACAACCCTTACACCTTCAGTCGTGATCCGCAAACCCTCAGCGGCAGTTACGCGCTGGCTGCGGGTCAGAGTTATTGCGTGCCCAAGGCCACCCTGTTGGCGGCCTGTGCGCGACATTGCGGCATACCGGCCCGCATCGGCCTGGCCGATGTGCGAAATCACCTGTCGACCCCGCGCTTGATCGAGTTGCTCAAAAGTGACGTGTTCGCCATGCACGGTTACACCGAGCTGTATTTGCACGGGCATTGGGTCAAGGCCACCCCGGCGTTCAACCAGCAACTGTGCGAATTGTTCGATGTACCGCCCCTGGATTTCGACGGAATCAACGACAGTGTTTTTCACCCCTTCAACCGGCAGGGAGCGCGCGCCATGGAATACGTGGTGGATCATGGGCAGTTTGCCGATGTGCCTGAGGATTTTTTCTTTACCCACCTGGAGAAATGTTACCCACACCTGTTTGGCGAGCAGATGCCGCCACTACTGGGCGACATGCAGGGCGATTTAAGCCGCGGCTGAACCGGCGTATGCTGCCTCGGCATTCATCCATTGGGAGGCGGTCATGCTGAAGATCTGGGGACGGAAAAATTCGACAAATGTCAGGAAAGCACTGTGGTGTGCCGAAGAACTCGGCCTGGACTATGAGGCGATCGATGCGGGTGGAGCCTTTGGTGTGGTCGATACCCCACACTACCGTGCGTTGAACCCGAATGGCCGGGTACCGGTGATTGAGGACGGCGACTTTGTGTTGTGGGAATCCAATACCATCGTGCGTTACCTCTGCGCCAAGCATGTTACCGACTCCGCCTGGTATCCCAGGGATGTGCAGGCGCGGGCCAACGCTGAAAAGTGGATGGATTGGACCACCGCGACCTTCGCCGGACCTTTCAAGAGCGTATTCTGGGGCGTGGTGCGTACTCCCGCCGAGAAGCAGAACTGGGACACCATCCATGCCGGTCGCCAGGCTTGCATCGACGTGTTGCAGACCGTTGAGCGAACCCTGACCACGCAACCCTATTTGTCAGGTGCCGAGATCGGCATGGGCGATATTCCCTTGGGCTGCTTTATCTACGCCTGGTTCGAGATGCCCATCGAGCGACCTGCGATGCCCGCGCTAGAGGCTTGGTACCAGCGCTTGCAGCAACGTCCGGCCTATCGCAAAGCGGTCATGACCGCGTTGACTTAATACTGACTATTAATACAGGTGACTGTACTTGTGCGACGCGGGCAAGCACCATGCCTGTCCTGCGTCGCCGTTGCATTTAGTACGGCGCGCCCTTATCTGTTTCCTGTCTCCCTTCTTCTTGGTGCGTAATCCGATATGAGTTCCGCTCTGTCCATCCGGCAGCTAACCAAAACCTACGGCAACGGTTTCCAGGCCCTGAGTGGTATCGATCTGGACGTCGCCGAAGGTGACTTTTTCGCCTTGCTCGGCCCCAACGGTGCCGGCAAATCCACCACCATCGGCATTCTCTCGACCCTGGTCAACAAGACCAGCGGCAGCGTGAATATCTTTGGCCACGACCTGGATAAATCCCCGGCCGCGCTCAAGCGCAGCATTGGCGTGGTACCCCAGGAGTTCAATTTCAACCAGTTTGAAAAGACCTTCGACATCGTGGTGACTCAGGCGGGTTATTACGGTATCCCGCCCAAAGTCGCCAAGGAACGGGCCGAGCAATACCTCACGCAACTGGGCCTGTGGGACAAGCGCGACGTGCCTTCCCGCTCGCTGTCCGGCGGCATGAAGCGCCGGCTGATGATTGCCCGCGCCCTGGTGCATGAGCCGCGCTTGCTGATCCTCGACGAACCCACCGCGGGCGTGGATATCGAACTGCGCCGCTCGATGTGGTCCTTCCTCACCGAGCTGAATGAAAAAGGCATCACCATCATCCTCACCACCCATTACCTGGAAGAGGCTGAGCAGTTGTGCCGCAACATCGGCATCATCGACCACGGCACCATTGTCGAAAATACCAGCATGCGCAACTTGCTCGGCCAGTTGCATGTCGAGACGTTCCTGCTGGACCTCAAGCACAACATGTCGGCGGCGCCGCACTTGCTCGGTTACCCGAGCCGCCTGGTGGATAACCACACCCTGGAGGTCCAGGTGGATAAAGCCGTCGGCATCACCGCGCTGTTCGCTCAATTGGCGACCCAGAACATTGAAGTACTGAGCTTGCGCAACAAAACCAATCGCCTGGAGGAGTTGTTCGTGTCCCTGGTGGAGAAAAATCTGGCGAAGGTGGCGGTATGAGTTCCGAACTGCAACCCAACCTCGTCGCGCTGCAGACCATTGTCTACCGCGAAGTGAAGCGCTTTACCCGGATCTGGCCACAAACCCTGCTGCCGCCGGCGATCACCATGGTTCTGTATTTCGTGATTTTCGGTAACCTGATTGGCCGGCAAATCGGCGATATGGGTGGTTTCACCTATATGGAATACATCGTGCCGGGGTTGATCATGATGTCGGTGATCACCAACTCCTACGGCAACGTGGTGTCGAGTTTCTTCGGCAGCAAGTTCCAGCGCTCCATCGAGGAATTGATGGTGTCCCCGGTATCGCCCCATACCATTCTGATCGGCTATACCTTGGGCGGTGTGCTGCGCGGGCTGATGGTCGGGGTGATCGTGACGATCCTGTCGATGTTCTTCACCCACCTGCAGGTGCACCATCTGGGGGTGACTGTTGTGGTGGTAGTACTGACAGCGACGATCTTTTCGCTGCTGGGATTTATCAACGCGGTGTTTGCGCGCAACTTCGATGACATCTCCATCATTCCGACCTTTGTGCTGACGCCGCTGACCTACCTGGGCGGGGTGTTCTACTCCATCTCCCTGCTGCCGCCATTCTGGCAGACAGTCTCGCTGGCCAACCCGGTATTGCACATGGTCAATGCGTTCCGTTACGGGATTCTTGGGGTATCGGATATCAAGATCAGTGTGGCGATCACCTTTATGATTGTGGCGACTGTGGTGTTGTACCTCGGTTGCACACGGTTACTGGTGAGTGGGCGCGGGATGCGTACCTGAATCCTGTCCTGTGACGAGGGGGACTTGTCCTGTGGCGAGAGGGCTTGTCTGTGGCGAGGGGGCTTGTCCCCCGTTGGGCTGCGCAGCAGCCCCAAAAAAGCCTCCTCCGTCCTTCAGTCCAAACTGGGGTGAAAGGTTTGGGGGCAGCTGTGCAGCCCAGCGGGGGACAAGCCCCCTCGCCACAAAAGCGGTATCAGGTGCTTCACTTGCTTAAACAAGCCTTCCTAATGGTGTGGCCAATGTCGAACCCCAGCGGCGTCCTACTCGTCGGCTGCGGCGGGAGCTGCCAGCGCCAGATCTATCAGTGGGTGCAACTCTTCCACCGGCAGCGGCGCACTCGCAAACAGAATCCTGAACACTGTCGGCGCCGCCAGCAGATTGATCAGCCGATCGACGCTGGGCAGCGGCTCGGCGCGGTCGGCGTAGCGATCCAGGATGGCCTGCAACTGCCCACCGAGGATCGTCACGCAATAGCCTGGCGTCTGGCTGCACTGCACATCACGCATCATGTTGCGCCCTGGTTCCGAACTCATCTCGTCCAGGTATTGCTCGGCCCAGGCTTGCAGATCACCTCGCAAACTGCCGGTGTCGGCCGGGGCGCTGTCGGGGCGCATACGCGCCAGCGCGACATCCGCGAGCAGGGCGGCAAGGTCGCCCCAGCGCCGGTAAATCGTGGACGGCGTGACCCCTGCGCGCGTGGCGATTTGCGGCACGGTGATACTGGCGCGCTCTTGCTCCTGCAGCAGCTCGCGTACCGCCGTGTGCACTGATTCTTGGACCCGGGCGCTGCGGCCCCCCGGGCGAAGGCCTTCTTTTATTGCCATGTTGCGACCTTAACACAAAGAATTTGCTTTAAGCTGGCATCAGTAGCACACTCCACAAAAGCAAAATATTAGCTTTAGTGGAGTATGCCCATGTCCAGCCTCATCTCCCACCGTTTCGGCCTGGTGTTCCTGGCGATCACCTTGCTGACATTTCTCGCGGCCTCCAGCGCGCCGACGCCGTTGTATCACCTCTATCAAGAAGGCCTGCACTTTTCCTCCGGCACCCTCACGCTGATCTTTGGTGTGTACGCCTTGAGCCTGCTGGCGGCGTTGCTGACGGTCGGCTCGTTGTCGGATCACTTGGGGCGCAAGCCGGTGATCTTTGTCGCACTTGTATTGGAGATGGTGGCCATGCTGCTGTTTATCAACGCGGACAGCGTCGCCTGGCTGATCGCGGCCCGGACTCTGCAAGGCTTCGCCACGGGTATGGCGACTGCCGTACTGGGCGCCGCGCTACTCGATATCGACCGCCAGCAGGGGCCGCTGGTCAATAGCATCACGCCACTGCTGGGCATGGCGTGCGGCGCGATGGGCAGCAGTTTGCTGGTGGAGTTTGCGCCGCTGCCCACTCAGTTGATCTACTGGACGTTGCTCGTGCTGCTGGCGTTGCAAGGCCTTTTTGTGTGGCGTCTGCCGGAAAGTGTGAGTCCTGTCCCCGGTGCGCTGGCATCACTACGGCCGACTTTGCACGTACCGCCTCAGGCGCGCCGCGCCCTGTGGTTGTCGTTGCCGGTGGATATCGCGGTATGGGCCGTGGGCGGCTTTTATCTGTCTCTGGCGCCATCGCTGGTGCGGGCGGCGACCGGTTCGACCTCCAATCTGATTGGCGGCGGCCTGGTCGCGGTGCTGACGTTGAGTGGCGCGTTGATGATTTTCAGTTTGCGCAAGCATGCGGCGGATAAGGTGCTACGCCTGGGGGCGAGCCTGTTGGCCGTCGGCGTCGCGCTGATTCTCGGCGCCGTTCATATGGGCAGTTTGCTGCTGTTTTTCTTCGCGACGCTGGTAGCCGGCAGCGGATTCGGCGCGGGGTTTCTCGGTGCCTTGCGCAGCGTTGTACCGCTGGCGTTGCCCCACGAGCGCGCCGGCTTGATGTCGGCGTTTTATGTACTGAGTTACCTGGCGTTTTGCTTGCCGACGCTGTTGGCGGGCAACCTGACGCGTAGCTTCGGCCTGATTGCCACCACTGACGGGTATGGCGCGGTGCTGATTGTGTTGGCGCTCGCTGCGTTGATCGGCCTGATCTTGCAGGATGCGGCCAGGATCAGGGCGACGCCGGGCGGCTGAATCAGTACTATCCAACACCTTGTCGAGCCTGATCGAGATTGACCCATGAAGATAATCCGCAGCAAGGAATTCACCGGTAGCCGTGCCTGGGAAGCGCTGGATATTGCCAATATGAACGGCATTACCACGCGTTTGCACTGGACGGACCAACCGTATCGCTGGCACGTCAACGACGGGCAAGAGGTGTTCGTGGTGCTCGATGGGCGAGTGCAGATGCACTACCGTGAACAGGGTGTCGAGCACATCGCTGAACTGAACGTCGGCGACATTTTCTATGCCAGTGTGGGCACCGAGCATGTTGCACATCCGCAGGGTGCCGCGCGCATTCTGGTGATTGAGTCGGAAGGCAGTGAATAACCTTATATTGGCAAAATAGATAATATATAGAGATATTACCCGTTATATAGATATTCTATTTGCTTCTATCATGGCCTCAACCTCCATACGAGGAAGAGGAGTTAGCCATGACGTGCCCCACTCGCATCACCAGCAGCTACAAACCGTTCAGTCACCTGGTCAGCCCCAGGGAAGTCATTCGTCAATTCACCCCCAATTGGTTTGCCGTCACCATGGGCACTGGCGTGCTGGCACTTGCCCTGGCGCAACTGCCCATCACGCTGGCGGGCGTACACGCCATCGCCGAGGGGCTGTGGTGGATGACAATCTTTCTGTTTGGGTTATTCAGCGTGCTGTACGCCGCGCGCTGGGTGATGTTTTTCCACGAGGCGCGGCAGATTTTCGGGCACTCCACGGTTTCGATGTTTTTCGGCACTATTCCCATGGGCCTGGCGACCATCCTCAATGGCTTGCTGCTGTTCGGCCTGCCGCGCTGGGGCGATGGCGTGGTGCAACTGGCCGAAGCCGTGTGGTGGCTGGACGTGGCCATGGCGCTGGCGTGCGGGGTATTGATCCCGTTCCTGATGTTTACCCGCCAAGAGCACAGCATCGACCAGATGACCGCGGTCTGGCTGTTGCCGGTGGTGGCCGCCGAAGTCGCCGCCGCCAGCGGTGGATTGCTGGCGCCGCATCTGGCCGACGCGCCTGCGCAACTGGTGATGTTAGTCACCAGCTACGTGCTGTGGGCGTTTTCCCTGCCGGTGGCGTTCAGCATCCTGACCATCCTGGTGCTGCGCATGGCCCTGCATAAACTGCCCCACGCCAATATGGCCGCATCGAGCTGGCTGGCCTTAGGCCCGATTGGCACGGGTGCCCTTGGCATGTTGCTGTTGGGTGATGACGCACCGGCGATCTTCAGCGCCAACGGGTTTGTCGGCATCGGTGAGATTGCCCAAGGTCTGGGACTGGTCGCCGGTATCACTCTTTGGGGGCTGGGCCTGTGGTGGATGTTGATCGCGATCCTGATCACCCTGCGCTACTTGCGGGCCGGCATTCCCTTCAACCTGGGCTGGTGGGGGTTCACCTTTCCGTTGGGGGTGTATGCGCTGACCACCTTGAAACTGGGAAGTACCCTGCACCTGGCATTTTTCAGCGTGGCCGGCAGCGTGCTGGTCGCCGCCCTGGTCCTGATGTGGCTGGTGGTTGCCAAACGGACGGTGCAGGGTGCGTATAGGGGTGAGCTGTTTGTCTCACCCTGTATTGCAGGTTTAGGGAATAAGTAACCAGGATTAGGTAAAGTCGTGGCCTGAAAATCTATAACAACCTTCAGGCCACGCAGGAACACGGACGATGAGCCACCCTTCGCAATTCACCTTGCTGCGCAAACGGCGTTTCCTGCCGTTTTTCATTACCCAGGCACTGGGAGCGTTCAACGACAATATCTTCAAGCAATCGTTGATCCTGGCCATCCTTTACAAGCTGACCATCGACGGTGATCGTTCGATCTGGGTCAACTTGTGTGCCTTGCTGTTTATCCTGCCGTTCTTCCTGTTCTCGGCCCTGGCCGGGCAATTTGGCGAGAAGTTCAACAAGGACGCATTGATTCGCGCGATCAAGTTCGGCGAGATCGTGATCATGGGCGTGGGCGCCGTGGGTTTCATGTCCAACCATCTGGGGCTGATGCTGCTGGCGCTGTTTGCCATGGGCACCCAGTCGGCGCTGTTTGGCCCGGTGAAGTACTCGATCATGCCGCAGGCCTTGCATGAGGATGAATTGGTCGGCGGCAATGGCCTGGTGGAAATGGGGACCTTCCTGGCAATCCTGGCCGGGACCATCGGTGCCGGAATCATCATGTCTTCCACGCATTACGCGCCGGTGGTGGCCACTGCAGTGATCGGTCTCGCGGTGTTGGGGTACCTGGCCAGTCGCGCCATTCCTCGCGCGGCGGCCTCCAGCCCCCAAATGCGCCTGAACTGGAATATCTTCAGCCAATCCTGGGCCACGTTGCGCCTGGGCCTGGGGCAAACGCCGGCGGTGTCGCGCTCGATTGTCGGCAACTCATGGTTCTGGTTTGTCGGTGCGATCTACCTGACGCAAATCCCGGCGTATGCCAAGGATTGGTTGTACGGCGATGAGACCGTGGTCACCTTGATCCTCACGGTGTTCTCGGTGGGCATCGCCCTCGGCTCGATGCTCTGCGAAAAGCTGTCCGGGCGTAAAGTGGAAATCGGCCTGGTGCCATTTGGCTCATTCGGCTTGACCGTGTTCGGCCTGTTGCTGTGGTGGCACTCCGGCGGTTTCCCGCAGAACATTCAGGCCAACGACTGGCTCGCGATTTTGCGTTCCGGCCAGGCCTGGTGGGTGTTGATCGATATCCTGGGGCTGGGTGTGTTTGGCGGTTTCTACATTGTGCCGCTGTATGCCTTGATCCAGTCGCGCACCGCCGAAAACGAACGGGCGCGGGTGATTGCCGCGAATAACATTCTCAACGCGCTGTTCATGGTGGTCTCGGCGATTGTCACGATTGTGCTGCTGAGCATGGTCAAGCTGTCGATCCCCGAGTTGTTCCTGGTGGTGTCGCTGCTCAATATCGCGGTCAATACCTACATCTTCAGGATCGTTCCCGAGTTCACCATGCGCTTCATGATCTGGCTGCTCAGCCATTCCATGTATCGCGTACAGCACCGCAACCTGCAAAACATTCCGGACGAAGGCGCGGCGTTGCTGGTGTGCAACCACGTGTCGTTTGTCGATGCACTGTTGATTGGCGGCGCGGTGCGTCGGCCCATTCGCTTTGTGATGTACTACAAAATCTACCGTTTACCGGTGCTCAACTTTATCTTCCGTACCGCTGGCACCATTCCGATTGCCGGGCGCAATGAAGATATCCAGATTTATGAACAGGCTTTCACCCGAATCGCCGAATACCTGAAGGAAGGCGAACTGGTGTGCATTTTCCCGGAAGGCAAACTGACCGCCGATGGTGAGATCAACGAGTTCCGAGGTGGCGTGACGCGCATCCTCGAGGAGACGCCGGTGCCGGTGATTCCGATGGCGTTGCAGGGGCTGTGGGGGAGTTTTTTCAGTCGGGATCCGCACAAGGGGTTCTTTCACCGCATCTGGTCGCGAGTGACGTTGGTGGCGGGCGAGCCGGTGGCGCTCGAGGCCGCGACGCCTGCGCAGTTGCAGGATGCGGTGGGGGCGTTGCGCGGCAATCTGCGCTAGCTGCGAGGGATCTGTAGGAGCGAGCTTGCTCGCGAAGGTCGTTAACGATGACACGCAACACCTGGAGCGCCGAGGCGCTCTCAGGTTTTTCGCGAGCAAGCTCGCTCCTACACATACAACACGCAGAGCGGGGGAAAGCAGCCTAGGTGCTGATCTTCAGTCCAATCAACCCGCAGATGATCAGCGCCACACTGGCCAGACGGAACAGCGCCATGGACTCCCCGAACAGAATGATCCCGGCAATCACCGTGCCCACCGCACCGACGCCAGTCCAGACCGCATAGGCGGTGCCCAGCGGCAGCTCCTTCATCGCCAGCCCTAGCAAGCCAAGGCTGACCGCCATCGCGGCAATCGTCAGGAGCGTCGGCAGGGGCTTGCTGAAGCCGTCGGTGTATTTCAGGCCGACAGCCCAGCCGACTTCAAACAGACCGGCAAAAAACAGAATGATCCAGGACATGATGGTCTCCATCGGTAGATGGGGTCGTCCCCGGATAGCACACTCGAACGAGCTGCGAGGTCGTCCCCGCGATGCGCGTCAGAGTGCCGAAAATCCCTCGGGCGAGCAAGTTTCAGTCGTCAGTCCGGGCGTGATTGCGCCAGTAGGTCGCGGTCTTCCTTCTCGCTCATGCGCCGGAAGTAGGTCGATAGCAGCGCGCCGGAAATATTGTGCCAGACGCTGAACAGCGCACTGGGAACCGCCGCCAGTGGCGAAAAATGCGCGCTCGCGAGGGCAGCGCCCAGCCCCGAGTTCTGCATGCCCACTTCCAGCGCCAGTGACTTGCGTTGCGGCATCGGTAGCCTGAACGCGCGCGCCGTCAGGTAACCGAGCAAATAGCCAAAGCTGTTGTGCAACATCACCACCGCCATAATCAGCAGGCCCGATTCGGCAATCTTCGCCTGGCTCGCCGCGACCACGGCCGCGACAATGATCACGATGCTGACCACCGAGACCAGCGGCAACACGTCCACCGCATGGCGCACCCGCTCACCCAGCAGGCGTTGTGCCAATACCCCGAGCACGATGGGCAGCAAGACTATTTGCAGGATTGACCAGAACAACTCCATGAACGACACCGGCAACCAGGCCGAGGCCAGGAACCAGATCAATGCCGGCGTCAGCAGCGGGGCGAGGAGGGTGGTGATGGACGAGATCGCCACCGCCAGCGCCAGGTCGCCACGGGCCAGCCAGGTCATGACATTGGACGAGGTACCGCTTGGGCAGCAACCGACCAGAATCACCCCGACGGCGATTTCCGCTGGCAGGTTGAAGACCTGGCACAACAGCCAGGCCACGCAGGGCATGATCACAAATTGCGCAATCACGCCCAGGGCCACCCGCCACGGATGACGGGCAACCTCAGCGAAATCCGCAAGCTTGAGGGTCAGCCCCATGCCAAACATCACCAGCCCCAGCAGCGGAACGATGGCGCCTTTCATGCCGATAAACCAGCTGGGTTGCAGGAAGGCAACCACCGCGAAAATCAACACCCAGTAGGCGAAGGTATTACCGACGAAGCGACTTAAAGCGGCGAGTGCGCGCATGGGGAGGTCCTTGTTATTAGAGAGGTAGTCGGGCTGCAAACCGGATCAAAAATGTGGGAGCGGGCTTGCTCGCGATAGCGGTAGGTCAGCATCCCTATGCTTCACTGACAGTCCGCAATCGCGAGCAAGCCCGCTCCCACCTTCTTGATCTTCACCAGGCTTAAATGCCTTGCGGGGTCTCTTCTCCGCCCAACGCTTCGATCAATGCCGGCAAGAAGTCGCCGAACGTCAGCATCATCAAGGTAAAGCTGGCGTCCAGTTGCCCCAGGGCTTCTTCGCCGCCGTCCTGTTCCGCCTGGTCTTGCAACAGGTCTTCGAACTTCAGGCGTTTGACCGTCATCTTGTCATCGAGCATGAACGACAGCTTGTCCTGCCAGGCCAGTGACAGCTGGGTCACGACTTTACCGGTGGTCAGGTGCAGCTGGATTTCCTCGCCGGTCAGGTCCTGGCGCTTGCAGCGCACAATACCGCCGTCTTCGTGGGTGTCGCGCAGTTCGCATTCGTCGAGCACAAAGAAGTCGTCGGCCGGTTTCTGAGTGGTCACCCAGTCAGTCATGATCGCCGTCGGCGCGGTTTTCACGGTCAGTGGACGTACCGGCAGCGTGCCGATCACTTCACGCAGGGTCGATAGCAAGTCCTCGGCGCGCTTCGGGCTGGCCGAGTTGACCAGGATCAGGCCTTGTTTTGGCGCAATGGCGGCGAAGGTCGACGAACGACGAATAAACGCACGCGGCAGGAAGGCCTGGATAATTTCATCCTTGATCTGGTCGCGTTCCTTTTTATAGACCTTGCGCATTTGCTCGGCCTCGATTTCCTCGACCTTTTCCTTTACCGCGTCACGCACGACGCTACCCGGCAGGATGCGCTCCTCCTTGCGGGCGGCGATCAGCAGGAAGTCGCCGCTGACGTGTACCAGCGGAGCGTCTTCGCCTTTACCGAATGGGGCGACGAAACCGTAAGTGGTCAACTCCTGGCTTGCACAGGGGCGCGCCAGTTTGGTGGCCAGTGCAGTTTCCAACGCCTCGACATCAACAGGCAGATCTTGGGTCAGGCGATAGATAAGCAGGTTCTTGAACCACATGGGGTGAGTCTCTCCTCTATACAAAGGGGGGCATTATTCTCCTCGCAGCGCCCGAGGCCAACCCCGCGTAAGCCATTGGAAGGCATGGAAAAAAATATTAAAGAAAGTGCTTGCCAGAGTCTGGGGCGCTCCGTAGAATGCGCGCCACACCGAAAGTGAAGGGTGATTAGCTCAGCTGGGAGAGCATCTGCCTTACAAGCAGAGGGTCGGCGGTTCGATCCCGTCATCACCCACCATTCGCTTCAAGTGTTACGCGCAGCGGTAGTTCAGTCGGTTAGAATACCGGCCTGTCACGCCGGGGGTCGCGGGTTCGAGTCCCGTCCGCTGCGCCATATTTGCTTCCACTAAGGCCCACTGAACGCCTGGAAGCTACGGAAATAGCGGCCTTGAGCCGCTTTTTTCGTTTCTGGATTCCGCTCGAATCCATCTCCAACCCCGGTTTTTAAGTACAGACTCCAATGTCTGCAGGGAGCGCGGGAACACTGCACTCACCAATCGTTGCCGCCGCGCTTGCTGATCCCTGCAAATGGGCGTTGCCGCCAGTGCCAAACCCACGACTGCATCGCTACTGTTTGCCATCCCCCTCTCAAAAGTCCGGGCACGCGCGACGACGCTCCCGGACCAAAGGTTGCTACAGGCTCATCAAAACCTCGGCTTGAGCGCTTTCCACTGCGGTTTGTAGCGCTGCATCTGCCTCACATCATCGCGCTGGCGAATGCCACACGTCAGGTATTGGTCATGCAGCTTGCCCAGTTGATCGTGATCCAGTTCCAGGCCCAATCCCGGTGCCCGGGTGATTTTCACGCAACCATCGACAATCGGCAGTTTGCCGCCCTTGATCACCTCTTCGTCCGGCTCCTGCCATGGGTAATGGGTGTCGCAGGCGTAATCGAGGTTGGGCACCGAGGCAGCGACATGGGCCATGGCCATCAGGCTGATACCCAGGTGCGAATTGGAATGCATGGATAAACCCAGGCCAAAGGTCTCGCACATTTTCGCCAGCACCTGAGTGTCGCGCAGGCCGCCCCAGTAGTGGTGGTCGGCGAGGACGATCTGCACGCTGTTCTGCGCCACACTGCGGCGTAACTCTTCGAAGTCGGTGACCACCATGTTGGTCGCCAGCGGTAGGCCGGTGCGCTTATGCAGTTGGGCCATGCCCTCCAGGCTCGGCGTCGGGTCCTCGTAATACTGCAGGTCATCACCGAGCAGTTCGGCCATGCGGATCGAGGTTTCCAGCGACCAGTTACCATTCGGATCAATGCGCAGCGGATAGCCGGGAAACGCCTTTTTCAACGCCTTGATGCACGACACTTCATGCTCCGGCGGCAACGTACCGGCCTTGAGCTTGATGCTCTTGAAGCCATAGGCCTCGATCATCCGCCGCGCTTGGGCGACGATCTGCTCTTCGTTCAGCGCCTCGCCCCAACTGTCCGGCTTGTAGGGTGAATCCACGTGCTGCGCGTACTTGAAGAACAAATAGGCGCTGAACGGAATCTCGTCGCGGATTGCCCCGCCCAACAGGTCCACCATCGGTACGTTTAGGGCGTGCGCCTGCAAATCGAGGAACGCCACTTCAAACGCCGAATAGGCATTGCTCAGCGCTTTGCTCGCGTGCGAACCGGGGGCCAGTTCCGCGCCGGCAAGGGCCACCGGCTTGTTCGCCGCCACCGTGGCCTGGACGATGGCCCGCAGTTGATTGAGATTGAACGGATCAAGACCGATCAGTTGACTTTGCAACTGCTGCTGGATCGCCAGCGCCGGGGCGTCGCCGTAGCTTTCACCCAGCCCGATGTAGCCATTGTCGCTTTCGATCTCGATGATCGAACGCAGCGCGAAGGGTTCGTGAATGCCGCTGGCATTGAGCAAGGGCGGATCGCGGAAGGCGATGGGGGTGACGGTGACTCGGGTGATTTTCAAGAGGCTGCTCCCGTTGGATCAGATTTCAGGCTGTATGACTGACCGGCTTCTTTGTCGTGGCGTCTTCGGGCGACGAGTCCAGAAGGTTGCCGCGCGGCGAGGTTCGGGCGAAAAAGATCACCACGGCAGCCACCAGCGAAGTGCCGGCCAAGCCGTACAAGCCTCCCTCGATGGACCCGGTGGTCTGCTCCAGGAAGCCGAACGCGGTCGGGGCCACGAAGCCGCCGAGGTTGCCGATGGAGTTGATCAGTGCGATCACCGCCGCGGCGATGCGGGCATCTAGATAGCCTTGCGGGATCGGCCAGAACAATGCCGAGGCCGCCTTGAAGCCGATTGCGGCGAAACAGATGGCGACGAAGGCGAAGACCGGCCCGCCGGAGGTGGACATGAACATACCGAACGACGCGATCACCAGCGTCACCGCGACCCACGCCTGCTGGTATTTCCATTTACTGGCCATGGCGGCGAAGCCGTACATGGCGACGATGGAGATGATCCATGGGATCGAGTTGAACAGGCCGACCTGGAAATCACCGAGGTCGCCCATTTTCTTGATCATGCTCGGCAGCCAGAACGTGACACCGTAGATGGTCAGGGCGATGGAAAAATAGATGAAGCAGAACAGCGCGATCTGTTTGTCGGCAAGCAATTTGAACATGGATGGTTTGACCGTTTGTGCGGCTTCCCGGGCCTGCTGTTCCTGGTCGATGGCAGCGATCAGCGCAGCCTTTTCTTCCTCGCTGAGCCACTTGGCTTCCCGTGGGTGGGATTGCAGCCAGAACCAGACAAAACCGCAGAGAGCGATGGAGGCAAAGCCCTCGATCAGGAACATCCACTGCCAGCCGTGCAGGCTCAAGCCATCGATGTGCAGCAATGCGCCGGACACCGGGCCGGAGATCACCGAAGCGATGGCCGAGCCACTGAGGAAAATCGCCATGGCCTTGCCCCGTTCGGTCGATGGCAGCCATTGAGTGAAGTAGTAAATGATACCGGGAAAGAAGCCGGCTTCAGCGGCCCCGAGGGCAAAGCGCAGCACATAGAAGCTGGTTTCTCCCTGGACGAAGGCCATGGCCATCGCGACGGCCCCCCAAGTGAACATGATGCGCGTCAGCCAGGCGCGGGCGCCGTAGCGTTGCAGCAGCATATTGGAGGGGACTTCGAAGATCGCATAACCGACGAAGAACAGCCCGGCACCCAGGCCATAGGCGGCAGCGCCGATTCCCAGGTCGGTTTCCATGTGGCTGCGTACGAAGCCGATGTTGACCCGGTCGATGTAGTTGACGATGAACATGATCACGAACAGCGGTAGGATGTGGCGCTTGACCTTGGCGGCAGCGCGGGCAAGCACGTTCGGGTCCGGTGGACTCTGCAGGGTATTCAAGGGCGACTCCCGATAGTTGTTTTTGTTGGGGATTGCGTGTGACATGCCCGATCATGGACGCCGGTATTGATCCCGTCTAATCTAACTTGGCATTCGATTGATACCTGGATTAGATCAATGTTCGAGTTGAGCCAACTGCGCTGTTTCACCACCGTCGCCACAGAACTGAATTTCCGCCGCGCCGCCGAACGCCTGAACATGACCCAGCCGCCGCTCAGCCGGCAGATTCAGTTGCTGGAGCATCACTTGGGGGTCGAGCTGTTCACCCGCAGCACCCGCAACGTCGCCCTCACCGCGGCCGGCCGGGCATTCTTCATCGAAGCGCAGAACCTGCTCGAGCGCGCCCAGCAGGCCGCCGTTACCGCACGGCGTTTTGCCGAGGGCGACATCGGCTCGGTCACCATCAGCTTCGTCGGCAGCGCGGTTTACGAGTTTCTGCCCAAGGTCATTGCCGAGGCACGACTAACCCAGCCCCACGTCCAAATCGACCTGTCGGAAATGAATACCTACCAGCAGCACGAGGCCCTGCGCGCCCGCCGCATCGACCTGGGCATTGCCCGCGCGCCGTTGCAGGAACCCGGTTACTCCACCGAATGCCTGGTGCGCGAGCCCTTTGTGCTGGCTGTATCGAGTACGCATCCACTGGCGACAGCCACAACAGTGTCGGTCAAGGACCTCGACGGCCAGCCGTTCCTGATGTACTCCCACGCCGCCTATCCGCCGTTCAATGAGTTGCTGACCGGCATGCTGCGCTCCGCCCGCGTCGCCCCGGATTATGTGCAGTGGCTCGGCTCGTCCCTGACCATCCTCGCCTTGGTCAACGTCGCCATGGGCCTGGCGCTGGTCCCTCGTTGCGCCACCAGCGTGGTGTTCAAGAACGTGGTGTTCCGTGATATCGACCTGGGCGAGGGGGTGCAAAGCGAGCTCCATCTGATCTGGCGCGAGAACAACGATAACCCGGCATTTGCAATGCTGCTGGAAGGGATTCGGCGGGCGGTGCGTGAGGGGTGGGGGGCGTAGGCGAGGCGCTTGCTCTTCCTGAAAAGCCATGCCGGTCCTATTCCGCTGACTGCGCAGCACTATGCTCAACGCCTGCGCCTGCTGGATTCATCCGCAGGCTATCTCGAATAGCCGTGGGAACGGTCGGAGTCGGTTGTATACGGACAACAGCAGCTGGGACAGGCTCGAAAAGTTATTTAAAATAAATTGCATTTAAATCAACACATTGCGATTTTTTCGTATATGATGCGGCCCACACCGAAAGTGAAGGGTGATTAGCTCAGCTGGGAGAGCATCTGCCTTACAAGCAGAGGGTCGGCGGTTCGATCCCGTCATCACCCACCATTCGCTTCAAGTGTTACGCGCAGCGGTAGTTCAGTCGGTTAGAATACCGGCCTGTCACGCCGGGGGTCGCGGGTTCGAGTCCCGTCCGCTGCGCCATATTTGCTTCCCTTAGGCCCACTGAACGCCTGGAAGCCACGGAAATAGCGGCCTTGAGCCGCTTTTTTCGTTTCTGGATTCCGCTCGAGTCATCTCCAGCCACGGTTTTTAAGTACGGACACCCGCTACTTTCTTGCACGGAAATAGGGATTTGTTGTGCTATTTGGTAGCACGTGGCTCTACCTTCTTCCGACATCTCTCCTGCACCTAAAAGAAGAATTGCATCTGAATCAGACAGTTAACCCTGCACTGAGTTTGTTGGCACGCATCATGCTTTTTTGTATTCGTGGATAATTGGATACAAAAATACATAGGTGCTGCCAATGCAATTTGCCCCCGCCTACGTTGACCGCCAGCCCCTCACTGCAGAGGAGGAGGCCTACAACTTCCTGCTCGACGCCATCTGCGGCGGCCGCTACCGCAAAGGCGATCGTCTGATCGCCGAGGACATCGCCAGCGAGATCGGCATGAGCCGCATGCCGGTGCGCGAAGCGTTTCGCCGCTTGGATGCCCAGGGCCTGGTGACGCTGCGGCCCAATCGCGGTGCCATCGTTAGCGGTCTGGATATCGATGAGCTGTATGAGGTGTTCGAGATGCGTAGCGCGCTTGAGGGCCTGGCGGTGCGCGTCGCGGTCAGCCGCATCGGTGAGCGCCAGATGTCGGCTCTGGAGCGGCTGCTGGACGAGATGGATGACTATCGCGACGAGAGCGCCGCGTGGGTCCGTCGCCACCGCGCCTTTCACGAATACCTGTGCAGCCTCAGCGGCCGCCCACGCTTGATGAAGCAGATTTCGGCGCTGTATTCGCTGGTGGAGGCGCCCATGCGCTTGTGGCTGCAGCACAGCGAAAAACCCCTCAGCGCGCGCCAGGAACACGCGGTGATCCTCGACGCGATTCGCGCCGGTGACGCCGCTCGCGCCGAAGCCGTGGTGCGCGAACACATCGAAAGCACCGTACCGCTGCTGATTCAATTTCTGCAATTGGAAAAATAAGAGAGGCGGGTCCGAACCCGCCCATGTTTAGACGTTGATTTCTGCCCCGTTATTCAACGAATTGGAGTGTCTGGTCATGCATAAACAACACCGCGCCTTGCTGGTGGCTGTAACTCTTGGTCTCTGCACACAATGGGCCTGCGCCGCAGTCCAGGTGCCTGAGCGCCTGAAGAGCGTCGACAAACTCACGTACTGCTCGGGGATGGATTCACCGCCCCTGGTGTCCTTCGACGAATCCCAGAAACCGCGTGGGCTCACCGTTGACCTGGGCCTGGAAATCGCCAAGCGCCTGGGCGACAAGCAGGTGCAGTGGCGGGTGATTCCGTTCTCTGGCCTGCTACCGGCGCTGCTTGCCCAGCAGTGCGACATGATCGTCGACCAACTGTTCGACAAACCCGAGCGCCGTGAGGTGATCGACATCGTCAACTACATGTACTCCAGCCAGGCGGTGGTGGTACTCAAGGGCAACCCCAAGGGCATTAAGACTTTGGATGACCTGTCCGCGCACAAGGTCGCGGTGCTCAACGGCTCCACCATCAAGACCCTGCTCGATGCCCACAACGAAACGTTGGCCAAAGCCGGCAAGCCGCCGATGAAAATGGTGGTGTACAACACCGACACCGATGCCTTCCAGGCGCTGCGCATCCGCCAGGTCGACGCCTACGGCACCACCGTGGAAACCGCCGGCTACTACGCCGCGATGGCCCCGGATCTGTTCCAGGAAGGTGTGCCGGCGTTCAGCCGCATTCTCACCGGCCTCGGCATGCGCAAGGATGACCCGCAACTGACCGCCGCCGTGCAGCAGATCATCAGCGACATGCGCAGCGACGGCAGCTACGCGCAATTGCTCAACAAATGGCATGTCAGCAGCGACACACTCGACTGAGGTTCTACCACGATGAATTTCAATTGGGATGTGTTCTGGCAATACCTGCTGCAGCCCAGTGGGGTCTACCTCACCGGGCTGTGGCTGACTTGCCTGATCAGCGTGCTGGCGATGCTGCTCGGCTGTGCGCTGGGCCTGGCGGCGGCGCTGTTGCGGCTGTCGAAGAACCCGCTGCTGCACCTGCCGGTACGCCTTTACGTATGGCTGATGCGCGGCACGCCGCTGCTGGTGCAGATCGTGTTTTTGTACACCGCACTGGCAGCGGGCGGGATCTTTCGCTTCGAGGATATCGAGCTGTTTGGGCTGATCATTCCCGGCAATATCCAGGCGGCGATCATCGCCCTGGGCCTGAATGAAGGCGCGTACATGGCCGAAATCATCCGCGCCGGCATCGGCGCGGTGGACAAGGGCCAGTACGAAGCCGGACGTTCCCTGGGCATGGGCTTTGCCAAGCTGATGCGGCGTATCGTGCTGCCCCAGGCGTTCCGGGTGATCGTACCGCCGCTGGGCAATGAGTTTAACGTGATGCTCAAGAACACCACGCTGGTCAGTGTGATCGGGGTGCAGGAGTTGTTGCTCAGCACGCAGATGGTGACCTCGGCGACTTTTCGCGTATTCGAGTTGTACTTGGTCGTCGCGATTTACTTCCTGACGTTGACCACCCTGTGGGGCTTTTTCCAACGCTGGCTCGAAAACCGCTTCGGCCAGTCCGATCGACCTTCCGCGCCACCTCCGGCCGCCAGCCGTATGTTCGGTCGCAGCACCCTGAAACTGCTGAGGGGACGTTAACCATGGCGCACCAAAGTGAAGAGTTGATCATTGAGGCTCTGGATGTTCAGAAGTCATTCGGCGAGTTGCAGATCCTCAAGGGTATCTCCCTGCAAGTGCGGCGCGGCGAAGTGGTGGTGCTGATCGGCGCCTCGGGCTCCGGCAAGACCACCTTTATCCGCTGCATCAACCTGCTCGAAGACATCCAGGGCGGGCGCATTCGCGTCAACGGCCGCGCCATGGGTTATCGCGAACGCAGCGACGGCAGCCTGGTGCGCGACTCGGAGCGCAACATCGCCCGGCAGCGCCGCGACATCGGCATGGTGTTCCAGCGCTTCAATCTGTTTCCGCACATGACCGCGTTGGAGAACATCATCGAAGCGCCGATCCAGGTGCTCGGCGTGCCGCGTGCCGCGGCGCTGGAACAAGCGCGCGGCTTGCTGGCGCGGGTCGGCCTGGCGGACAAGGCCGGCCACTATCCGTCGATGCTCTCCGGCGGCCAGCAGCAACGGGTGGCGATTGCCCGTGCGCTGGCGATGAAGCCCCAGGCGATGCTGTTCGACGAACCCACCAGCGCCCTCGACCCGGAAACCGTCGGCGAGGTCCTGCAGGTGATGAAGGAACTGGCCGAGGAGGGCATGACCATGGTGGTGGTCACCCATGAAATGGGCTTTGCCCGGGAAGTGGCCGACCGCGTGGTGGTGCTCGATCAGGGCGAGTTGATCGAGCAAGGCCCGCCGGAGCAGATTTTCAGCCACCCCAGCCATCCGCGTACCCGGGCGTTTCTCAGTCGTGTGTTATGACCTTTTTTAAAGAGCCTTTGCCATGTTGAAATTTTCCGCTCACGAATACCCCTATTCCTCGCAACGCCAGAGCGTATTTGCGCGTCGCGGCATGGTCGCGGCGTCCCAGCCGCTGGCCGCGCAGGCGGGCATCGAAATCATGCAGAAGGGTGGCAACGCCATCGACGCTGCGATTGCTACGGCGGCGGCCCTCACCGTCGTTGAACCCACCGGTTGCGGCCTGGGCGGCGACGCGTTTGCCCTGGTGTGGTGCAGGGGCCAGTTGCATGGCCTGAACGGCAACGGCCACGCGCCGGCCGCCTTGAGTGTCGAGGCGGTCAAGGCGGCCGGGCATGCTCAGATGCCGTTGTATGGCTGGACCCCGGTCACCGTGCCCGGCTGCCCCTCGGCCTGGGCGGAGTTGTCGCAACGTTTCGGCAAGTTGCCGTTTGCCGATTTGCTGCAGCCGGCCATCAGCCTGGCGCGCGACGGTTTCCCGTTGTCGCCGGTGGTTGCCCATCAATGGCAGATATCCTTGAACGAATTCAGCCCTCATCGCGACGAAGTGCTGCAGGCCTGGTTCGACACCTTCCTGATTGACGGTCGCGCGCCACGCGCCGGGGAGATTTTCCGCAACCCGGGCCAGGCCCGCACCCTGGAAGAACTCGCCGCCACCCGCTGCGAAAGCCTGTATCGCGGTGCCCTGGCCGAACGCCTGGATGCGCATTCAATTGCCAGTGGCGGCTACCTGCGCGCCAGCGACCTCAAGGATTACCGCGCGCAATGGGTCGAGCCGATCCACATCAGCTACCGGGGCGTGGATGTCTGGGAAATCCCGCCCAGCGGCCAGGGCCTGGTGGCGTTGATGGCGCTGAAAATCCTCGAAGGCTTCAGCTTCGATCACCGCGACAGCCAGCAGACCTGGCATCGCCAACTGGAGGCGATGAAGCTCGCCTACAGCGACGGCCTGCACTACATCACCGACCCGGCGCACATGCGCGTGGCGGTGGCCGACCTGCTGAGCGATGACTACAGCACACGTCGCCGCGACCAGATAGGCGAACAGGCCCAGCTCCCCAAACCCGGCGACCCCCATGCCAGCGGCACGGTGTACCTGGCCACGGCGGATGCCGAAGGCAATATGGTTTCGTTCATCCAGAGCAACTACCACGGCTTCGGCTCCGGCGTGGTGCTGCCCGACAGCGGCATCGCCCTGCAGAACCGAGGGCAGGAATTCAGCCTTGATGAGTCCCATGCCAACTGCCTTGCACCGGGCAAGAAAACCTTCCACACCATCATTCCGGGTTTCCTCAGCAAGGACGGCGAGGCCCTTGGACCGTTCGGCGTAATGGGCGGCTACATGCAGCCCCAGGGCCATGTGCAGATGGTGATGAACCTGGTGGACTTCGGTCTTAATCCGCAAGCGGCCCTCGACGCGCCACGCTGGCAATGGCTGGGCGACATGAAGGTCGGCATCGAACACGGTGCGTCCCGCGATCTGGTCAATGCGCTGGCGCGGCGCGGGCACAAGGTGCAAACCGACAGCGACCTGACCGACTACGGGCGTGGGCAAATCATCCTGCGTGACCCGGCCACCGGCGTGTTGTGCGGAGGCACTGAGCCACGGGCGGATTCGCATATTGCGGCCTGGTAACGGCTGCCTGATTTGAGCCTTTTACACATCGAGTACGCGGGAGAACACTGTGTTCAATAGTGAGTTGGGCGGGCACGTTGCACTGGTCAGCGGTGCCGGAAGTGAAGCCGGGATCGGCATGGCCATCGCGCGCAGACTGGGTGCATCCGGCGTGAAGTTGATCATTACGGCGAGCAGTCACCGCATTTTTGAACGGGTTAAAGAACTGCGCGCTGAAGGCTTCGAAGTGGAAGGCCGGCCAGCTGACCTTACTGACGAAAGTCAGGTGCGTGAATTGAGCCATTGGGCAGAGTCCGTCTGGGGACGGGTCGATATTCTGGTGAACAATGCCGGTATGGCCATGCAGGGAAGCCCTGAGGTGTTCTCGGAATTGGCAACGATGGAACTGCATGACTGGAATCTTTCACTGGCAAGAAACTTGACCACAGCTTTTCTTCTGACTCGGGCCGTCTTGCCCGGTATGAGAGCGCGTAATTACGGGCGCATTGTCAATATCAGTTCCACCACCGGCACCCGCTGCAGCAATCCGGGCGAGGCGGCTTATAGCGCCGCCAAGGCCGCGATGGTGGGCATGAGCATGGGGCTTGCACTTGAAGTCGCCAGGCAAGGGGTCACCGTCAACAGCGTCGCGCCTGGCTGGATCACGACGGGTTCAACCTCACCCGTTGAAGCCGAGGCGGGGCGCTTCACCCCGATGGGCCGGGCAGGCAGTCCTCGCGAAGTGGCGGCGGCGGTTGCATTTCTGGCGTCGCCTGAATCCAGTTACATCACCGGTGAAGTCATTGTGGTGGATGGCGGGAACTGCCTGATCGAGAACAAAGCCCCTCGAATCTGAGGTCAGGAAAGGGTGCGGTTTATTCCCTGTTCAGAAAACCACACAGCGTGAATACGGTGGTGGCGTGTTCCTGTCCGAGCGGCCACGACGTTTAACCGATTTTTGTCATTAACACAGGGTGTTTGATCATGTCGAAAAGTGGAATTAGTGAATCAGCGATTGCTGCTTTTACCGCCTCCGAGCGTGAGCGTTTCATAGAAAGCAACCCCACGTCGATGGCGCTGGCCAAGCGTGCCAAGGCGAATCTGTTCAACGGTGTTCCCATGCACTGGATGAGCGACTGGTCGATGCCTTCGCCGCTCTTCGTGCAGCGCGCCAAAGGCGCACGCTTCACCGATGTTGACGATCATGAATACATTGACTTTTGCCTGGGCGACACCGGCACGATGTTCGGCCATTCACCTGATCCTATTGCCCGTGCCATAGCCGAGCAGGCGAATAACGGCTTGACCACCATGCTGCCCGGCGAGGACGCGGTGGTTTGCGGCGAGTTGCTGGCTCAGCGATTTGACCTGCCTTACTGGCAGGTGACGGCCAATGCGACTGACGCCAATCGTTATGTGCTGCGTTGGGCGCGCGCTATCACCCAACGCAATGTCTTGCTGGTGTTCGACGGCTGTTATCACGGCACCGTGGATGACGTGATGGTGCGCTACCTCGACGGCAAAACAGTGCACCGTCCAGGTCTTGTGGGCCAGGCCTACGACTTGAGCCAGTACAGTCGATCCATCCCCTTCAACGATGTTGCCGCACTGGAGGCTGCGTTAGCCCAGGGCGATGTGTGTGCGCTGATGTGCGAGCCGGCGATGACGAACATCGGCATGGTCCTGCCCGATCCGGGCTTCATGCAAAAGTGCCGCGAGTTGACCCGCCAATATGGCAGCCTGCTGGTCATTGATGAGACCCACACTATTTCCACGGGCCTGGGTGGATGCACGCGCCAATGGGGGCTGGAACCCGACTTTTTTGTGGTGGGTAAGCCCATCGCAGGGGGTGTGCCTTGCGCTGTGTTTGGCGTGACCGAAGACGTTGCCCTGGCCATGCGTGACGTGCAGAAGAGCGCTGAGGGCGGCGGCCATGGACACAGTGGAATGGGAACAACGCTGTCCGCCAACTCGCTGGCGATGCGTTGCATGCGCGCCAGTCTTGAAGAGGTCATGACCGACTCTGCCTACCAGCACATGCTGTCTGTCGCCTCAAGACTGGCGCAGGGATTTCGAGCGTTGTTCAAGCGCCACCAACTGAACTGGTCTGTCACCGAGTTGGGCGCCCGTTGTGAGTTTCAATTCTGCGCCACTTCGCCCCGAACCGGTGCGGAAGCCGAGGCGGCGTTTCATGACAGCCTTCAAATGGCGCTGCACCTCTACCTGATTAATCGCGGCATCCTGATCACGCCTTTTCACAACATGACCCTGTGCTGCCCGCAAACAAGTGAGGCGGATATCGACAGGCTGATCGGTGAGCTGGATAACGCGCTGACCACGCTGCTTGCCCTGCCGGGAGCCCGGGTCATCTCTTCATAAGCGGACGGTGACGCCGCCGTTTTTTTCAAATACTGCCAAGTCGCTTGAATGAGCGCTAAGAGGTTTGACATGCAATTTGCTGATAGAAAAGAGGCCGAGGATTATCTGGCCGCTCACCCTGAAGTGCTGAGCATCGAGTTGTTCCTTATCGATGCGAATGGCGTTCCACGGGGCAAACTGTTGCATCGTAATGAGCTGCTGGCGATCTACGAAAATGGTCGGCCGCTGCCAAGTTCCATTCTCGCCTTGACCGTGCAGGGTGAGGACGTAGACGACACAGGCTTGGTCTGGGATGTCGCTGACGCTGATTGCTGGACCTATCCCTTACCAGGAAGCCTGACCCTGCAACCTTGGCGCACTAATCCCACCGGTCAAGTGCAGGTCAGCATGCACCCGACCCAAGGTATTCCCGCCGCCCCCGCCGACCCGCGCCATGTACTGGTGAACACCATTGAGCGTCTGAAAGCTGATGGATTTCATCCGGTAATGGCGGTTGAGTTGGAGTTTTATCTGCTGGACCAACAGCGCGACGTCAACGGTCGACCGCAGCCGGCGTTGCAGACCAATGGCGTACGCCCTGTTGCTCCGCAGGTTTATGGGGTCTACGAACTGGAGCAGCTTCAACCGTTTCTTGATGATCTCTACAGTGCTTGCGCGCTACAGGGATTACCCGTGCGTACGGCGATATCCGAGTATGCTCCGGGCCAGCTCGAGTTGACGCTGGAACATCGTTTCGACGCACTCCAGGCCATTGATGAAGGCGTGCGTTACAAACGCCTGGTCAAGGGAGTGGCCAACAAACACGGGCTGCAAGCATGCTTCATGGCCAAGCCGTTCAGTGATCAGGCCGGTAGCGGTCTGCACCTGCACGTCAGCCTGGCCGACGAGCAGGGCAATAACCTGTATGCGAGCGAAGACCCACAGGGCACGCCGCTGTTGCGTCACTCCATTGGAGGGATGATGGCGACCTTGTTTGACTCGCTGGCGATATTTTGCCCCCATGCCAACTCATATCGCAGGTTCCAGACTGGCAGTTACGCGCCGCTGGCCAAAAGTTGGGGCGTCAACAATCGTACGGTGTCGTTCCGCGTGCCCGGCGGCCCTGCGATAAGCCGGCACATCGAACATCGCATTTGCGGTGCCGATGCCAACCCCTATCTCGCCGCGGCCGCAGTACTCGCGGGCATTCACTACGGCATCACTCATCAAAGCGATCCTGGCGCGGCGATTGAGGGCAATGGCTATGAACAGGCGACCGATTTTCTACCCACCGACTGGCTTACAGCGTTGCAGGCATTGCAACGTTCAACCTGGGCACACGAGGTGCTGGGCGCTGAATTCCTGAAAGTGTTCCTGGCGATCAAGTGGCGCGAGTTCCGTAAATTCAATGCTGAAGTCGGCGAGCAGGACTGGCGCTGGTACCTCACTCACGCATGAATGCTGGCCCACCAGCAAGCTGTATACGTTAACTGATGCCGACGGCGTGTCTCTCCAGGCGTCCGACACCGGTGCCTGAGTCGATCGCTGAAGACACCAGCAGGGCGGCCTACCTAATGTGGTCCCCCTGCTGGTGGCTTGAGAAGGTGGCCGCGAGGATTGCTATGGGAGGCTTACCAAAGGGCTATGTCATAGGTGAGGTAGAGCCGGTTACTGTCACGGCCCCGCGAGAAGTCCGAACGGTAGACATAGTTGCGCAGGCGCACTCCCAGTCCCTTGAGCGTGCCTGTCTGCACGACGTAGGCCAGCTCGGCGTCACGCTCCCATTCCTTGACCGTGGTCGTGGACTTACCGTCATTCCCACTCAGGTAGCGTGTGAAGAAGGTCAAGCCTGGCACGCCTACGTTCGCGAAGTTGTAGCCGTAGCTAAGCATCCAGGTCTTCTCGTCCTCCTCGATGAATTTACCAATGCCGGCGTTACTGAATGAATAGACGCTTGCGCCGCTGATGTAGGGTAAACCGGCATCGCCGCTCAAGGTCTGGTAGCCGCCGCCGACGGTATGGCCCGCGATCGCGTAGGACAGTTGGCCACTGAGCATGTCATTGTCGATTTTGCCGGAGTAGGCCGCGCCGGCATCGACGCTGTTGAAGTAGCGAAGGTCGCTGGTCAGCACGCCACCGGCCAACGGCAGATCGTGCTGAATGCCTGCGAAGTTCTGTCGATAAAAATTATCGAGCTCTCCATAGAAATAGCTCAGGCGAATGTTTTTGCCCCACTTGTAGTCGGCCCCGGCGTAATTGAAATCTCCGGACTTTTCGCCGCTGTAGCCGTCAGGAATGATCGGCACGCTGTTTGTGGAGTCGCGCAGTTTGAATCGGTCCAGATGCCCCCCGGTGACGGTGAGGTTCTCGATGTCGCTGCTGGTGATTTGGGTGCCTTGGTACGTTTGCGGTAGCACTCTCGCGTCGTTGTAAATCAGCACCGGGGTCTTGGGCAACAATGTGCCGTACTTGACGGTCGTCTTGGCAAACCTGGCTTTTGCTGTAGCGCCGGCGCTGGCGAACTCGTCGGCCGATCGACCATCATCATGCACCGGCAGCAGCCCGGTACCGCTGCGGCCACGACCTGAGTCGAGTTTTACGCCATACAGCCCCAGGGCATCCAGGCCGAACCCCACGGTGCCCGGTGTAAATCCGGACTGATAATCCAGCAGGAATCCTTGGGCCCACTCGGTGCGTTCACTTTTTGCTGTTCTCGCCGCTCGTGGGCTCAAGCCGTGCTCGTCGCGAAAGTTCTCGTTGAAATACACGTTGCGCAGTTGCAGCTTGAGTTTGCTGTCGTCGATAAAACCTTCGGCGCTGACACCGGCGACTGGCAACACACCTAAAGCGCAAAACAGGGCCTGACGGGAATACGGAATGTTCATGGCAAACGACTCATTGTTGTTATTTGGAGTGCAAGGCGTTGCGCGCCTCGCGAATGAGGCGCGTTGGAATGCGACAGAAGCGTTGGGTGACTCAGGCGAACAGGCTTATGGCGCCGGTCAGCAAGGCCAGGGCGGTCACGACCAGGGAGGTCAGCACCGCCCATTTGACGGTGGCTTTCTGAAAATCGCCGATATCGCGATCGACCATGCCCACCAGCAACAAGGTCGAGGCGACCAGAGGGCTCATCAGGTGGACGGGCTGGCCCAGAATGGACGCCCTGGCGATTTCGACGGGGTCAATGCCGTAAGCGGCGGCGGCATTGGCCAGGATCGGCACTACACCAAAATAATAGGCGTCGTTGGACAACACGAAGGTCAGCGGCATGCTGGTGATCGCCACCACTAGCGGGAACAGATGCCCCCACGACGGCGGAATCCAGTCGACCAGGGTTTGCGCCAGCGCGTCGACCATCTTGGTTCCAGAGAAAATCCCGGCAAAGATCCCCGCTGCAAACACCAGCAACACCACGGTCATGGCATTGCCCGAGTGGGCCAGGATGCGTTCCTTTTGAATGTCCAGTTGTGGGTAGTTGATCATCAGCGCCAGCACAAAGCCGATCAGGAACAGGATCGCCGAGTGCATCAGTCCCATGACGAGGGCCACCATCACGGCCATCACCAGCACCAGGTTGACGTATGCCAGCTTCGGACGCTTGTGCGGGGTATCTTCAAGGATCGCGTTGATGTAGCAATTGCCGCCGCCGCTTTGCAGTTGGACATTACCTATCCGCTTGCGCTCGGCCCGGCCCAGTAGAAACGCTGTGAACACCACCCACATCGCACCGCCTATCATGGTCGGAAGCAAAGGCACGAAATATTCGCCGGCATCCAGGCCCAGCGCTGCGATCGCCCGAGTCGCAGGGCCACCCCAGGGCGTCATGCCGCTCATGATGCTCAATGACAGCATGGAGATGGTTGCCAGGATCATCGGGTTCATGCCGATGCGTTTATACAGAGGCAGCATGGCCGCGCAAGTAATCATGTAGGTCGTGGTGCCATCGCCGTCGAGTGCCACCAGCAGCGACAGAAGCGCGGTACCGACCGCGATTTTCATCGGGTCACCGTTGACGCGCTTCAAAATCTTGCGGATCAGCGGGTCGAACAGGCCAGCGTCGATCATCAAGCCAAAAAACAGGATCGCAAATAACAGCAGGGCTGCTGACGGTGCGACCATTTTCAGGCCGTCGAGCATCATCTTGCCGGTCGTTCCGCCAAAACCGCCGATGACGGCGAAAACGATGGGGACAACCGTAAGGGCGACAATCGGCGACAAGCGCTTAGTCATGATGAGCACGGTGAATACGACCACCATGGCCAGGCCAAGGAAAGCGAGCATAGGAGTATTCTCTTGTTGTTATCGTTAAAGTGTCTGGCGCCGAGGCGCACGATCCCTTACCCGCCAGGCGCCACGCTCAGTGGTGCCTGTGAGAAGGGTTTACAGTAAATTCTGGAAAAGCGTTATCTGCTCTTCACGACAGGTATTCAGTGACGTTCAAGGCTTCCCAAGTGTTTTTCGGGAGCGCATGGCTCAGCCGCAAAGGACTTTCCGTCCAGGACCCGAGCCAGCGTCTGGCGATTGCAGGCATTTTCCGAAAGCGAAATCACAATGGTGGCCACGGCGTTGCTGGCCAGGCTGGTCAGTGCGCGCGCTTCAGACATGAAGCGATCTACGCCGATCAGCAATGCCAGGCCCGCCAACGGAATGTCGTGAATCACGGTCAGCGTCGAGGCCAGGGCGACAAAACCGCTGCCGGTAACGCCAGCGGCGCCTTTGGAAGACAAGAGCATGATCGCCAGCATGGTGAGGATTTGTGTAAGGCCCAGTTCAATGTTGCAAGCCTGGGCAATGAAGAGGGCAGCCAACGATAAATAGATGGCAGTCCCGTCCAGGTTGAACGAATAACCGGTTGGCAGTACCAGACCCACCACGCCTTTCTTGCAGCCCAATGCTTCAAGCTTTTCCAGCATGCGTGGCATCACGGGTTCCGTGGAAGACGTTCCGAGTACCACCAGGAACTCTTCCCGCAAATACTTCAACAGGCTCCAGAGGCTGAAGCCGTGAGCGCGACAAATGCTGCCCAGTACCACGAAGACAAAGAAGCCGCAGGCGACATACAAGGTCATGATCAACTTCGCCAGTGAACCCAGTGAGGTAATGCCGTACTGGCCTACGGTGAACGCCAAGGCTCCGAAGGCGCCAATCGGTGCAAAACGCATCAGGTAGGCAAATATCTTGAAAACCATTTGCGATGAGGATTCCAGTATGTCCAGCACCGGTCTGCCACGCTCGCCTAGCGAGGACAGGGCAAAGCCGGATAGCACCGCAATAAACAGCACGGGCAGTACTTCACCCTTACTGAACGCACCGATAAAGGTTTCCGGGATGATATGCATGAAAAATTCCACCACCCCAAGCTGTGCGGCCGACTCCGTGTACTGGTCCAGGCCGCTGGTGCTCAACTGGCTGGGATCAATGTTCATGCCTGCGCCCGGCTTGAACAGATAGACCGCCACAAGGCCAATGACAAGACTGATCACGGTGAGGCCGAGGAATAGCAGCATCGTCTTGCTGAGCAGGCGCCCAAGTGAGCGCTTGTCGCTCATCCCCGCGATGCCGGTGACAATGGTGCAGAAAACCACGGGCGCGATCATCATCTTGATGAGCTTGATGAACGCGTCACCCAGCGGCTTGAGTGCGATGGCTTGCTGGGCCCAGAAGTGCCCGACCACGATACCCAGCAGCACAGCGCAAAGGATCTGGAAGTAGAGCGATTTAACAACTTTCATGGCATCACCCATTTTTAGAATTGTACGGATGCAAAAATGCCAACGACCGCTGGCGTTATCCGGCGAGTCGCTGAGAGTCCGTGGCGTAAACGTAACCGGAGAACAGCCTGCGTGCGGTGCGTATTACCGACGCCTGGATTGTCTCGCCATTGACCCCGGTGTAGGACAATACGATGTCAATCCCGCCGCTTGGATGCTCGATACGAACATGTTCCAGGCGTGGGGTGCTGGTGCCCCCGAGCATCTGCGCGACGACGCTGCCCTCAACCACGCATGCGGTGGCCAGGCCGATGGAGCCGGTAATGGCAAGGGCCCGATGGCAGTTATGCGGCATGAAATAGCGAACCTGAATCGTACCGCCCGCTTTGGCAGGTGAGATCAGTACAGGCTTGGGGATCACCTTGTCGCTGACATCGCCCAGGCCCATCGCGAGGCCGGCCTGGAGCCGCAATGACTCAAGGCGCTGCAGAAATTCCTTATCTGCGTCGAGGTCAGCGGGGCTTTCATCGCCACGTTTGCCCAGTTGGCTGGCGTGGACGAGCAGCATTGGCATGGCCATGTCGATGCAGGTCACGGGAATGCCATCGAACACGTCCTGGGTATTTCCGGTAGGGAAGAGCTTGCCCGTCTTGCTGCCGGCGGCATCAAGGAACGTCAGTTGCACTGGCGCGGCAGTACCGGGCACGCCGTCGATTGCGGTGTCGCCCTCATAACTGACGTTACCCTCCGGTGTGTATACCTCGGAATTGACAAATGTCCCCGTGTTCAAATTGCGAATGCGCACACGAGTGTGTCCAGCGCAGGCTTTAACCAGGCCTTGTTCGATCGCGAATGGACCGACGGCACACAGCATGTTGCCGCAGTTGGGAGCGCTGTCGACGCGGCGTTGCGAAACCATCACCTGCACGAACAGGTAATCGACATCCGCTTCGGGGTGCAACGACGGGCTGACGATCGCGACTTTGCTGGTTTGCGGGCTACCACCGCCAATGCCGTCGATTTCCAGTTCATGACCGGAACCCATCAAGTTGAGCAGTAGCTCGTCACGGGCCTCAACGGCTGTAGGCAAATCCCAGGCAAGGAAAACCGGGCCTTTGGAGGTACCACCGCGCATTAACACACAGGGAATTCTTTGCATGACACAGACTCTTGTAAATCAATCGGCTTAATTGATGCTCTTGGAGCAAGAGTCTCAAGCTTTTAAAAATGTTTCCAATGCAAAAATCGTCGTAATTATTGCGTTTGACGAATGTATTATTTGAGCTAAATTATGATCCGACCCTTTTGCTGGGAAGAAGACAAATGGATTATGAGCTGAACGACATACGATCTTTTGTGAAAATCGCCGAACTTGGAAGCTTCCACGAAGCAGCCGATGCGCTGCATCTGTCTCAGCCAGCGATGAGCCGTCGGATTAAAAAGCTGGAGGATGGGCTGGGCACGCAATTGCTGGATCGCACCACCCGTAAGGTCAGCCTCACGAGTGTCGGCAGGGACTTTTTGCCAAAAGCGCGTCGCTTACTGGATGAGTTCGATGAGTCGATTCTTAATATTCGCGAACTCGCCGAGCGCCAGATTGGCAGGGTGACCCTGGCCTGCATCCCCACTGCGGCTTTTTATTTCTTGCCTTCCGTTATCCGCCTGTATAACGAGCGCTACCCTAAAATCCGCATTCGCTTGCTGGACCTGAGTGCGAATGAAGGGCTTGAGGCTGTTCTGCGTGGGGAGGCCGATTTTGGTATCAACATGATGAGTGGCCAGCATCCGGACATCGAGTTCGTGCCGCTGGTCATAGAGCCTTTTGTGTTGGCCTGCCGACGCGACCATGAATTGGCCGGACGCAGTTCAGTCACTTGGTCGGAACTCAGCGATTACCGGCTTATCGGAGTGGGGCGGCTGAGCGGGAATCGCATGTTGCTGGATCACGCGCTGTCAGGCTTGAGTTGGCGTCCGCAGTGGTTCTATGAAGTCCAGCACCTTTCGACCTCGCTGGGCCTGGTGGAAGCCGGATTGGGCGTATCGGCGATGCCAAGCCTGGCCATGCCATCGCACGATCACCCTACCTTGGTCAGCGTCCCGCTCATCGAACCTGTGGTGAACAGGTCGTTGGGGCTGGTCTACCGGCGCGGGGCATCGCTGTCGCCAGCGGCGGAAAAATTCGTCTCGATACTGCTTGAGCAATGGCCGCAATGAGCCATTCGCGGTAAAGGTGTTCTGCGTGCCGACGATGCGCCAGTCGGCGTCCTGGGCGCACATACCTGTCTTGGCTGCGTAACGGGCTGGAAACCAGCCCGTTTGATTCCGGGATTTTTATGCCTGTCATTGCGTCACGGCGGAGCCGGATGGAGGCGACGAGTTGCGGCTATGCCGGTAATCGCTGACGGCTTCGTACACCGCTTTGCGCAAGCGATTGATCCCGCCGATCGGCCGGTGTTCCTCCAGGCCGAACCAGGGATTGAATGACTGGTTGTCGCAGGCCAGGTTCTGCGCGGGTGTATCAAAATCCTGAGCCGGGATGCGAACCTTGGCGACCGTCTCGTAGGGCGCATCGCTTTCCTTCCACTCGATGCTGGTGTCTTCGATGGGCATGTATTTTTGCGGATTCTGGCGCTGGATCTGCAACACGAAGCACGCGTCCATGCGGTCGGTGGAGAGCTGCTGGCTCAAGGCGCTGCGCAAGAAATTCGGCAGCGCCTGATTCTGTTTCGGCAGCTCATAGCGCGGGCAGCTTTGCGGGTCCGGGGCGACGCGGAACTTGGCGTTGGCGGTGCCGAATTTGTAGGGCGATACCGAAAAGTAGGTTGTCTGCGTCGGGCTGGCCGGCGCGGGTGCCAGGGTCGCGAGAGCGATAAACAGATGGCGCACCTGCCAACTGCGCGGATCGAGGCTCGGGAAGAACGCCATGACTTTTTTGCCATCGGCCTGGGCGCCGACGTTCTGCGCATATTCCGCCACATCACTGACAAAGAAATTCGGATGACTGAACATCACGAAATCCTGTTCCGTGCGCGCTTGTTGATCGGCCAGCAATTGTTGGCCCGGCACGTCGAATAACTTGATTGCCATGCCACGCGCATCACGGATGCTGTCGAACTGCGGATACGCGTTGCCATTCGACAGGCGCATCATGGCCTGCCAGGTCTTGCCCGGTTCGGCGAAGACGCCCTGGCGCAGTGCCGGGTCGAGGTCCGGCAACACACTGACGTGCGCCTTGACGCAGCCGTGGGCCTTGGCATGGGCATCGCGCAGGTAGCGGGTGCCTTCGCGGTGCTGGTCGACGATGCGCACCGCGGTCTGAATGATGCCTTGGGTCATCGCGGCTTCCCCGGGGGGAATCTGTTCGTTCGGCGACACCGGGCCGCTGTGCTGCCAGGCAAACCACAGTGTGGAGAGCAACCAGCCGAGCAAACCCAGGCCGACCAGCCACAACAGGGTTTTGCCAAGAAATGCGCCGAGACGCAACCACAGTCGAGCGAGCATTGGACGATCCTTGTGGCGAAGAGAGGAGGTCATGGCAGTTGTTGCTCCAGCGGGCCGCCGAGTACTTTCAGGTATTCCAGCAACGCCCAGCGCTCCTGCGGCGCAAGCGCTCGACCGATGACCCCGTTGCCACGCTTGCCGGCACGGAATTCGTGGCCGCTGTTGTGGTTGCCGGTGATTGCGGTATCGAACAGGAATGCGTTTTTAAAGGCTTCGGTACGATAGCCCAAATGGCGCGGGTCGTAATCGAAGGTGCCTTTATAGAAGGTGCGGCTGCGCTCGTCCTGAGGGGAGAGCAATTGGTAGATCGTTGGCACCGAGCCGTTGTGCAGGAACGGCGGGGTGGCCCAGACCCCGGCCAGCGGACGAGCCTTGTAGGCCCGCAGTTCACGCACGCCAATCGGCAAACCGTAGCCGTCCAGGCGCGGACGTTCTTCCGGCGTCACACCTGCTGCGCGGTAGGCCTGTTCTCCGACAAACGCTGTGACATACGCCAGGCCCTTGGCCACCGACAGCGTGCTCAGGTCCAAGGGTTCCGTGGGCGTCGGATGCAGTTCGACGTTCAACGGTGCCAGCTCGCTCGTATCCCACTGCAAGGCGCTGAGGTCGTAGCGGTGATCGGCAATGTTGTTGGCGGTGCCGGGGTCGGTGCCGATGGCGTCCACCGGGAGCATTTTCAGGTGTTGCACCGGGCGGCCGTTTTCCTGCGTGACACTGGGCACGTGACAGCCGGCGCAGTTTTCGCTGAACAGGGCACGACCTTGGGCGGCCAATGGTTTGTCAACGGCACCGAACAATTGCTCCGGCCAGGTCGGCGGCTTGAGCCGTTGCAGGGTTTCCTCGATCAGGTTCAAGTCGCGCACGCGCACGCTGGATGGGTAGCGCGCGTCGCCCTTGAGCGGTTGGCCGGCGCTGTCGAAAAAGGCCAGGGTCGCGCCAACGCCTAGCGCCTCACCGATATTCCGCGCCATGGGCTGCTGGGCCGAGCCGTTCCATTGCACCCAGTCGAACCTCCACATGTCCCACAATTGCGGGTAATCCACCGGCGCGTTGGCAATGCGGTAGTTATCGGGGGAAATGGCATCGCCAAAACTCGCATTGGCGATACGGCCGAACGCGTCAGTGCGGCCCGGTCCTTCTTCGGTGGGGTAGAGGCCACGATGCGTGTCATTCCAGGCGACTTTGAGGAAGGTATCCAAGGACGTCTTGAAGTCCTCGCGCAGTTGATCGTATTGGGCGTCGTACTGATTACCCAGCACGTTGTGGGCGAAACGCTTGAACTTCCACGGGTTGTAATAGGTGGAGGCGAGGCTGGCCACCAGGGCCTGGCCGAAGCTGCCGCCACGCAAGGTCGGCACACTGGAAGGCAGCACGTGTTGGGCCGCGCCACCGTCGACGCGCAAGGCCTGGCCGTTGAAACGTAATTCGCCGGTGTGGCAGGCAGCGCAGGTGATGTCGAGAAATTCGTCGTTGCTGCCCGGGTTTTGATGCCGGGTAAACCCCACTGGCAGGTTGCCGGGGTTCGAGGGTGTGGCCCGCTGCCCGGGCTCTACCAGAAAGCCGAAGCGCGCCAGGTACTCGGGCGCCGCAAAACGCTGTTCGGAGAACGGCAGTTCCAGGGCGGTGAACCACTCATAACGCAAGCCCTTGACCTGGGTGCCCTGGGGCGTGAAATAGTACGTCTGGCGGTCGGCGGCGCTCCACTGATCCTGGAAATGCACGTGCTTCACGGGCACATAGTCCGGCAGTTTCGGATTGACCACGTAATAGAGCACCACCGCCAGTATCAGTACCAGCAACGCCGCGATCAGCAGTAATACACGGGAAAAAATGCGCAAGATAACTATCCTTGTCGAGTTGTCAGGTTCTTATGCCATTCGGCGCAGTATGCGGCAAGTGGCCATGATCGGCGTGCCGAGTCGCTTTTCAATCGTCCCGCAGGCCGTCGCAGGGCCCTGGAATAGATGAAAATGCTTTTAAACACGTGAACTTATCAGAAGTTTCCTGCTCAGATGCCGGTAGCCATTGGTCGTGGCCGCCTGATAAGCTCGCGACTTTATTCGATTGCCCTTTTGGCGCATGAACAAGGAAATAGCATGAAACAGCATCGGTTGGCGGCGGCGGTGGCCCTGGTTAGCCTGGTACTTGCGGGTTGTGATTCGCAAACCAGCGTAGAGCTGAAAACCCCGGCGCAGAAAGCTTCCTACGGTATCGGCCTGAACATGGGCAAAAGCCTGGCTCAGGAAGGTATGGATGACCTGGACTCCAAAGCGGTTGCCCAAGGCATTGAAGATGCCGTCGGCAAGAAAGAACAGAAGCTGAAAGATGATGAGCTGGTAGAAGCGTTCGCCGCACTGCAAAAGCGTGCCGAAGAACGTATGACCAAGTTGAGCGAAGAGTCGGCAGCTGCCGGCAAGAAATTCCTCGAGGAAAACGGCAAGAAAGCGGGTGTTGTCACCACCGCTTCCGGCCTGCAGTACGAAGTCGTGAAGAAAGCCGATGGCGCTCAGCCAAAGCCGACTGACGTAGTGACTGTCCACTACACCGGCAAGCTGACTGACGGCACCACCTTTGACAGCTCCGTGGATCGCGGTAGCCCGATTGACCTGCCGGTCAGCGGCGTGATCCCGGGTTGGGTCGAAGGCCTGCAACTGATGCACGTCGGCGAGAAGTACAAACTGTACATCCCGGCTGACCTGGCCTACGGCGCCCAGAGCCCGAGCCCGGCGATTCCAGCCAATTCGGTGCTGGTGTTCGACCTGGAGCTGCTGGCTATCAAGGACCCGGCCAAGGCTGAGGCACCTGAAGCACCCGAGGCACCGGCTGCCAAGTAACTCGGCGGTTGAACCCACAACGCCCCGTCTCGACGGGGCGTTGTGGTTTCTGGAGGACGGTGTTTTCTGTGGATGCCGCCCTGGAGTCTTGCAGGGCAGAGGCTACGGGATGTGATATCCAGAAGGCGCCTGTCTAAAATCAAACGAACGCCCGCGTGTTAGAGCAGTCAGATAAGGAGTCGGGCACGGTTAGCCGCAGATGCGCTCCAAGTCAATGAAATCTTGGGTTTTTTTTATGTGCGCAAAAAACGCCCGATCTGACTGTGGCCCTTGTAAATCGGGGCTTTCAGTCGTGAAAATGCGCTCTGTTCACAAGGTTATCCACAAGTTGTGTGGATAACCTTTTCTCTCGACTGGGACTGGAGTGATGATGAAAGCACCCTGGAATTTCGCCCGTTTCCTGCCCTTGGCCGCCCGTCTCATCGGTCGTGGACGCCTGCCGACGTTATTGTTCGCGGTCGCCGCCAAAGGCTCCAGCCAGGGTAACCGGTTGGGCAAGCTCAAGGATGATCTCAAATTGCTCCAGGCGCTGTGCCTGGCGTACTGGCGCGGCGAGTATCGGGCGATCAGTCCCAAGGCGCTGGTGTCAGTGGTAGCGGGGCTGATGTACTTCCTCAGCCCGATTGACGCGATTCCGGACTTTCTGCCCATGTTCGGCATGCTGGACGACATCGCGGTATTGGCCTGGGTCATGAAGACCCTGGACGGCGAACTGAGTGCTTTCCGTGCCTGGCGTGAGCGCCAGCGCCCGGAAAAGCTGGTGGTGGTGGAGCGCCTACCTGCCACGCCTCAGCTCTTGCAGGCGGAAAACCCGAAAAAAAACTGAAGACGCCAACTATCCCCCCGCGCCCTTCAGGACTGTTAGGATTACACTCATACGGAAAGTACTTACTTAGTAAGTGTTGTAATCCTACGGGGCGGTCATGGATATTCAAATAATTTCACGGGATGGCAAGCCCGAATACGCGGTACTGCCATGGGATCAGTACGAGGCGCTGTTAAACGCCGCCGGCCTGCATCAACAGGCGTCGACGCCATCTTCAAGTCCCGCTGCCGAGCGGGCGTTGCACCCATTGGCGCAACTGCGCAGCTTGCGCGAAGCGAAGGGCCTGGCCATTGAAGCCCTGGCCCGCACCGTGGGCATCAGCCCGTCTTACCTGGGGTTGATTGAAAGTGGCGAGCGCCAGCCGGACGCTGCCATTCGCCGCAGCCTGGCCTGGGAACTGGGAATCGCCGGTTGGAGGGAAGAAATGTGAGTCTGCGCATCAGCCGTCAACATTGGGATGGATTGCTCAACGAACTCGATCAGGCCCGGCGCCAGCGACACCTTTTGACTTATCGCGCGTTGCTGGAACGTCTGCAATTTCCAACGCCGGCCATGCAAACCCTGACAGCGGCGCTGGAGCACCTGGCGGCCCTGGATGCCAAGGCCGATCAGCCATTGCGCAGTTCCCTGGTGATCAGCCAGGGGGCAAGCCGTTTGCCACGTACCGGGTTTTTCGAGTGTGTGGAGCGCCTGGGGCGTTTTTGCGGTCCGTCCGATGGCGTGGCTGCCGCATCATGGCACGCCTCGGAGGTGGTCCGAGTGTTTGAGTATGATTACCCTGAAACGGCGCAGGCCTGAGATGCTCTGGAAACTCAGGGCGTATGCCAGTTACTGGTTGGCGCGCAAATTGTTTCACTGGTCCTGGGTCATGCGCCAACCCCGTGCCTGGCACTGGATGGAAGGTCAGTTCGCACGCATGGCCAACCTGGGCAATGTGCAAGCGCAGAGCTTTTACGGGCACATCCTGACCTTTCGTGGTCAAGGCCTCGGGGCGCGTGAGGAAGGTGTGCGCCTGCTGCGCCTGGCTGCCCAGGCCGGTGACGGCAAGGCGGCCTATCAGGTCGGCGTGTTGAGCCTGGCGGGTAGCCTGGGCAAGGCTCCGGATCCGATAGAGGCCGCACGTTGGTGGAAAATCGCGGCCAAGGCAGGACACCCGCTCGCGCAAATTCGCCTGGAACAACTCTGATCGCTACAGGTCGATGGGATCCGCTTGCCGCTGCCGGCTGTCAATCACATGAATGCTGTATCCCGCCACATTCTTCGCGTGATGCTTGGCCTGCGACGCCAGTTCGGCCAGTTGGCTGGCATTCAGTTGTCCACAGCTGTGCGGGTGTAAATGCACCACGCCAATGGACAGTGACAGCAACGCAAACTCCTGCCGCACGCCTTGGCGATTCAGCGCGACAAAGCAGCCCGCCTCCAGGTGTTCGCTGCGGTAGAAGCGTCGACACTGGGTCTGGAAATCATCCAGCAACTGGTTGAGGCGCTTGCGCCAATCCTGGGCGCCCAGCACCAGCAGAAAATCATCGCCGCCAATGTGCCCGACAAAATCACGGCTGGGGTCTATCCGGTCGGTCAGGCATTGCGCCAGGCAGAGCAACACTTCATCGCCACGGCCGTAACCGTAGATATCGTTGAAGGGTTTGAAACTGTCGATATCCACATAACAAATCACCGATTCGCGCTGCTGCTGCAACAGCCGTGTCAGGCACTGCTGAATCGGCACGTTCCCCGGCAGCAGGGTCAGCGGGTTGGCGTAGCGAGCCTGCTGGATTTTCAGCTCGGTAATCAACTTGAGCACGTCGATCACCCGACCCAATCCCAGATAATTGCCGTTGAGGGTGATGATGAAGTCTTCTTCGATACGCTGCCGGGCACGGCTGGTGAGCAGGCGGCTGACTTGTTGCAACGATTGGCTCAACTCGACCGCCAGGAAGTCATCACTCATCAAGCGACTGATGGGTTTGCGCGCAAACAGGTCAGTGGCAAAGGGTTTGAGCAAGGCATCGGACAGCGAATGCCGGTGCACGATGCCCACGGGCTGGCCGCGCTCATCCAGCACCGCCAGCGAGTTGAGATTGGCTTGGCGCCGGAACGCTTCCAATACCTGGGCGGTGGCAGTGTTCTGAGCCACGGCTGGCTGCTCGTTGAGCAGGGCGCTGAGGTCGCTGGCTTCATCGTTGAGCGTGGCGTTGCTGTTGTCCGGTCTGGACAGCAGTAACCGTGCCTCCTGGGGTGGCTGCTCTTGAGGCCGGCAGAGCAAATAACCCTGGATCAGGTCGACACCCATTTCCGTCAGCACCGCCAGTTCCTCCTGCAACTCGATGCCTTCGGCAATCACCTGGGCGCGGGATGCCCGGGCGATTTGCAGGATTGAACCGACGAACTCGCGTTTCAGCGCGTCCTGATGAATGCCGTCGATAAAGTGTCGGTCGATTTTCACGTAATCCGGGCGCAGCTCGGACCACAGTCGCAGGCTGGAATAGCCCGCGCCCAAGTCATCCAGGGCAATCGAAAAACCCATGGCACGGTAGTGATGGAGCGCGGTTTGCAGCAGTTGAAAGTCGTCGGTCGGACTCTGCTCGGTGAGTTCGATCACTACCTGATTGGGGGCGATCCCGACGTCATGCAGCATTTGCAGGGTTCGTCCGGGTTGATGGGCGGTCTCCAGTAACGATTCCGGCGAGACATTGATAAACAGTTTGCCCGGCAGCTTTTGCTCGCTGAACCGTCGACACGCGCTGTGACGGCAAGCCATTTCCAGCTCATTGAGACGTCCGGCGTGCCGGGCCACTGAAAACAGTACGAGAGGCGAGTGCAGGGCGCTGTTGGACGGACCGCGACTGAGCGCTTCGTAGCCGACGATACGCCGCTCGGAGATGGAAATAATCGGTTGGAACAGACTGTGCAAACTGCCTTGGGCCAGGATGGAGCCCAGGGCATACAGCTGTTCGGTCATAGTCATGGTGGTCTCTGCCAAAAAAAAGGACCGCGAGCCTGGGGCGCGCGGTCCTTTATTTCACGACAGAATGATGTCTATTTGATGACGATCCAATCAGCGATCACGTCAAATTGCCATCATTTACTGCTTGGCTACCGTCTTGCTGATTTTCAGGTAGTCCAACAGAATCCGACCGGTCTCGGCCAGGTAGGCGTCATCCTCCGGCTTGGTCTTTTCAGGCTCGGTCGGCAACGCATCTTCGTCTTCCTTCTTCAGCTCTTTGAGCGGGTCTTCACCTTTGGCCTTGCGGCGGATGTTTTCCAGTGCGAGCTGTTGGTTTTCGATGTCGGTATGCTGCGCGCGACGATCCACTTCATTGAGACTGACGGTTTTTTCGGCCATCAACTTCTTGGCCAACGCCAGTTTGTCGCGGATAAACACGAACTCGGCATCTTTGGCTGAGCGAATATCGTGGTCGCTTTTGAGCTGCGCCAGATACGGTTTGAACGGGTCCGACGCGGGCTTGATAGCCGGGCGGATGGTGTCCCACGGCATGGCTTCGGGCAACGCGCTTTCGCCGATTTCCTTGGTGTCGATGAGCGACGGGAAGTCGATATCCGGCAATACGCCCTGATGCTGGGTGCTCTGGCCGGAAACCCGGTAGAACTTGGCCAGGGTCAGCTTCAATTCGCCATGGTTGAGCGGTTGAATGGTCTGCACCGTGCCTTTGCCGAAGGTCTGCCCGCCGACGATCAGCGCGCGGTGATAGTCCTGCATCGCACCGGCGAAGATTTCCGAGGCCGAGGCCGAGAGACGGTTGACCAGCAATGCCATCGGCCCTTTGTAGAAGGCGCCGCGGTTCTCGTCTTCCAGCACATCCACGCGACCGTCAGCGTTGCGTACCAACACGGTCGGACCCTTGTCGATAAACAGGCTGGTCAGTTCGGTGGCTTCCTGCAACGAGCCCCCGCCATTGTTGCGCAGGTCGATGACCACGCCGTCGACTTTCTCTTTCTGCAACTCGGTCAGCAATTTCTTGACGTCGCGAGTGGTGCTCTTGTAGTCCGGATCACCGGCACGGAACGCCTTGAAGTCCAGGTAGAACGCCGGGATTTCAATCACTCCAAGCTTGTAGTCCTTGCCATCCTGCTTGAGGTTGAGCACCGACTTCTTCACCGCCTGGTCTTCCAGCTTCACCGCTTCACGGGTGATGGACACGACTTTGCTGGTCTGATCGTTGGGTGCGTTGGTGTGCGGAATCACTTCCAGGCGCACGACACTGCCTTTCGGCCCGCGGATCAGCTTGACCACTTCGTCCAGGCGCCAGCCGACCACGTCGACCATTTCCTTATCGCCCTGGGCCACGCCGATGATCTTGTCGGCCGGTGCAACCTGCTTGGTCTTGTCCGCCGGGCCTGCCGGCACCAGGCGCACGATCTTGACCTGATCGTTGTCACTTTGCAGGACGGCACCGATGCCTTCCAGCGACAGACTCATATTGATATCGAAATTTTCCGCGTTATCCGGTGACAGATAATTGGTGTGCGGGTCGTAAGACATTGCGAAGGTGTTGATGTAGGCCTGAAAGATATCTTCGGCACGGGTCTGGTTCAGACGCGCGAGTTGATTCTTGTAGCGCTTGGTCAACAGCTCCTGGATCGCCTTGGGCTCTTTGCCGGCAATCTTCAGGCGCAGGACTTCATCCTTGACGCGCTTGCGCCACAGGTCATCCAGCGCGGCGGTGCTGGTCAGCCACGGCGCGTCCTTGCGATCCACCAGCAAGGTTTCCTTCTGGTTGAAATCGAGCTTGTCGACGCCCTTGTCCAGCTCACCCAGAGCGAAGTCCAGACGCGCCTTGACGCGGTCCAGGTAGCGCTTGTAGATGGTGAAGCCAGGCTGCAGGTCGCCGCTCTTGAGGAAGTCGTCGAACTGCGTCTTCCACTTGTCGAACTCGGCCACATCGCTTGCCAGGAAGTAGCTGCGCGAAGGATCCAGCAACTTGAGGTAGCTTTCATAGATGATCACCGAACGTGCATCGTCCAGTGGCGGCTTGCTGTAATGGTGACGCTTGAGCAGCTCGACGACGTTAAGGCTGGCAATCACCTCATCGCGATCAGGCTGAAGTTTGTCCCAGCTGTTGGCTGCGAACGTATTGGTCGACATCGACGTCAAGCCGAGACCAATGAAAAGAGCGAGGGCGGTGCTGGGGAACAAATGCTTCATGCTGATTCGACGCGGGGGCAATTGATAACGCATATTAGGCCGTCTTTGAAGTCGCCGGTTCCATGAGGGCCGGTCGCATAATGCAAAAAGCCCGACGCAACAGCAACGGGCTCAGTCCAGACTCACTATGGAGGCACTGTGAAAGCATTGCAAGGCGTTGAAGGTCATGTGGAGTGGCTTGAAGAGCCAAGTCTTACATGTGATGTAGGGCAAGTTCGCATTCGCGTGGCGGCAGCGGGACTGAATCGGGCCGATTTATTACAGCGTGCGGGGCTCTATCCGCCACCGGCCGGGGCGAGCCACGTCCTTGGCCTGGAGTGTTCCGGGGTGATCAGTGAAGTCGGGGCCGGTTCTTCCTGGCAGGTCGGGGATCGGGTTTGCGCGCTGCTGGCGGGCGGCGGCATGGCCGAAGAAGTGGTGGTCGATGCGCGTCACGTGCTGCCGGTGCCGGAAGGTTTATCGTTGGCCGAGGCGGCGGCATTGCCCGAGGTGTACAGCACGGCCTGGTTGAACGTGTTCCAGCTGGCGGCGCTCAAGCCGGGAGAAAAGGTGCTGTTGCATGCTGGCGCGAGTGGCGTGGGTTCTGCGGCCATCCAGTTGTGCAAGGCGTTCGGCAGCCCGTGCTGGGTCAGTGTCGGCTCGGCGGAACGTCTGGCGTATTGCGAAGGGCTCGGCGCCCAGGGCGGCGTGGTGCGGACTGAGGGCATCGAAGCGCTGGGGGATTTTGGCCCGTTCGACGTGATTCTCGACCCGGTAGGCGGCAATTACGCGACGCAGAACCTCAAGCTGATCGCGCAGGATGGCCGTTGGGTGTTGATCGGCTTGATGGGCGGGCGCCAGGCGCAGCTCGACCTGGCGCAGGTGCTGGCCAAGCGAGTGCAGTTGTTGGGCTCGACCCTGCGCAGCCGCGACGATCAGTTCAAGGCCGATCTGTTGAGTGATCTGGGGCAGCAGGTATGGCCATTGTTCAGCGAGGGGCGCTTGAGCCCGCAATTGGCCAAGACGTTCCCGATCCTGGAGGCCGAGGCGGCCTTTGCCGAATTGGCGACTAACCAGATTTCCGGCAAGCTGGTGCTGGTCATCGACGAGACGCTGGCCTGACCACGATCCCACGTTGAACCGGATCAAGTGTGGGAGCGGGCTTGCTCGCGATTGCGGTGTGTCAGCCAACAAACCTGGCACTGGTCCACCGCGATCGCGAGCAAGCCCGCTCCCACATTTGAGTGGGGGTCAATTCAGAAAAGGGCTGTCAGGTCCACTGGTGGATCGGCCAGCCGGCCTTTTGCGCATGTTCGCGCAGCACTGGATCAGGATTCACCACCTGCGGATGGTCGACCTTGAGCAACAACGGCAAGTCGTTGCGTGAGTCGGAGTAGAAATACGCGCCTTCCAGACTCTGATCTTCCTGGGCCAGCCATTCCATCAGGCGGGTGATCTTGCCTTCGCGGTACGTCAGCACCCCGACGGTCTGGCCGCTGTACACCGCGTGAGCGACATCCAGCTCAATCGCCAGCACTTCATCAATGCCGATCCGCGCCGCAATCGGCTTGACCAGGTGAGTGCCCGATGCCGAGATCACCAGTATTCGGTCGCCTTCGGCGCGGTGCCGGGCGATGGTCCTGGTGGCGTCGCTGTAGATCAGCGGTTCGATGATGTCCTCCACCCACGGTTCCACCAGATGTTCGATTTCTTCCGGCGTGCGGCCGATCATCGGCTCGAGGCTGAAGTCCATGTAGTCCTGCATGGCCAATTTGCCCTGACTGTAGGCCTCCATCAGCTCATCGTTGCGACGCATGAACGATTCGGCGTCGACCCAGCCCAGACGCCCCATCTGTTCGCACCACAGGCTCGCGCAATCGCCGTGAATCAAGGTGTCGTCCAGATCAAAAATTACCAATGCCATCAGTCATGCTTCCTTAGTAAACGCTGCATCTTCAGGCTACCTCACACAGCGCACCAGGATCGATAGAAAGTGCCAGGCGCTGGCCATCCGGGTGCAAATCGTCTGCCGAGCGATTGAGCACGTCCACCACCAGCTCGACGCCCCGGGTTTCCACGCGGTAGCGAATCACGTTGCCCAGCAGGCTGTGACTGCGCACCAGGGCGTCCAGTTCGCCGCTGCGGCTGAGTTCGATGGCTTCCGGGCGAATGGCGATACGTCCGCTGACCGGGCGCTGCAGCAGCTTGCTGGCCGTTTCGGCGTCCAGCAGATTGTAGTTGCCGATAAAACCCGCGGCAAACGCATCCACCGGAGCGGTGTAGAGGGTTTCGGCGTCGCCGCTCTGGACGATCCGACCCTGGTTCATCAGGAAGATGCGGTCGGACATGGTCAGGGCTTCTTCCTGGTCATGGGTCACAAAAATGGTCGTCAACCCCAGTTCGCGCTGGATCTGGCGGATCTGTTCGCGCAGGTGTTTGCGAATCCGCGCATCCAGCGCCGACAGCGGCTCATCCAGCAACAGCAGGCGCGGACGCGTCACCAGGGAGCGGGCGAGGGCAACGCGCTGGCACTGGCCGCCGGACATCTGGTGCGGGTAACGGCTCGCCAGGTCCTTGAGTTCCACCAGTTGCAGCACTTCCTGTACGCGCGCGTGGCTGTCATCGGCGTTGACTTTCTGCATGCGCAGGCCGAAGGCGACGTTCTGCTCCACGGTCATGTTGGGAAACAGCGCATAGCTCTGGAACACCATGCCGATATGGCGTTTCTGCGGGCTCAGCGGCACGATGTCCTGGCCATCCAGCAGAATCTGGCCGCTGTCTACCGAGGTCAGGCCGGCAATGCAGCGCAGCAGTGTGGACTTGCCGCAGCCGGACGGGCCCAGCAGGGTGACGAATTCGCCTTTGGCGACCTCGCAGTTGATGTCACTGAACACCGGAGTCCCGGTGTAGCTTTTTTGCAGGTGCTGGACGCTGACGAAGCTCATTGGCTTTTGTCCTTGTTCAAGGTATTGGCGGCCCAGGTGAGCAGCAGCACAAAGAGGAAGTAGGAAATGACCACGGCGCTGGTGAAATGCCCGCTGCTGTTGCGCATGTTGTTGAGGTAGACCTGCAAGGTCTCGTAGCGCGTGCCGACGAGGATATTGGCGAACACGAACTCGCCGAACAGGAACGAGAACGACAGCAGCAACGCGACCATCAAGCCCTTGCGCAGGTTCGGCAGCACCACCAGGAACGCCGCCTGCCAGGTACTGGCGCCGAGCAGTTGGGCGGCGTCCATCAGGTCACGCAGGTTGATGGCCTGCAGGTTATTGGTGATGGCGCGGTACATGAACGGCAACGCTACGGTGAAATAACAGCCGATCAGAATCCACGGCGTACCGACCATCGCCAGCGGCCCCGAGCCATACAGCTGCAGCAACCCCACCGACGACACCACGGGCGGTACCGCGAAGGGCAGCAGGATCAGAATATTCATCAGCGCATCGAGCCTGGGAAAGTGGTAGTGCACCACAAACAACAGCGGCAGGATCAACACCACCGAGAGGAGCAACGCACCGACGCACACCAGCAACGATTGGCCAAAGGCATGCAGGAAGCGCGGGTCGCTCCACAGTTGCACATACCATTTGAAGGTAAAGCCCGACGGCAGGATCGTCGCTGACCAACTGCTGGCGATGGAATACACCAGGGTGCCAATCAACGGCAGCACCAGGATGGCAAACAACAGGTACACCACTACCCGATGGTAGAGGGCGGCCTGGCGGGTTTCAGCGCGAGACATGGTAGCTCCTCTTGAGCAGCAGTTGATGGACGACCGTGACCACGGTCATCAGCGCCACCAGGATCACCGCCAAGGCGCTGGCCATGTTCGGGTCCAGGGAAATATCGCCGGAGACCATGGCGGCGATGCGGATCGGCAGCACGTTGAAGTTGCCGGTGGTCAGCGCGTAGACCGTGGCGTAGGCGCCCAAGGCGTTGGCTAGCAGAATCACGAAGGTACCGAGCAGCGCCGGGGTCAGCACCGGCAGGCCGATATGCCGCCAGAAATGCCAGCCGTTGGCACCCAGCAGCGCGGCGGACTCGCGCCAGTCTTCGCGCAGGGCATCGAATGCCGGGTAGAGCAGCAAGACCCCGAGGGGAATCTGGAAGTAGGTGTACAGAATGATCAGGCCGGTCTTGGAGTACAGGTTGAAGTCCTGAATGATCCCGGCCTGCTTGAGCATCAAGGTGATGCTGCCGTTGAACCCGAGCAGGATGATGAACGCAAAGGCCAGGGGCACGCCGGAGAAGTTGCTGGTCATGTTGGCGAAAGCGCTGACGAAATTGCGCAGTGGCGAATCCACCTTGCGCAGCGAGTAGCTGCCCAATATGGAAATGATGATGCCGAACACGCTGGAGTAGAAGCTGATCTCAAGGCTGTGTTGGATCGCCTGCAGATAGAACCGCGAACTGAAGATCCGGGTGAAGTTCTCCAGGCCCCAGCCGAACTCTTCCGATTGCAGGCTGTTGAGCATCACCCAGCACAGCGGCGCGATTTGGAACACGATAAAGAACAGGGCGAAGGGCACCAGGCACAAGGCGGCCAGCCATTTGCCACGGGTCATGGAGTTCACTTCAACAGCTCCCGGCAGACAGGTTTGTCGTGGGCAACGCCAAGCAGGGCGCAGACGGTGCCGCAGATTTCGGTTTGTTTGGGGCGGGCCCCGGGGTCAAGGCTGAAGGCCTCGCCCAGGACAAACAGCGGGACTTCACGCTCCTCCGGCAGCAGGCCGTTATGGGAGCGATCGTTGTTCATGCCGTGGTCGGCCGTCACCAGTACCTGATAACCGGCGTCGAGCCAGCCTTGCAGATAGTCGGCGAGGATAATGTCGGCCGAGCGTGCGCTGTTGCGGTATTGCGGGGTGTCGAGACCGTGCTTGTGGCCGGCGTCGTCGATGTTCATCGGGTGGACCAGCAGAAAGTCGGGTGCGTGTTTGAGCCGCAGGCTTTCCGCGTCGGCAAACAAGTGCGCGTCCGGGTAGTGGTCGCTCCAGTAGAAGTGACCCTGCTGGATCGCCAGCGCCCTGTCGTCGGTATGTCGATCACGGGCAGCGATGAATGGCGAGCGGTTATACAACTCGCTGACCCAATGGTAGGCCGCCGCCGCAGTGGCCAGGCCTGCCTCGGTGGCGTAATGGAAAATACTGCGCTGGTTGGACAGGCGCGTCACCTGGTTGTGGACGATGCCGCTTTCAATCGGGGGGACGCCGGTGAGGATGCATTCGTACAGCGGGCGTGACAGGGCCGGCAGTTCACATTCCAGTTTGTAGAGCGCTGCGCGTCCGGTACCGACATACGCCTGGAGATGCCCCATGGCGTGTCGGGCAACGTCGTAGTTGAGACCGTCGAGCACCACAAGGATGACGTTGTGCTTCATGGGGGCTGAGGCTCCGCAACAATAGGCTTGATTCAATGTCTTTGGAGGAACGGGGTCAAAAGTGTGTGCGGGCTTGCTCGCGATAGCGGTGGATCAGTTACAGATGCTTCAACTGACCGTCCGCTCTCGCGAGCAAGCCGCTCCCACAGTGGAACTCCAGCGGAATTCCAATGTAGGTCAATGCCTTACGGCATTTCGACGATGACGGTTTCCTGCCACATCTGCGGCAGCGCCTTGGAGGTCTTCTCCCACGCGTCGGCATCCTTGATCGGCGTCACCTTCTTGTACTGCTCGTTCGGCAGCAGCTTGGCTTGTACCTCGGCCGGCAAGGTCAGGTGCTCGGCGCGAATCGGCCGTGCGTTGCCCTTGGCCAGGTTGATCTGTCCGGCGTCGCTGAAGATGTATTCACGGGTCAGCTTGGCCGCATTCGGGTGCTTGGCGTATTTGTTGATGATGGTGGTGTAGCCGGAGATCACCGAACCGTCCGCGGGGATCAGCACTACGTAGTCATCCGGGTTGGCCATCTTGGCCTTGTAGCTCAGGCCATTGAAGTCCCAGACCACGCCGACTTCCACTTCGCCTTTTTCCATGGTGGCGATGGTGGGGTTGGCCAGCGACAGGCGACCTTGCTGGGCGATGTCGGCGAACATCAGCAGTGCCGGCTGAATGTTGTTCTCGTTGCCTCCGTTGGCCAGGGCCGCGGCCAGTACACCGTTGGCGGCCTGGGCCGCGGTGCTGACGTCGCCGATGGAAACCTTGTATTTACCGGTCTGCAGGTCTTTCCAGGTTTTTGGAACCTCGGAGCCGTGCAGCAGCTTTTTGTTGACGATGAAGGCGATGGTGCCGGTGTAGGCCAGCGCCCAGTTGCCGTCTTTATCCTTCGCCCAGTCCGGAATCTGCTCCCAGGTGCTCGGCTTGTAAGGCTGGACCACGCCCTGTTTCACCGCAATCGGACCGAAGGCCGCGCCCACGTCACCGATATCGGCGCTGGCGTCGTCTTTCTCCGCGGCGAACTTGGCGATTTCCTGGGCCGAACTCATGTCGGTGTCGATGTGCTTGAGGCCGTACTTGGACGCCAGGTCTGCCCAGGTGCCCCGCCAGTTGGCCCAGTCATCGGGCATGCCGACGCTGTTGACGGTGCCTTCCGCCTTGGCGGCCGCTTCGAGGGTTTTTAGATCGGTATCAGCAGCCATGGCGGCGGTGCACATGGCAATGGTCGAGCCTAACAGTGATGCCAGGAAAAGCTGTTTCATCCGAAGCTCCTTTGGGCGTTTTCAACGCTGCGTTTTTTTGATGGCGCGGTGGGTATTGGTCTAGGTCAGCAATACACGAGCCAATTTAGGCGCGCTGGATGACAGTTTCATGTCGATGGCGTTTTTTGCACCTTGCGGCAGGCGATTGCCGAATAAGCGTAGACCATGGCCGCGTCCCCGGAATCCATGGTCTTGGCCGATGTCTTGCAAGTTGTGTGGCGGCGCGCCGGGAGGCGTTGTCATCTGTCGGTCATGTGCAATGCCTAGGCTTGCATGCGCCAGCAATCGCTCATTTCAGGGGCGCCTTGCGCACCCAAACAGTGCTGGTCTAGTCCAGATAGGTAACGTTGATGCGTGATGAGGCAACCAAAGCGGTGACAACCATTGGCCTGGCGTTGCAAGAGCAGATCAATCACGGTTTATTGACCGCCGCCAGCAAACTGCCCGCCGAGCGCAAGCTCAGCGAGTTGTTCGGTACCACCCGGATTACCGTGCGCGAAGCCTTGTTGCAACTGGAGGCCCAGGGCCAGATCTACCGTGAGGAGCGCCGTGGCTGGTTTGTCTCGCCACCCCGGCTGGCCTACAACTTGATGCAGCGCAGTCACTTTCACGCGATGGTCAGCGCCCAGGGCCGGGTGCCCTCGACTGAAGTGATTTCGGCACGCTTGCAACCGGCCTCGGCAGCGGTGTGTGCCTGGCTGCAACTGCCGGCGCTGTCCAGCGTGATCCAGATTTGCAGGAGCCGGCGGATTGACGGGCGCTTGGTGTTGTACGTCGAGCACTACCTCAACCCGCAGTATTTTCCGGGGATTCTGGGCTGTGATCTGAACCAGTCAATGACCGAACTGTATGCCCGCAAGTACGACCTGCATTACGGGCGGGTGCGTTTCGAAATTGTGCCGACCTCACTGCAAGTGGAAGCGGCCGCGGCGTTGAAAGTCTCAGTGGGCAGTCCCGGGCTGCGGATTGCCCGGGTCAATTACGATCAACACGAACGGCTGATCGATTGTGATCTGGAGTTCTGGCGGCATGACGCCATTCACGTGGGCGTGGATGTGCTCTGAACGGCCTGCGGACCGCTCGCCGCCGTCACCACCTGCACGCTCAGGCGCGGCGTCGCCAAATCCATCCCGGCTTCGTCCAGATGCCGTTTGAGGGATAGATTGAACTCCCGCGACACTTCCCACTGCTTGATCGGTGCGGTCTTGAAGCGGGCGCGCAGGATAGCGTTGCCGGACTCGAAGCTTTCCACGCCCTGAAATTCCAGCGGCGACCAGATATTGCGACGCAGCAACGGGTCGGCGCGCATTTTCTGCCCGACTTCGCGCATTAGCTTGATCGCGTCGTCGATGTCCATGTTGGTGGGCACCGCGACGCGGAAAATCGCGTAGCCGAACTCTCGGGAGTAGTTCTTGATGCTCTTGATCTCGCTGAACGGAATCGTGTGCACGATCCCGTCGATGTCCCGCAGGCGCACGGTGCGGATCGTCAGTCCTTCCACGGTGCCGAGGTGGCCGCCGACGTCGACATAGTCATCGATGGCCAGGGAATCCTCGATAATGATGAACAGCCCCGTGATCAAATCCGCCACCAGCGATTGCGCACCGAAACCGATGGCCAGGCCGATCACACCGGCACCGGCCAGCAGTGGCGTGACGTTCATGCCCATGTTTGCCAGGGCGACGATCGCCGCAATGATGAAGATCGTCACAAACAGCACGTTGCGAATCAACGGCATCATGGTCTGCGCGCGAGCGTTGGCCACGCCCTTGCGGGAACGGGTGAGGGCGTGGTGGATCGCCGTGTCGGCAAGGATCCAGATCAGCCAGGAAAACAGCAGCGTACCGCCGAGGCCGAGCAGCTTGACCCCGACTTCATGGCCGTCGCCCTCGATAAAACGAATCAGCGACAAGCCCCAGACACGCAGGCCCAGCTCGATAAAGACGGTCCAGACCAGCAAATGGGCGAGGGTGTAGAAAAAGCTCTTCAGGCGCTCGGAATACAGCGTATGGCGTCTGAGTCCTCGCTGTGGCTTGAGCGAGTGGCGACGCACCAGGCCGTTGATCACCATGCACAACACCAGCAATACCGTGCAGAGCAACGACTGGCGCAGGGCGGTGCTGGTATCGCCGGCGGAAAGAAAAGTGGCGAACAGCGAAATACCCACCAGCAGCAGGGCCGGCAAGTACCAGAAAGTACCCACGACGGAGAGGGTGTCGCTCAACGCCCGGCGCGTCAGGCGACGGGACAGCGGTTGGTTACGAATCAGGTGCGCAATGGGCCGCCGGAAACGCAGGATGAAAACGCCGGTGGACAAGGCCGCCATGATGTTGGCGACGGTAGCGGCTGTGTGCGCCAGGTGTGGCCCAAGGCCCTGCACCAGGCGCGGGTCGCTCAGGGCCTCGCCGAAGGCGGCGAAGCTGCCGATCAGCCAGAGTGGGCGAAAGGCCTGGCGGCGCAGAATATACAACGCTCGATGCCGGTGTGGACCGTCGAGCAGCGAGAATGCGATCACGCAGATGGCCGAGAAGCAGGTGCCGACCACCAGCGCGTAGGCCAGCACCATGGCCAGGGATTTGCCCAAAGACGAGGGCAGCGCATAGCTTAAGTAGACGGTGATCACCAGGGCGATCAACCACGGCCCCAGTTTGCGCAGGGCGAAACGCACCATGTCCCAGGTCCGGGGGTGTTGCGGCAGCTCCTCGGGAAGTCCGAAGCGCTCGCGCACGCGATGGCTGAGCCAGATCAGCGCGGCGGCCAGCAGGCTCCAGAGGGCCAGGATCACCGCAAAGCCAAAAATGATCGGCAGCCATTCGGCCGCGGGAAGCATCAGCGCGGCGAATTCATCCTGGGCCTGCTCGAACTCCTCGGACCAGCGGCCCAATGGGCTGTCGGCGCCGGAGAACTGCTGTTCCAGGCTGGTCAGGGTGCCGCCGATAAGGCCCAGTACGCCTTGCTCAACGGCGGGCTGGGCTTTTTGAGTGGCTTCGCGGAGTTTTTTCAGGTCGCTCAGCAGTTGCGTGCGCTGCTGGTCGTTCTCCAGGGTTTTGATCACTTCATCCAGTGATTGGCCCAACGGAACGTCGGCTTGTGGCTGGGCCTTGCTGGAACTGCCCAGCATGCCGGGGAGGCCGACTGCTTGCGCAGGCGCGACCGGCAATAACATCAGCAGGCAGGCGAACAGGTAGTACGGCAGGACAAGCAGGCGGGAAAACACGCGGCGGTCAACCTTGTAAACGACGAATTGACCGAGTGTACGAGGCCGTTATGCCCAATGCGAGTGCATTTGTCTAATCGGCCAGTTTGGCAAGGATTTTGTAGATCACTGTGCCGAGGATCAGCAGCATACCGACCCACATGCCGAACACACCGAGGTTCTTGTCGCGGAAATTGAAACCCACGGCCAGCAGGATCATGCCCGTGAGGATGGGGATGAGCATGGAGTGGAACGCGGACATCGGGATCATGGGTGACGGCCTTGTCAGGAGGGACAAGTATCAGTTTAGGCCGTTTTGCGCAAAGTGGAGTTGATGTGTATCAGTCACTCGCCAGTGAGCGCGCTGCGGGATGATTGCCGGGATACAGCTCGACCCCTCAGCGTTTTTCTTGTTTGTTCGGCAACGGGGCAAACAACGCCTCGATGTCCTCATTCCCCAATTTCCAATCCCCGGTGGTCCGACCATCCAGTACGCCCGCCGCAAGGTCTGACTTTTCTTGTTGAAGGGCCTGGATTTTTTCTTCCACGGTGCCCCGGGCAATCATCTTGTAGACGAATACCGGCTTTTCCTGGCCAATGCGGTACGCGCGGTCGGTGGCCTGGTTTTCCGTGGCCGGGTTCCACCAGGGATCGTAGTGGATCACGGTGTCCGCTTCCGTCAGGTTCAGGCCGACGCCGCCGGCCTTCAGGCTGATCAGGAAAATCTGCAGCTTGCCGCTCTGGAAGTCCTTCACTGGCGTGCGCCGATCCCGGGTCTGGCCGGTCAATAGCGCGTAGGCCACGGCGCGTTTTTGCAGCTCGATTTCGATCAGGCCGAGCATGGACGTGAACTGGGAAAACAGCAGAATCCTGCGCCCTTCGGCAAACAATTCATCGAGCATCTCCATCAAGCTGTCGAGCTTGCCGGAGCTGCTGCCACGCGGGGGCAGGGTGGCGTCGTTGACCAGTCGCAGATCGCAACAGACCTGTCGCAGTTTGAGCAGCGCTTCCAGGATGATGATCTGGCTGCGGGCCACGCCCTTGCGCGTGATTTCGTCGCGGACTTTTTTGTCCATCGCCAAACGCATGGTTTCGTACACGTCGCGCTGGGCCTCGTTGAGGTCGACCCAGTGGATGATTTCGGTTTTGGGCGGCAGTTCGGTTGCCACCTCTTCCTTGGTGCGACGCAACAGGAATGGCTTGATCCGACCATTAAGGTGTTGCAGTCGCACTTCGCTGGCGCGTTTTTCGATGGGCACGCGATAGTCGCGGTTGAAGCTTTTGACGTCGCCCAGCCAGCCCGGCAGCAGAAAGTGGAACAGCGACCAGAGTTCGCCCAGGTGATTTTCCAGCGGCGTGCCACTCAGGCACAGGCGCTGGCGGGCATTCAGCTCGCGGGCAGCCTGCGCGGCCTTGCTGGTGGGGTTCTTGATGTACTGGGCTTCGTCGAGGATCAGCACGTGCAAGGGCAATGCGGCCAGTGGCTCGATATCTTTGGGCAGCAAGGCGTAGGTGGTCAGCAGCAGGTCGTAATTCTGCAGTTCGGCGAAGTGCTTCTTGCGCCCGGCGCCATACAGCGCCAATACCTTGAGCTGTGGGGTGAAGTGCGCTGCTTCGTCGAGCCAGTTGGGGATCAGGCTGGTGGGCATTACCACCATGCAAGGTCGGTCCAGGCGCCCGGCGATTTTCTCACTGAGAATATGCGCCAGGGTCTGCAGGGTTTTGCCCAGGCCCATGTCGTCCGCAAGAATTCCGCCGACTTCCAGCTGGCGCAAGGACTGCATCCAGCTCAGGCCTTCCAGTTGATAGGGACGCAAGGTCGCATTCAAGCCTTCGGGGGCGACGGCGCTGAAATCCTTGATGTCGCGCAGGCGCAGGGCAAAGTTGCGGATCTGTTCGCCACCTTGCCATTGCAGCGGCAGGTCTTCCAGCGGGTTGAGGCGAATCGCGTCGGCCTTGGCCAGGCGCAGGGCGGTGCTGCCGGGCTCCTGCAAGTAGAACTCGCCGAGCGTGGCCAGCACCGGTTTCAGGCGTCCGTAGGGCAATGCGACTTGCAGCGGACCGTGGCCGCCAGTGGGCAGGCCGGGAATGTGCACCAGGATCAGTTCGTCATCGCGGCGGCGGGCGAGTTTTTCCGGGTTGAGGATTTCGGTGTGCGAGCGCATCAGGTTCAACAGGATCGGCAGCAGGCTCAACCGTTCGCCGTTGACGATGATGCCAAGCTCAAGGTCGAACCAGTCGCGCTCCGGCGCCTCTTCGACGCTGGCGTACCAGTCCTCGACGGGGCTCAAGTCGAAGCCGAAATCCTCTTCGATCTGTAACTCCCAGCCTTCGGTCCGCAGCGTCGGTGACGCGTTGAGGGTGAAGTTCAGCCAGGCGCTGTCGTTGACCATCTCAAACAGTTCGCCGGCACTTTCCGGCAGGGCTTTGCTCTGGCGGGTGGCGATCTTGAAGCCGAGCCGTCGCAGTTGCTCGCGAAACTGTTGCTCCGCTTCTGGATGACGCTTGATCCGCAGGCTCTGGGTTTCCTCGCGGACAATGATGTCGGCGTTTTTATGCCCGCTGACGTAGTTGCCTTGATAGTTGAAAGACAGCGCCGCCCGGTGCTGGATATAACGCTGCATTTTGCCGTTGCGTGGCTCGAAGGCGCTGAACTCGATGCTCGCCAGCCATAAGCGCGGGACTGGTTGAATATCGTCGAGCAGCACTTGCGGCAGCACCACGCGGTTATCCAGTACCGCCTGCAGCTTTTCCAGCAGTTGCGCATCCTTGACGGCGGCGGGATAGGCCAGGGTTTCCTGGACTTTGAGCAGGACCGCCGCGATGTGTTTGCAATTGGTATGCACGGGGCAGGTGCAGCGGCTGTCTACCAGGATCAGCGTGCCTTTGGCCGACTCGCGCAGGGCGATCGTCTGGCGGTAGACATTGGCGCCCGAGCCTTCGCAACTGGCAATGATGGTGCTGTCGCCGGCCTCGACAATCCGCACGCGGTTTTCCAGGGCGTAGCGTCGGCCACGCTCAAGGCTTTGCTCTTTGAAGCGATTGGCCCACGAAGGGGCCAGGGGCTTGGTCAGCGACGATGTCACGGGCATGGCGCTGTGTCAGTCCTGAAGGTCGGGCGGTGGCGCGCTGGGCGGTTTTGCGGTCAATGAGGTGATCTTGATCAGCAGCGCCAGATGGCCGCCGTCCAGGTAATTGAGTTGATTGTTCTTGGTCAGTACGTCTTTCTGGCTCAGGTGTTCACTGGCAATGACGCTGCCGTTGGCGTCGAACCGGTTGATCCAGAAATCGGCGTCAATATGGGTGAAACGCCCCAGTTGCAGGCTCAGTATGCCTTCGATAGGAAACTGGCTGAACTGCTCCTGGCCGTCGGTGATCCTGACCTTGACCGGCTGCTCCCCCAGGTTCTGTTCCCAGGCTTTGTGCAGCAGCACGCTGTAGTCGCCGCTGGCCTGAAGCTTCTCGACGATGGTGCCCAGGCGTGGCGGGCTGAGCTTTTCGCTGCCCTGGCGGGGTGCACCGGCATCCCAGTCTTCCGGGGCCGCGCGGCTCTTGATCAGCGGTTCCGCATTCTGGCGGATCAGGATCATTTCCACCTGATAGAGGCTGTCGGCAAACGCCGAAGGTGCAATGACCACCAACAACAGACTCAGGATACGAAGCAGGCGCATGAGGCGTCCTTCAAGCAGATTTCGGGAGGAGGCGTTCAAACAGCGCCTCCAGCGTATTAAAGCGTTCTTCGGCACGTTCCATCGGCACCATGAATTTGAATAGCGTAGCGCCCTCGAACTTGTAGCGATTGGGCTGGCCTTGAATCAGCTTGATCAGCACCAGCGGGTCCACCGGCGTCTGTGCTTCGAACTCGAGGCGCCCCCCTTGAGGGCCGGCGTCGACCTTCTTGATGCCCAGTTGTTCGGCCTGCAATTTGAGCAGCGTCAGGCGCACCAGGTTCTTGGTCGGCTCAGGTAACAGGCCGAAGCGGTCGATCATCTCGACCTGCAGGTCCTTGAGGCCTTCTTCGTCGGTGGCCGAGGCGATGCGTTTATACAAGATCAGTCGCGCGTGAACGTCCGGCAAGTAGTCTTCGGGAATCAACGCCGGCAAGCGCAGGTTGATTTCCGGACCGCCGCCCAGCGGCTGATCAAGGTTGGGTTGCTCACCCTTGCGGATGGCTTTCACCGCGCGCTCGAGCATTTCCATGTACAGCGTGAAACCGACCGCCTGAATCTGCCCGCTCTGGCCATCTCCCAGCAGTTCGCCGGCGCCACGGATTTCCAGATCGTTGGTGGCCAGCACAAAACCCGCGCCCAGGTCCTGGGTGTTGGCGATGGCCTCCAGGCGCTTTTCGGCGTCGGAGGTGATCTGCTGGCGTGGCGGCGTGAGCAAATACGCATACGCCTGGTGGTGGCTGCGCCCGACCCGGCCGCGTAGCTGGTGCAACTGTGCCAGGCCGAACTTGTCGGCCCGTTCGATGATGATGGTGTTGGCGCTCGGCACGTCGATACCGGTCTCGATGATGGTCGAGGCAATCAGTACGTTGAAGCGCTTGTGGTAGAAGTCGCTCATCACCTGTTCGAGTTCGCGCTCGCGCATCTGTCCGTGACCGATGCCGATTCGCGCTTCCGGCACCAGTTCGGCCAGTTCGGCGGCGCATTTCTCGATGGTTTTCACGTCGTTGTGCAGGTAATAGACCTGGCCACCGCGCAGCAGCTCGCGCAGCAGCGCTTCCTTGACCGTGCTTTTGTTCTGCTCCATGACGAAGGTGCGCACCGACAGGCGCCGCGCCGGCGGCGTGGCGATGATCGACAGATCACGCATGCCCGACACCGCCATGTTCAGCGTACGCGGGATCGGCGTGGCCGTGAGGGTCAGGATGTCGACCTCACTGCGCAGGGCCTTGAGCTGTTCTTTCTGGCGCACGCCAAAGCGGTGTTCTTCGTCGATGATCACCAGGCCGAGGTTTTTGATCTTCACATCGTCCTGCAACAGCTTGTGCGTGCCGATGACGATGTCGATCTTGCCCTCCGCCAGGTCGGCCACGGCGGCGTTGACTTCCTTGGTCGACTTGAAGCGGCTCATCACTTCGACGGTTACCGGCCAGTCGGCGAAGCGATCACGGAAACTGTTGTAGTGCTGCTGGGCGAGCAGGGTGGTGGGGACCAGAATCGCCACCTGGCGACCGCCGTGTACCGCGATAAAGGCGGCGCGCATCGCCACTTCGGTTTTGCCGAAGCCGACGTCGCCGCAGACCAGGCGGTCCATCGGCTTGGGCGCCAGCATGTCGGCGCGCACGGCGTCGATGGTGGTTTGCTGATCCGGCGTTTCTTCGAAAGCGAAGCCGGCACTGAAGGTCGCGTAGTCGGCCTTGGGGTCGGCGAAGGCGTAACCCTCGCGTGCCGCGCGGCGAGCATAGATGTCCAGCAGTTCGGCGGCGACGTCGCGCACTTGCTCGGCGGCCTTGCGCTTGGCTTTCTGCCAGGTTTCGGAACCGAGGCGGTGCAGCGGCGCCAGGGCGTCATCGCTGCCGGTGTAGCGGGCGATCAGGTGCAGGTTGGCCACCGGCACGTAGAGCTTGGCCCCCTCGGCGTATTCCATGGTGAGGAATTCGGCGGCCTGGTTATCGATTTCCAGCGTCGCCAGGCCCAGGTAGCGCCCGACACCGTGGTCGATATGCACCACCGGCGCGCCTTCGCGCAGCTCGGTGAGGTTCTTGATCACGGCGTCGTTATTGACGTCGGCGCGTTTTTCCCGACGCCTGCGCTGCATCACGCGTTGCCCGAACAGCGGGCTTTCGGCAATCAGCGCCAGGGCTGGGTCATCCAGTTGCAGGCCTTCGTCGAGCGGTGCGATGGTGATCGCCAGGCGGTCCTTGCCGGCGACAAAGTCCGGCCAGCTGTCGACGGTTTTCGGCCGCAGTTTCAGGCGCTCCAACAGCTCCAGCAGCACTTCGCGGCGACCGGCGGATTCGGCAGTGAACAGCACACGGCCGGGAAAGTCGCCGAGGAAGTTGGAGAGCGCTTCCAGGGGCTGGTTGGCCTTGGCCTGGATTGCCAGGTCTGGCAGCGCTTGCGCGGGGAAGCGCTCGCGGCCGACGCCGGTTTCCACGTCCTGCTGGCTGGCGACTACACGCGGCCAGCTTTTCAGGCGGGCGAAACAGTCTTCCACCGGCAGGAACAACTCGGCCGGTGGCAATAAAGGACGGGATGGATCGACGCGCCGCTCTTCATAGCGATTACGTACATCGTTCCAGAAGTTCTCCGCTGCCTGTTCGATACCCGGCAGGGAGAACACTTGTGTGTCCTGTGGCAGGTAATCGAACAGGGTCGAGGTTTCATCGAAGAACAACGGCAGGTAATACTCGATACCCGCCGGAGTAATCCCGCTGCTCAGGTCTTGAAAGATCGGGCAGCGCCGGAAATCCACGTCGAAGCGCTCGCGAAAGCGTGCCTTGAAGCGGGTGACCGCGTCTTTTTGCAGCGGGAATTCCCGGGCTGGCAGCAGCTTGACCGATTCGACCTTGTCGATGGAGCGTTGGTTTTCCGGGTCGAACGTACGCAGGGTCTCGATTTCGTCATCGAACAGGTCGATCCGGTAGGGCAGTTTGCTGCCCATCGGAAACAGGTCGATCAGCGCCCCGCGCACCGCAAACTCACCGTGTTCGTACACCGTGTCGACACAGCGGTAGCCGCTGGCCTCGAGGCGCGTGCGCATCTGTTCGACGTCGAGCTTCTGGCCGATGTCCAGCACCAGGCTGCTGCCCAGCAGGAACTTGGTCGGCGCCAGGCGGTGCAGGGCGGTGGTGATTGGCACCACCAGCACGCCGTGGGCCAGTTCCGGCAAGCGGTACAGGCTGGCGATACGCTGGGAAATGATGTCCTGATGCGGCGAGAACAGATCGTAGGGCAGGGTTTCCCAGTCCGGGAAATGCAGCACCGGCAAATCGGGGGCGAAGAAGCTCAGCTCCTGCTCCAGCCGTTCAGCGCTTTGGCTGTCGGCGGTCAGCAGCAGGGTAAAGCGCTTGGCTGCGCTGGCAGCCTCGGCAATAGCCAGGCTCAAGGCGGCACCGGGCAAGTTGCCCCAATGCTGTTTACCTGCCTCGGCAGGGAGTAGCGGTAGACGCAGGACGGGCACGGACGGTTGAGCTCCAGCGTTGCGACAAAGTCGGTAATTGTAACGGCCCGGAGTGCCGCCTGTCAGTTGCTGACTGTGTCTAATGCGGTTTGTGGGAAATGTAGTGGCTATGACAAACAATGCCGGGTTTTGACTCAATATGTAGTGCCGAAATGCACGTATATTTCGGAGGGTTACGGACAACGCGCCCCGGGCTTTTCCTGAAGGCTGTTCTGCAAGCCGCGTATTTACTGGGCTCTGGCGCGGTGAAAATTTTTTGCAAGTGGTTTTGTTGCTGGGCGCGCATTGCCCCGCGCAGACTCGGACGGCATAATGTAGCCCCTTTTTTCAGCCCCTACATGTGGAAGGTTCCCGTGACTCAGAAGCCCGACCAGTGTCTTGGTGAATGGATCGACCGTGAAGCACTCGCAGAAGCGATGATTCCGCTTATCGGTCAGCTATACCGCAATAACAATGTGGTTAGCTCGATCTATGGCCGCAGCCTGATCAACCAGTCAGTCATCGCGATTCTCAAGGCTCATCGCTTTGCTCGCCACCGTCAGTCCGACGATGTCGAACTCTCCGTCCACGAAACATTCCCTCTGCTGAAAGCCATGAGCGAGCTCAAGCTCGGCGCGGCGTCGGTGGATCTGGGCAAGTTGGCCGTCAAATTCAAGGCTCAGGGCAACGGCCGTACCGCCGAGCAGTTCGTCCGTGAGGAAATGGCCGATATCGTCGGTCAGCAAAGTGCGGTCGCTCGCAAAGGCACCGACGTCGTGTTGTACGGCTTCGGGCGTATCGGCCGTTTGCTGGCGCGCATCCTGATCGAGAAAACCGGTGGCGGCGATGGCCTGCGCCTGCGTGCCATTGTCGTGCGCAAAGGCGCCGAGAATGACCTGACCAAGCGCGCCAGCCTGCTGCGTCGTGACTCGGTGCACGGTTCGTTCAATGGCACCATCACCATCGACGAAGCAAACAGCACCATCACCGCCAACGGTAACCTGATCCAGGTGATCTACGCGAAGAACCCGACCGAGGTGGACTACACCCAGTACGGCATCCAGAACGCGCTGTTGGTGGACAACACCGGCGTATGGCGTGACGCCGACGGCCTGGGCCAGCACCTGGCCTGCCCGGGTGTCGATCGCGTCGTGTTGACCGCGCCCGGCAAGGGCAAGCTGAAGAACATCGTTCACGGCATCAACCACGCTGAAATCACCGCTGACGACAAGATCGTGTCTGCCGCTTCCTGCACCACCAACGCCATCGTGCCGGTGCTCAAGGCTGTGAATGACAAGTTCGGCATCGTCAACGGTCACGTCGAAACCGTTCACTCGTACACCAACGACCAGAACCTGATCGACAACTTCCACAAGGGCGATCGTCGTGGTCGTAGCGCCGCGTTGAACATGGTCATCACCGAGACCGGTGCGGCCACCGCTGCCGCCAAGGCCTTGCCGGAACTGGCCGGCAAACTGACCGGTAACGCGATCCGCGTGCCGACGCCTAACGTGTCGATGGCGATTCTCAACCTCAACCTTGAGAAAGCCGCCACCCGTGAAGAGATGAACGAGTACCTGCGCTACATGGCGCTGCACTCCGATCTGCACAAGCAAATCGACTACGTCAACTCGCAGGAAGTGGTGTCCACCGACTTCGTTGGCTCGCGCCACGCCGGTGTGGTGGACGCGGAAGCGACCATCTGCCAGGACAACCGCGTTGTCCTGTACGTCTGGTACGACAACGAGTTCGGCTACAGCTGCCAGGTTGTGCGCGTGATGGAAGATATGGCTGGGGTCAACCCGCCAGCATTCCCGCGCTAAGCGTCAGCCGTCAAAGAAAAAGCCCTGACAGTTCGGCAATGCTGTTCAGTTAAGCATGTGATGCGCCTGATACCGCCTTTGTGGCGAGGGGGCTAGTCCCCCGTTGGGCTGCGCAGCAGCCCTCAAAGCTGCCATCCCGATTTGAATGAACGAACGGGGAGGCCTTTTTGGGGCTGCTGCGCAGCCCAGCGGGGGACTAGCCCCCTCGCCACAGGATGGTGTTCGGCACGCGACTTTCTTGATTGAACAGTATTACCGACTGGTTCGGGGCTTTTTCGTGTCTGCGGGTTGATCGGTTCGCTTGCCCTGAGCAATCGCGACGACATGCCACATAATGGTGGGGCCTGGAAACGTGTTTGAGTACGGCTTCAGTCAATTTCCCACGGCGATAAGGTTGCGTTTCCTATGGTTGACCTGCGATATGTAGCGCTTTGCTGGGCGCTGGTGATGCTGGCGGGGTGCGGGAGTGGCGAGAGTCTGGAGAGCTTTGCCGGTCCGACGATGGGGAGCACATACTCGATCAAGTACATTCGCACACCTGGAGGGCCCGCGCCTGGCGATGTCCAGCCGCAGGTAGAGGCGATTCTCGATGAGGTCGACAGGCAGTTGTCGACCTATCGCAGCGACTCCGACATCGAACGTTTCAACGACCTGCCAGCCAATAGCTGCCAGCCGATGCCCGAGGCGGTCCTGCGACTGGTACGCGCTGGCGAGCAGTTATCCCAGGCCAGTGGCGGCGCTTTTGATCTGACGGTCGAGCCCTTGCTCAACCTGTGGGGCTTCGGTCCCCAGGCGCGCGCAGTAAACGTCCCGGATCCGGCGATGCTGGCTGCGGCACGCCAGCGCGTTGGTCACCAGCATGTGCGTATCGAAGGTGACCGGCTGTGCAAGGAGGCGGCGGTTCAAGTCGACTTCAACAGCATCGCTGCCGGGTATGCGGTGGATCGGATTGCTGAACGGTTCCATCAGTTGGGCATAAGACGTTACCTGGTGGAAGCCACCGGCGAGTTGAAGGCGGCTGGCCGCAAGCTTGACGGCTCGCCGTGGCGCGTGGCGCTGGAGGAGCCCCGTGACGACCAGCAAGTCGCCGAGCGCATCATTGCGGTGGACGGCTTCGCTGTATCTACCTCGGGTGACTATCGCAACTATTTCCAGCAGGATGGTCGTCGCTACTCCCACACGCTGGATGCGCGGACCGGGGCGCCGATTACCCACGCGCTGGCGTCGGTTACCGTGCTGGCGCCGTCGGCGCTGATGGCCGATGGCTTGTCCTCGTTGCTGCTGATCCTCGGGCCACGGCAAGGCTGGGAATACGCGGAAAAACAGCGGATCGCGGCATTTTTTGTGATGCGCGAGGGGACTGGTTTCGTCACACGCAGTAACAAGGCATTCGAGCAACTGACAATGTCCAGCCCGTAACAATTGCCATGTAGTAAAGGCAAAACTGGCCTACGACGCGACCAAGGGTTAATGTGCGCGGCGTTAAGCGTTCTATAGACTGTGCCCCGGCTCACACACATGAGCCTATTTGATCCTTCATGACCGCTGGCCGCGGCATGATTTAGCCAGGCGCCCAACCGTGCGCACTGGCCTGTTCTGAGGAGTACGCATGGCTGTCTACAACTACGACGTAGTGGTACTGGGTTCCGGCCCGGCTGGAGAAGGTGCGGCGATGAACGCCGCCAAAGCTGGGCGCAAGGTGGCGATGGTCGATAGCCGTCGTCAGGTCGGCGGTAACTGCACCCACCTGGGCACCATCCCGTCCAAGGCCTTGCGTCACTCGGTGCGCCAGATCATGCAGTTCAACACCAACCCGATGTTCCGGGCGATCGGTGAGCCGCGCTGGTTTTCCTTTCCGGATGTGTTGAAAAGCGCCGAGAAAGTCATTTCCAAGCAAGTCGCTTCGCGTACCGGCTATTACGCCCGTAACCGTGTCGACCTGTTTTTCGGTACCGGCAGCTTTGCCGACGAGCAAACCGTCGAAGTGGTCTGCGCCAATGGCGTGGTCGAGAAGCTGGTAGCCAAGCACATCATCATCGCCACCGGCTCGCGCCCGTATCGCCCGGCGGATATCGATTTCCACCACCCGCGTATCTACGATAGCGACACCATCCTCAGCCTGGGCCACACCCCGCGCAAACTGATCATCTACGGCGCCGGCGTGATTGGCTGTGAATACGCCTCGATCTTCAGCGGCCTGGGGGTATTGGTTGAGTTGGTGGACAACCGCGATCAACTGTTGAGCTTCCTCGACTCGGAAATCTCCCAGGCGTTGAGCTACCACTTCAGCAACAACAACATCACCGTGCGCCACAACGAGGAATACGACCGCGTTGAAGGCCTGGACAACGGCGTGATCCTGCACCTCAAGTCCGGCAAGAAAATCAAGGCCGATGCCTTGCTCTGGTGTAACGGGCGTACCGGCAACACCGACAAGCTGGGCATGGAAAACATCGGGGTCAAGGTCAATAGCCGTGGCCAGATCGAAGTCGATGAGAACTACCGCACCTGTGTCACCAATATCTATGGCGCCGGTGACGTGATCGGCTGGCCGAGCCTGGCCAGTGCCGCGCATGACCAAGGGCGTTCGGCCGCTGGCAGCATCGTCGACAATGGCAGCTGGCGTTATGTGAATGATGTGCCGACCGGGATCTACACGATTCCCGAGATCAGCTCCATCGGCAAGAACGAGAACGAGCTGACCAAGGCCAAGGTGCCTTACGAGGTGGGCAAGGCGTTCTTCAAGAGCATGGCGCGTGCACAGATCGCCGGCGAGCCGCAAGGCATGCTGAAGATCCTGTTTCACCGCGAGACCCTGGAAGTCCTCGGCGTGCATTGCTTCGGCTACCAGGCGTCGGAGATCGTACACATCGGCCAGGCCATCATGAACCAGCCGGGTGAACAAAATACCCTCAAGTATTTCGTCAACACCACGTTCAACTACCCGACCATGGCTGAAGCCTATCGGGTAGCGGCCTACGACGGCCTCAACCGGCTTTTTTGAGCGGCTCCGGCCGGTGGCCTGAGCCGGCCGGGGAGACCGATTTCAGTAATTCCCGAGGGTGGCAGTGGCCAAACCGGGAAAGTCTGTAATCAGGCTATCTACGCCGAAGTCGGCGAGCCTGCGCATCAGCGCAGGTTCGTTGACTGTCCACACGGACACGTGCAGACCCTGGCGCTGGGCCTTGGCCAAGCGCTCAGGGGTGCATAGCGTCCAGTTCAGCGCCAGAATCTCACAGCCATAGTTTTGCGCGACCTTCAGCGGGTCGAGCCAGGCGTATTCCGCCACCAATCCCCGTGACAGGTCCGGCGTCAATTCCAGCGCGGCTTTCAGTACTTCCCGCGAGCTGGAGGTGACTGTCACCTTGTCCATGATGCCGAACCGCACGGCCATTTCGCGAATCGCCAACACGGTGGTCGCCGCGCGGGTGCGTGAAGCGCTTTTGACTTCCAGCTGCCAGTGATCGAAGTCGCACTGTTCGAACAGTTCTTCCAGGCGCGGGATCGGGCAGCGCGTGACCCAGCCAGGGCCGCCGGCGCGGGCGTCCATCTTCACCAGGTCGGCGGCGGAATATTCCACCACCTTGCCGCGCCGATCGGCGGTGCGCTTGAGGGTCGGGTCGTGGATGACCATCAGTTCGCCGTCCATCGACAGGTGCAAGTCCAGCTCGCAGCGGCGTACGCCATGCTTGAGACACTGCTGGAAGCTGGTCAGGGTGTTTTCCGGTGCTTCGCCTTTGGCGCCGCGGTGGCCATAAATCAGTGTCACAGTTGCTCCTTGCGCCAGGTGTTCTGGCTGGATAAATACGGATTCAGGTGTCCTGGCCGTCGCTTTGTTCCAGGGCCAGGCGTCGTTCCTGGGCCTGTTTCTGCAAAATGTAGCGCGCCAGCAGTTGGCGTTGGGCATCAGTCATGGATTCAAATTCAGTGCCGACGTCAAAACCGTCGCCCTTCGGCTCGCAATGCGTGACCCGGGCCCGCAACAACAGGCCCAGCGCCTGGGGCATCAGCACCAGTTTGACCGCCAGGTGACTGTCGGGCAGCAGCCTCGTGGGGTACTGGAAGTCGATACCGCCTTCGGAAATGATCACCGGCTGCGGCGCGCCGATCTCGCCCACGAGGCTGTGCGCCATGACCTGGCCGAGCAGGTCCATGCGCTTGTTCTGCACTTTGAGGAGGGCGGCGAGGGTACGGTCGCGCTCGCCGAGCTGGCGCAACAGGTGCTGGGACTCAAATTCACTCAGGTGCAATTCACTGAGCAGGTTGAATAGTGGAGACTCATCCAGCAACACTTCCTTGCCCCTGGCTTGCGCCGCAGACAGGCTGCTGATTTGGAGTGCGATCATGTCCTCGATACGGTAGTATTCGCGGCGATCTTCTTCATCTAATGTCGTCATGGCGAACCCCGGGTAGCGGTAATGGTCTGAGTGTAAAGCTGCTTACCAGACCCCGCCACAGGGACGTCTTCTTTTCCTCCGAACAAGCCCCGACATGTTCAGACCTCTCTTCGTATTTATCGGCACGCGTTATACCCGTGCAAAGCGTCGCAATCATTTTGTGTCGTTCATTTCCTTGACTTCGATGATCGGACTCGCCCTGGGCGTAGTCGTGATGATCGTGGTGCTTTCGGTGATGAACGGCTTCGATCATGAGATGCGCACCCGCGTGCTGGGCATGGTGCCCCACGCGACCATCGAGTCCGGCGAACCGCTCAGCGACTGGCAAGGCCTGGCCGACAAGGTCAAGCAGAACCCCAAGGTCCTGGCGGTCGCGCCGTTCACCCAGATGCAGGGACTGTTGACCCACGACGGCAAGGTGCAGAAAGTCCTGCTCAACGCCATCGATCCGGTGCAGGAGCGCAAGGTTTCGATCATTGACCAGTTCATGCAGCAGGGCAAGCTGGACGAGTTGTCGCCCGGCAGCTTCGGCATCGTCATTGGCGACCGGGCCGCGGCCAAGCTGGGCGTGGGCATCGGCGACAAGCTGACCTTTGTCGCCCCGGAAGTCACCGTGACCCCGGCCGGCATGTTTCCGCGCATGAAGCGCTTCACGGTGGTGGGTATTTTTCATGTCGGGGCGGGCGAGATTGACGGCTTCCTCGGCCTGACCAACCTCACCGACCTGGCCCGTCTGCACCGCTGGAAGCCGGATCAGGTGCAAGGCCTGCGCCTTAAATTCAATGACCTGTTCGATGCACCGCGTACTTCGTGGGAAATCGCCCGGCATCTGGGTGAAAACGAGTATTACGCCCGCGACTGGACCCGCACCCACGGCAACCTGTACCAGGCGATCCGCATGGAAAAAGCCATGATCGGCCTGTTATTGCTGCTGATCGTGGCTGTTGCCGCGTTCAACATCATCTCCACGCTGGTGATGGTGGTGAATGACAAGAAGGGCGATATCGCGATCCTGCGGACCCTGGGTGCCACTCCGGGACAGATCATGGCGATCTTCATGGTGCAGGGCACGGTGATTGGTGTGGTCGGTACCCTGATCGGCACCGCCGTGGGGATTTTGGCGGCGCTGAACGTCAGTGCGGCGATCGCCGGCCTCGAAACCCTGATCGGCCACAAGTTTCTCAACGCAGATGTCTATTTCATCGACTACTTGCCGTCCCAGGTCCAGAGCCAGGATGTGTTGATGGTCGGCGGCGCCGCGTTGCTCCTGAGTTTCCTTGCCACCCTGTATCCAGCCTGGCGCGCGGCACGTACCCAGCCAGCGCAGGCTTTACGTTATGAGTGAATCGGGCATGAGTGAAAAAGCAATCCTGAGCTGCCGCAACCTGGGCAAATCCTACGAGGAAGGCCCGGAATCCGTGGTGGTGCTTTCCAACCTGCAACTGGAACTGCATCCGGGCGAGCGCGTCGCCATCGTCGGCAGCTCCGGTTCCGGCAAAAGCACCTTGCTGAACCTGTTGGGTGGCCTCGATACGCCGTCCCAGGGCAGTGTCTGGCTGGCCGGTGAAGAGCTGTCGGCCTTGAACGAGCGCGCGCGCGGCCAGTTGCGCAATCGTTCCCTGGGCTTCGTCTACCAGTTCCACCACCTGTTGCCGGAGTTCACGGCGCTGGAAAACGTCTGCATGCCGCTGTTGATCGGCAAGACCGCGATTCCCGAGGCTCGTCAACGTGCCACGGCGTTGCTGGAGCGGGTCGGTCTCGGCCATCGTCTGGAGCACAAGCCGGCCGAGCTGTCCGGCGGCGAACGCCAGCGTGTCGCGATTGCCCGCGCCCTGGTCAACAATCCAGGCCTGGTGATGCTCGACGAGCCCACCGGCAACCTCGACTCCCATACCGCCCAGGGCATCAAGGACTTGATGCTGGAACTGAGCACCCAGATGCGCACCGCGTTCCTGGTGGTGACCCATGATATGAGCATGGCCCGGCAGATGGACCGCGTGCTGCACCTGCAGGAAGGTCATCTGGTCGCCATCTGAGCTGTTTCAAGCCCGGCGCCTGACGCCGGGTTTTCCATTTTTCCAACGGTGCCCGCGAATGTTCAGACCGTTATCGATTTTCATCGGCACGCGCTATACCCGCGCCAAGCGCCGTAACCGTTTTGTCTCGTTTATCTCGATGACCTCGATGATCGGCCTCGCCCTGGGCGTGCTGGCGATGATCGTGGTGTTGTCGGTGATGAACGGCTTCCAGCGTGAAATGAGTTCACGCATTCTCGGCATGGTGCCTCACGCCACCATCGTCGGCGTCAAGCCGATCGATGATTGGCAGCCAGTCGCCGCCGCCGCGCTGAAAAATCCCGAAGTGACCGCCGCCGTACCGTTCACTCAAATGGACGGCATGTTCTCCTACAAGGGCGCGATGCAGCCGATCGAGATCAGTGGCGTCGACCCGGCCCAGGAAGGCAAGGTGTCGATCGTGGCGCAGCATATCGTCCAGGGCAAACTGGACGATTTGAAACCCGGCGAGTTCGGCGTGGTGATCGGGGAGATCACGGCCCGTCGCTTCCGCTTGGATGTCGGGGACAAACTGACGTTGATCGTTCCGGAAATCAGCAGCGCGCCGGGCGGCATCACGCCGCGCATGCAGCGCTTGAATGTAGTGGGTGTGTTCAAGGTCGGTGCCGAGCTGGATGGTTCGATGGCGCTGATCCACGTGGCCGACGCCGCGCAGATGCAGCACTGGCAGCCGAATCAGGTGCAAAGCGTGCGCCTGGCGGTGAAGGATCTGTACGCGGCCCCCAAGGTCTCGACGGACATCGCCAGCAGCCTGGGCGCCGCCTACAAGGCGGACGACTGGACGCACACCCAGGGCAGCCTGTTCAGTGCGATGAAAATGGAAAAGACCATGATCGGCTTGCTGCTGCTGATGATCGTCGCCGTTGCCGCGTTCAATATCATCGCCACACTGATCATGGTGGTGAACGACAAGGGCGCGGACATCGCGATCCTGCGCACGATCGGTGCCACGCCGCGCCAGATCATGGCGATCTTCATGGTCCAGGGCACGGTGATCGGGATTGTCGGCACTTTGATTGGTGGCGTTCTGGGGGTGATCGCCGCGCTGAATGTCAGTGAGCTGGTGGGCTGGATGGAGCGTGTCACCGGGCAGCATATCTTCAGCTCGGACGTGTATTTCGTCAGCAACCTGCCTTCCGAGTTGCAGGGCGGGGATGTGCTGCTGATTTGCAGTGCCGGGTTTGTGTTGAGCTTCTTGGCGACGATTTATCCGGCGTACCGGGCGGCGAAGATTGAACCGGCGCATGCGCTCAGGTATTCGTAGTCTTTAAGACCGCTATCGCGAGCAAGCCCGCTCCCACAGTTGTCCGCGTACACCCTTTGGAATACGGTCGAATGTGGGAGCGGGCTTGCTCGCGAAGGGGCCCGCACCGCCAGCCTCACTCCGCCAGCGGCAACTCAATCACAAACCGGGTCCAGCCCATCCCCGACTCGCACCAGATCCGTCCACCGTGCGCCCGCACAATCGACTGAGTGATTGCCAACCCCAGCCCGGCATGTTCACTGCTGCCTTCACGGCGCGCCGGGTCCGCGCGGTAAAAGCGATCAAACAACCTCGGCAGCGACGCTTCGGGAATACCGTCCCCGGTGTTTTCCACCGTCAGTTGCACACCCTGGGCTCCCTCGGCGATCCGCATACTGACCTTGCCACCCTGTGGCGTGAACCGCAGTGCGTTATCCAGCAGGTTGGACAGGGCGCGGCGCAACATGCTGCGGTCACCCGTAGCGTGTCCCGTGCCTTCGCGCAGCAGGCTGACCTGGCTGTCTTCCGCCAAGGGCGCAAAAAATTCAAGCAGTGCGTCGGCTTCATCCGCCAGCGCCAGTGGGTCACGCTTGGGGGTCAACAACCCATGATCGGCCTTGGCCAGGTACAGCATGTCATTCACCAACTGCGCCATCCATTGCAGTTCTTCCAGATTACTGTGCAACGCCTCGCGGTAATCCTCCAGCGGCCGCGGCTGGGTGAGGATGACCTGGGTGTGGGTCAACAGGTTCGACAACGGTGTGCGCAGTTCATGGGCGATGTCGGCGGAAAACGCCGAGAGGCGCTGGAAGGCGTCATCCAGGCGGCCAAACATGGCGTTGAAGGCGTGGGCCAATTCCGCGAGTTCCGCGGGCATTTGCTCTTGGGGCAGGCGTTGGGTCAGGGAGTGTGCGGACACGCCGGCGGCCACTTCGCTCATCCGGCGCAAAGGGCGCAGGCCACTGCGCGCGGCCCAGGCACCCAGCAGCGCGGTGGCCAGGGCCGAGAGGCCGACGGTCAGCCAGATCAGGTGCTGCATACGCTGCAGGAAGTGTTGGTGGTGGGTGATGTCGAGCATCAGCGTCAGGTGTGGCGAGTTAACGTCACCGGCCGTGAGCGGCACGTTATACAGTCGGTAATCGGTCCCGGCGTTTTGCAGGCTGTGCAGGCCGGGCGCCTGGGGCAATGTAAGGTCCGGCGCGCCGTCGAGCCAGCGCAGGCCATCCCTGGCGGTGACCCGCAGGGTCAGGTCGGGCTGGCGCTGCAGCTCTTCGCGCAGTTGCGGTTCGCGTTGGGCAAATAACGCCGGCGTATCGGCACCTTGCAAGGCACTGCGCAGGGCCATCAGTTTGCTGTCGAGCAGTTGCTGGTCCAGCTCGATGAAGTGCTTCTCACTGGCTTGGTTGAACAACACGCCCGCGAGTAGCGAGACCACGGCGGTGCAGGCGGCAAACAACAAGGCCAGGCGGCTGGCCAAAGACAATCGCGTGATCAACTGAACCGCTCCTCCAGTACGTAGCCCATGCCGCGTACGGTGTGGATCAATTTGTTGGGGTAGCCATCATCGACTTTCAGACGCAGGCGGCGGATCGCGACTTCGATGATGTTGGTGTCGCTGTCGAAGTTCATGTCCCAGACTTGGGAGGCGATCAACGACTTGGGCAGTACTTCACCCTGGCGGCGCAGGAGCAGTTCCAGCAGGGCAAACTCCTTGGCCGTGAGATCGATGCGCTGGTTGCCGCGCTCGACCCGGCGACGGATCAAGTCCAGGCGCAGGTCAGCCAGTTGCAGGCTGGTGTCTTGTGGCCCGCTGCTGCCACGACGCAACAGGCTGCGGACGCGGGCCAGCAGTTCGGAAAACGCAAACGGCTTGACCAGATAATCGTCGGCTCCCAGCTCCAGGCCATGAACGCGATCTTCCACCGCGTCCCGCGCGGTGAGGAACAGTACCGGGATCTCCAGGCCTGCATTCCGCACCGCCTGGAGGATTTGCCAGCCGTCGCGGCCCGGCAGCATCACATCAAGGATCAACAGGTCATAGTCACCGGTCAGCGCCCTATGTTGACCGGTCGTGCCATCGGCCACCAGTTCGGTGTTGAACCCGGCTTCGGCCAGTCCCTGGCGCAGGTATTGGCCGGTTTTCGGTTGGTCTTCGACGATCAATAGTTTCATGGGTGGCTCGTGGTAACGGGTAACTGCGGCTTTATACCTTGCGCGCCGTGGCGCAGGCGCAACCTGACAAAGTTGTAATCTAGCAGTCAGCTGACTGGCAGCGGCGCATCATTAGAGTTTCCCACAGGCGAGTCCCATACCTTTGGAGGATCAACATGTTTTTGCGCAAGTCTTGGTGGTTGGCGGGTTGTCTGCTGGTGTTGAGCGCCCCGGCGCTGGCTGCGGGCGGGCATGCTTTCGCTTTTGGTGAGGCGGCGCCGGCGGCCCAGGCCACGCGTACGGTGCAAGTGCTGCTTGAGGATATTGCCTTTTCTCCCAAGTCCCTTGACGTCAAGGCCGGTGAAACCGTGCGCTTTGTGTTGGTCAATAAAGGCCGGTTACTCCATGAATTCAATCTGGGCGACGCAACGATGCATGCGGATCACCAGAAAGAAATGCTCAAGATGCAGGCCAGTGGCATGTTGACCGCGACCGGCATGGGCCAGATGGACCACAGTGCGATGGGGCACACCGACATGCCGGGCATGCAGCATGACGATCCCAACAGTGTGCTGGTGGAACCGGGCAAAACCGCGGAATTGACCTGGACATTCAGTAAGGCCGGCGCTTTGGAGTTTGCCTGCAATATCCCGGGGCACTATCAAGCCGGCATGGTTGGCAAGCTGAACGTCAGCCAGTGAGCAGTTGGCACGCAAAGGCGGGGGCAAAGGCTGGTAGACTGGCGGGGTTTATCTAGTCAGGTTTCCGCCATGCATCCCGCAGCCGAACATTCGCCGCTGGGCAAGTCCAGTGAATACATCTCTACTTACACCCCATCCTTGCTGTTCCCGATACCGCGCGCGGCCAAATGGGCCGAACTTGGCCTGACTGCCGAGACACTGCCGTATAAAGGCGTGGACTTCTGGAATTGCTTCGAATTGTCCTGGCTGCTGCCGTCTGGCAAACCGGTGGTGGCTATCGGCGAGTTCAGCATTGCGGCTGATTCGCCGAACATCATTGAGTCGAAGTCCTTCAAGCTGTACCTCAACTCGCTGAACCAGACGCCCTTTGCCGATGTGCAAAGCCTTGAGACGACCTTGCGTACCGACCTGAGCGCGGCGGCCGGCAAGCCGGTGGGCGTGCGCATCCGCAGTCTGGGCGATGTGGAAGGCGAGGGCGTGGTTGCCCTGCCGGGCGTGTGCATCGACGACTTGGATATCAGCGTCAGCAACTATGAGCAGCCGCGTCCGGAGCTGCTGCGTTGCGATGATTCACGTGTGGTGGAGGAGAGCGTGCACAGCCATCTGCTCAAATCCAACTGCCCGGTAACCAGCCAGCCGGACTGGGGCAGCGTGGTGGTGGAGTATCGGGGGGCAGCCCTGGATCATGCGAGTTTGCTGGAGTACCTGGTGAGCTTTCGCCAGCACTCGGACTTTCATGAACAGTGTGTGGAGCGGATCTTTCTCGATTTGCAGCGCTTGCTGAAACCTTCGAGGCTGACGGTGTATGCGCGGTATGTGCGCCGGGGCGGGTTGGATATCAATCCGTATCGTAGCACTGAGGATAGGGTCTTCCAGAACCAGCGTCTGGTTCGTCAGTAGCCTTCATCCAAATCAAAAGTGGGAGCGGGCTTGCTCGCGAATGCGGTGGATCAGTCACAATATCTTTGACTGACACTGCGCATTCGCGAGCAAGCCCGCTCCCACATTTTGACTTTGTGTTGGGCTTGGGTTTGCGTTAGATCCCGATATTGCCCAGGGTCACGACAATATTGCGCAAGGTGGCGGCAATGCCCGGGTGGTCCAGTTCGAAGCCTTCCACCGCCCGGTTCACATCGTCGCTGATGCTCGGTGGCTGAGTGGCAGGTTCCAGCTCGAGCTGCAATTCAAACTTGGCGAGCAAAGCTTCAAGTGCTTGACGTTTTTCAAGCGGCAGCGGTGGGTCCTGTTCCAGTTGCTCGCGCAGAATATTGACCTGTTCTTGCAGTTTTTCGCGGGCAGGCATGGCGTTGTTCCTTTTATCGATAGGCATTGGCATAGACCGCAGCGTGACGATAAAGGTCTATGGACTGACCTGTAGATTAATCCAGTCGCCCGCACTGTGCATGATCTTGATCAGGGTTTTTCGCCCTTGAGCCGACGCAGGTTGATATCGTCCAGGCAGGTGCCCAGTTCGCCCAGATGATCGATCACCGAATGCACACCCAGTCCGTACAGCGCGACGGTTGCCTTGCCTCTTTTGTATTCGCGCTGCTGTTCGCTCAGCGCCTGCCATTGGTTAGGCGAGAGTCCGCATAAAGAACCGCATGACGCCAGGCCGATCGTCCAGAGCCCGGCATTCAATCCTGATTGCAACAATCGCGGTTCACCGCTGACCAGCACACAGCCTTCCAACTGCTCGATATTGAGCTCCATCAGGGCTTGCCAGCAGGCGTGGGGGGCTGGCCAGCGAATGCTGGCGGGGGTAGCGGCCTTGATCCAACTCGGCAGTTCGCCAGCCAGCGCGCGGGTCACGTTGGGAGGCAGTTCGTCGAGCCAGGCACAGGGAATGCCTTGTGCTTCCAGGTATTGCAAGATCTTCAGCGCGCCGGGAGTCGCCTGTGCCTCGCTGTCGGGAACGGTGTCGGAGCGAGCCAGGGAACCGAAATCCACCAGGCAGCCACTCAGGCCAAACAGTACGGCAGTCAGCGGCGGGGGAATGTCGGCAAGGGTTTCGGCGTGGGGCATTTCGACGTCCCTGAAAATAGCTGTGACGCTATCGAAGCCCGATGACAAGTAGATGACACGCTATTGTAGTTGTAGGGAATTTGTACATTTTCCGAGGGAAGTTTCCTTCGGGCTGCCTAATCCGACACTTCCGTCATATACTGATGGCCTAATTCAGGGCATAGCGCCCGTGACAAACTATTCAAGGAGTTCAAGCTATGCGCTGGAGCCAGTGTCTTGCTCAGCTATCGGTGTGTGCCAGCTTCCTGCTGGTGCCTTTCGCAGCTCAGGCGGCGGAAGATGATCCATGGGAAAGCATCAACCGTCCGATCTTTACCTTCAACGACACCATTGATACGTATGCGCTCAAGCCATTGGCGCAGGGCTACCAATTCGTGACCCCGCAATTTGTCGAAGACGGTATCCACAACTTCTTCCGCAATATCGGTGACGTCGGCAACCTGGCGAACAATGTGCTGCAACTCAAGCCCCATGCGGCGGGCGTTGATACCGCTCGTTTGCTGGTCAACACCACGTTCGGGGTGTTGGGCTTGGTTGATGTCGGCACCAAAATGGGACTGCAGCGCAGTGACGAAGACTTCGGCCAGACCCTCGGCTACTGGGGCGTGGGCAGTGGTCCTTACGTGATGCTGCCGTTGCTGGGGCCAAGCACCCTGCGTGACGCGCCGTCCAGGTACGTCGACAGCTTCACCGAACCGTATCGCTACATGAGCGATATCCCATCGCGCAACAGCGCCATGGGGCTGGACATCGTCGATACCCGCGCCAGCTTGCTGTCGGCGGAGAAGATGATCAGCGGCGACAAATACACGTTTATCCGCAATGCCTACCTGCAGAACCGCGAGTTCAAGGTAAAAGACGGCCAGGTTGTGGATGACTTTTAAGGCGCATGCCTTGAACGAAAAAGGCGACCTTCGGGGTCGCCTTTTTTGTATGCATTGATTTCAGTGCATCTTGAGGATTTTCAGTCCCAGGTGTTTGCCGTCGTCCTCATCCCGGACCCATACCACCTGAGTGTCGGCTTCCAGGCCCTTGAGGGCGGGATGCTCCGACTCGATGCGCACCTTCAAGGTGTCGCCTACCTTGAACGGATGGTGAGCCTGAACCTGCATGCCGGAGCTGGAAAGGTCCAGGCACACGCCTGCGACTTCCTGCCCGGCATGGATCAATGAGACGTCAGCATCCACGCGCATGCGGATGAAATCGCGCTTTTCCGCATAGTCACGCTCATTTCCGCTCATAGGTTTCATCCTTCCATTGAGTTGTGGTTCTGTCCGTTCTTATAACTCCCGGTGATTTGCGATGTAAAGACGCCCGGCGACCATCGGCATGAGCTTGAAACCCCTGACGGATGGGAGTACCGTCTGCGCCTTAGAAGGGCACCTCTGTTTTACCGTTGTGCGTGGGTTAAAAGCTCATGTTTTGTAGGACAGAGAGGCTAGAAAGCGAATCCAGTAGTGTGAGTCCGGCCTTTGTCGAGCTGCCTACGCCAACCTAATTCTGGCGCCGTTTGCCCACATGCAAAAAACCAGTGCCACGCTGCTGTTAATCGATGACGACGAAGTAGTGCGCGCGAGCCTCGCGGCCTATTTGGAAGACAGTGGCTTCAGCGTCCTGCAGGCCAGCAATGGCCTTCAGGGTCTTCAGGTGTTCGAGCACGACCAGCCCGACCTGGTGATCTGCGATCTGCGCATGCCTCAGATGGGCGGCCTCGAGCTGATCCGCCATGTGACGGATCTCGCCCCGCAGACCCCGGTGATTGTCGTGTCCGGCGCGGGCGTGATGAACGACGCCGTGGAAGCCCTGCGCCTGGGCGCTGCGGATTATCTGATCAAACCGCTGGAAGACCTGGCCGTGCTGGAACATTCGGTGCGCCGGGCCCTGGACCGGGCGCGCCTGCTGGTGGAAAACCAGCGTTACCGCGAGAAGCTGGAAACCGCCAACCGTGAACTCGAAGCCAGCCTGAACCTGCTCCAGGAAGACCAGAACGCCGGTCGCCAGGTGCAGATGAACATGCTGCCGGTCAGTCCCTGGACCACCGACGAGTTCCAGTTCGCCCACCAAATCATTCCGTCGCTGTACTTGTCCGGGGATTTTGTCGACTATTTTCGCGTGGACGAACGGCGGGTTGCGTTCTACCTGGCTGACGTCTCCGGTCACGGTGCCTCTTCGGCATTTGTGACGGTGTTATTGAAGTTCATGACCACGCGACTGCTGTTCGAATCCAAGCGCAACGGTACCTTGCCGGAGTTCACGCCCTCGCAAGTGCTGGGTCACATCAACCGTGGCCTGATCAGTTGCAAGCTGGGCAAGCATGTGACGATGGTGGGGGGCGTGATCGATGAAGAAACCGGGCTCTTGACCTACAGTATTGGCGGTCACCTGCCATTGCCGGTTTTATACACTCCCGACAGTGTGCGTTATCTGGAAGGGCGTGGTTTGCCGGTGGGCCTGTTCAATGAGGCCACCTACGAAGACCACATCCTGAAACTGCCACCGACCTTCAGCTTGACGCTGATGTCCGATGGCATCCTGGACCTTTTAACAGAGCCTACACTCAAAGAGAAAGAAGCCGCCTTGCCCCAACGGGTCAGGTCGGCGGGCGGCAGCCTGGATGGCTTGCGCCAGGTTTTTGGATTGGCCACGCTAGGGGAGATGCCGGATGATATCGCCCTATTGGTGTTGAGCAGGAATCTTTGATGAGTACCGGAAGAATCCAGTTCGCCGAGCAAGACGGGACTTTTGTCCTGAAGTTTGTCGGTGAAGTGCGCCTGACCTTGTGTTCGGCGCTGGATGCAACGATTGAGCGGATTTTCACGGCCCTGAACTTCTCGGCGATCGTGATCGATCTGACCGAAACCCGCAGCATCGACAGCACCACCCTTGGGCTCCTGGCCAAGTTGTCTATTCTGTCTCGACAGAAGGTCGGGCTGCTGCCAACCGTTGTGACTACCCATGACGACATCACGCGTCTGCTGCAGTCGATGGGCTTTGATCAGGTGTTCAACATCGTGGATCGCCCGATCCCCTGCCCGGAATGCCTGACCGACCTGCCATCCCAGGATCAATCCGAGGAAGTGGTGCGGATCAAGGTGCTCGAAGCGCACAAGATCCTGATGAGCTTGAACGAGTCCAATCGCGAAGCCTTCCACGATCTGGTCAACGCCCTCGAACGCCACTGATACCACGCGGTTAATCTGGGCGCGGGCTTGCTCGCGATAGCGCCAGGCCATTCACCACACCAGCACAAATAAGGGCGGTACCCTCACAGGTACCGCCCTTATTTGTCGTCGCCTGCGTTACAGCTTGGCGGTCAACAGCGCCTCAAGCTTTTCCTGGTCGCGAGCGAACTGACGGATGCCTTCAGCCAGCTTCTCGGTCGCCATCGCGTCCTCGTTGGATGCCCAACGGAACTGCGCTTCAGTCATATGCACACGCGCTTCACCGGTGTGGCCTGGCGACAGCTTGCGTTCCAGCTTGCCTTCATCCGCGGCGAGTTTCTCCAGCAAGTCCGGGCTGATGGTCAGGCGATCACAGCCAGCCAGTTCTTCGATCTGGCTCAGGTTGCGGAAGCTCGCGCCCATTACCACGGTTTTGTAGCCGTTGGCCTTGTAGTAGTTGTAGATGCGCGTTACCGACTGTACGCCCGGATCATCGGTGCCGGTGTAGTCGTTGCCGCTGGATTTCTTGTACCAGTCATAGATACGGCCTACGAACGGCGAAATCAGGAACACACCTGCTTCAGCGCACGCCACCGCCTGGGCGAAGGAGAACAGCAGTGTCAGATTGGTCTGGATACCTTCTTTTTCCAGCTGTTCGGCGGCACGGATGCCTTCCCAGGTGGAAGCAATCTTGATCAGTACGCGGTCGCGGCCGATACCCGCTTTTTCGTACAGGTCAATCAGTCGATGAGCACGCTTGAGCATGGCCTCGGTATCGAACGACAAGCGCGCATCCACTTCGGTGGAGATGCGCCCGGGAACCACTTTGAGGATCTCTTGGCCGACAGCCACCGAAAAACGGTCGCTGGCCAGGCCTACATCGCCGTTGCAGTCGGTGACGCACTCATCCAGTAGCTTTGCATAACCCGGAATCGATGCGGCCTTGAGCAGCAGGGAAGGGTTAGTGGTGGCGTCCTGCGGTTTGAGCTTGGCGAGGGTTGAAAAGTCACCGGTATCGGCAACCACAGTGGTGAATTGCTTGAGTTGTTCCAGCTTGGAAGTCATGGGCGTGCTCTGTCCTATGGGTCTGATGACATTACCCGAGGGCTGATAGACGCTCAAGGGTGCATGCGCGTATCAACGGGCCCAACGGCAACATCTGCAAAACGGATGTTTGAATGGCGGGCCCCGGTATCGCTAAATACGATGCCAAATCGAGGCACAGGTTCAAAGCAACTGAGCGTAGATGCTTCGGTGCCTCGGTATCGCGTCGCTCCTACGGTTGGGTGAGCAGTGTCCTGGCGGCCGTTTCCGCCGGCTTCGGCTGACCGTCGGAGGTCAACAGGCCAAAATTGCGCTCTCGATCATTCCCGCCCGAATCACTGTTCTTCCATTCATACAGGGACGTCAGCGGGATCTTGAGTTTTTTTACATCGGAGATGAACGTGCCGATTTTACCGGCTTGTCCGTGGATCCCGCCGTTGGACTCGAGCGATGGCACACCCCATTCGCTGATAACTCCCGGCAGATGGAAGTTTCGCTGAATGAATGCTTGGGCATTCTCGATCTTGGCGGCGGACATGCCATAAGGGTGATAGGAGATCGCGCTCAGGCAGTTGGGGTAATCGCTGACCAGCTTGTTCAGCGCTACCGTGGATGCGCTCCCCGCGCTTGGCGCCCTGGCGAAGCCGAAGCCGATCAGCGGCGTGGAGGGCGCTTTTTGCTCCAGCGCATGGCACACGGCGCTCATGAACGGAACGAAGGTGGTTTCGAAGTCGCGGGTTGGCCAGTATTTTTCCAGGTCCGGTTCGTTCCATATTTCAATGGCAACCAGTTGCGTAGCGTAGGACTGTTCCAGGGCGAACACAGCGTCGGCGAACTGTTCGCCCGCGGTCGCCAGTTCGCCGGCGGCGTTGGGTGTAGTCGTCAGCGCCTTGGTTGAGCGAACGGTCATCAGTACCGGCAATTCGGCGGACTTGGCGGCGGCAAATGCATCACTGATCTGCTTCTGATACGCCGGGCCCGCCAGGTTGTTGGTCCATACGCCAAAACGCACGAATCCAAACCCTGTCGCTTTGATCTGTCTGGCGTCGCTAGAGCTGAAGTTCTGGATCTTGACCTGGACACCAACGGTCTTGTTGCTGGTCAGCGCGGGGAACAGCTCGCTGGCATGAGCCTGACTGCCTGCACCGAGCATGAGCAGGGTTGAAACGGCAAGATGTTTGAACGGTGATGAGTGCATGTCGGGCTTCCTCAAATCGATCTATCTATAACGATGAACAGGCGGGCGTGATGTTATTAGTTCGATGCGTTGTTAAGTTTAGAAGTGCGCGAATGTTATTTTTTGTCAGGTCGTCAATGTTATAAACCCGGCGTTATTTTTGGTCCGGTTATTCTAGTTGGGTGGTTTTTAGGTGTCGTGGTACTAAATACGCTTATATTTACAAGGCTGATTCGTTTCTGAGTGCGAAATGAACCCGCGGGTTCACTCAAATCCCCGCTACGTATTGGTCGATTCGACATGACACGGGAAGCGTTGCCTTGTTCAGAAATATCCTTGTCGTCTGCGTAGGCAACATTTGCCGAAGTCCGACAGCAGAAATACTGCTGCGTAATGCGCTGGCATCCTCAACCATTGCCGTCACCTCCGCAGGTCTCGGCGCTCGCGTTGGCGAGTCCATGGAACCGGCGGCGCGCCAGGTCCTGGAAGAACATGGGCACAGCGCGCAAGCCTTTACAGCGCGGCAAATCACCCCGGATATTGTCAATCAGTCGGACCTGATTCTGGTCATGGAAAAAGAGCATGTAAACCAAGTGCTGAAGATTGCATCGCACGCCAGGGGTAAAGTGTTTCTTCTCGGCAAGTGGCAAAGTGATCGAGAAATACAGGATCCCTATCGTCAAGGAAAAGCAGCTTTTATTCATGCTCATGCATTGATTGAAGCGGCTGTTTGCTCATGGGCGCAGCGCCTCGGGCATTGATGAATACTTTTCAGATCAGTAAAGGGTAAGAACCCACTTATGCAGTTACCGTCACTAGTCGGCACTCGGGATAACGATCGAGATGATATTGATCTTCTCGGTATATTAGGCAGTTTAATTGATCGAAAATGGTTGATAGGCGCATGCACCGGCGTATTTATGGTGAGCGGCGTGGCCTATGCGGTTTTGTCGACGCCGGTGTACCTGGCGAACGCATTGGTCCAGGTCGAACCGAAAAAGAACGATATGCTCGGTTTCTCCGACCTCAACAGCATGCTCAATGGGCAATCTCCGTCGGTCACCGAGATCGGCATCATCAAGTCTCGCGCAGTGATTGGCAAAACCGTCGATGATCTGCACCTTGATATCGACGTCACGCCCAACACCTTCCCGCTGATTGGCGGTTTTCTCGCCCGACGCTATAAGGGCAATTCTGTCGCCACCGCGCTTTTTGGCCTGAACAGCTACGCCTGGGGCGGTGAGCACGTGGACATCGCACAGCTCAATCTGCCTGAAGAGTTGCTGGGCAGGAAACTCACGCTGGTGGCCGCCGAACAGCATCGATTCCAGCTTTTTGATGACAACGACAACCTGTTGGTGGACGGCGTCGTCGGTGAAAGGTTTCAGCAAAATGGCATCGAAGGACTGATCGCCACGCTGGCGGCCAATCCCGGTACGCGTTTTGAAGTGGTGCGCAATCCGCGCATTGTCACCATCCTTGATTATCAAGAAGCGCTGGATGTTTCCGAGCAAGGCAAGGAGTCGGGCATCATCCGTCTGGCGCTGGCCAGCCCTGACTACGTCCAGGCGGTGAAGATTCTGAATAAGGTTTCCACGTTATATGTACAGCAAAACGTGGAGCGCACGTCGGCCGAAGCGGCGCAAAGCCTGGACTTCCTGCAAGCCCAACTGCCGCAAGTCAAGAACGATCTGATCAAGGCCAGCGATGCGCTCAACGGTTATCAGACCCGCGGCAAGACCGTCAATATTTCCCTCGAAACCCAATCGGTGCTGGAGCAGATTGTCGGCCTGGACACGCGTATTTCCGACTTGAAGCTGCAACAAGCGGAGCTTGATCGCAAGTTCACCAAACAGCATCCGGCCTATCGCGCCCTGATGACGCAGATCGGGGAATTGACTCGCCAGCAGCAGAGCCTGGAGAACAAGGTTCAAGATCTGCCCGCCACGCAGCAGGAGTTGCTCAACTTGACCCGCGACGTGGAAGTGGCGTCGCAGATCTACACGCAACTGCTGAACAAGTCCCAGGAGCTGGACATCGTCAGGGCCGGGGCGGTGGGCAATGTGCGTCTGATCGACACGGCGGATGTCGACAAGACCACGCCGGTCAAACCGCGCAAAGCCCTGATCGTGCTGATTGCGACTTTCCTCGGCGCGTTTGTCGGCGTCGCCCTGGTACTCCTGCGTAAATCCTTGAGTCGAGGCCTGGAGGGACCGGAGGCCATCGAGCAACTCGGGTTGCCGGTGTATGCGTCGATTCCCTACAGCGCGCTGCAACAGGAAGAGGACAGTAAAAAACTGCGCTTGAGTGACGAGTCGGGCAGGCAGGCTTTTCTGTTGGCTCTACGGAACCCGACAGACCTGTCTATCGAATCCATCCGTAGTTTGCGTACCTGCCTGCACTTCGCGGGGCTGGATTCGACCAACAACCGGATCATGATTTCCGGCCCTAGCCCCCAGGTAGGTAAAACCTTCGTCTCGTCCAACCTCGCCGCAGTCATGGCGCAAAGTGGGCAGCGGGTGGTACTGATCGATGCCGATATGCGCAAGGGACATTTGCACAAGACGCTCAATACGCCCATCACCAATGGCTTGTCGGACCTGCTGGTCAAGCGCTGCAGCCTCGAGCAGGGCATCCATGAAACCGAGATTGATAACCTGCATTTCATCAGTCGCGGACAGGTCCCGCCTAACCCGTCAGAGCTGTTGATGCATGCGAACTTCCGTGAGTTGCTCGCGCAACTCAGCGACCTGTATGACGTGGTGATCATCGATACACCACCGCTCCTGGCCGTGACCGACGCGGCTATCGTCGGCCGTGAGGCGGCGATCAGCCTGATCGTTACGCGCTTCGGCGTGAACCCCGCCAAAGAGATCGAGTTGACGATTCGTCGATTCGCCCAGAACGGTATTCAGTTGAAGGGTGCGGTGTTCAATGGTGTCGAGAAACGTGCAGCGAGCTACTACGGCAATGGCGGTTACAACTACGAGTATGCCTCCGACAAATCTTGATTCGAAGAGGGTCATTACCTGCATGGAAATGGGTGGATTGTGAAAAAAGTACTGCACGTGGCCGAAACGATTAAAGGGGGTGTCGCTACCGTTATTCGGACGATATCGGTTCCACCCGAGGGCGAGGCATCGGCCTATGAATTGGTGTATTTGATCCCGCTCGATCAGAAAAAAGAGTTGCACGGGGTGGATGAGCAACAGATCAGGACCTTCGTCAGGACCAAGCGGGATGTGCTGTCGCTGTTGCGCTTCGCCTGGAGCCTGACCCGTGTGATCCTCAAGGAAAAACCGCAGGTGGTGCACTTGCACAGCACCTTTTCCGGGGTGATAGGCCGTTGTGTGTGCCTGCTCCTGCGGCCGTGGCGCGCGCCGAGGATTATTTACTGTCCCCATGCCTTTTCGTTTCTGATGGAGAGTTCGCCGGCCAAACAGAAAGTCTATTCGCTGATTGAGCGGCTATTGCAGAAAGTCACGGACGTGATCATTTGCGTCAGCCAGTACGAGCTGGACACCGCCGCGACGTTTGGCATCGACCGCCATCGTATGACGTTGATCTACAACGGTATTCATTACCGGGATGAGCAGCCGAAGCGCGATGACCACGGGCCTGTCCATCTGCTCTTTGTGGGGCGCCTGGACTATCAGAAAGGCTTTGATGTGTTGCTCAAGGCGTTTGCCGGGGTCCGGCGCACTGATCTGAAACTGACGGTGGTAGGCAGCGCGGTCAATGAGGATTGCGTCGACCGCCCGGCGATGGACGCGGTCGAGTATGTGCCGTGGGTGACCCCGGCTGAAGTGAATGCGCTGTATCAGGCGGCGGATGCGCTGATTGTTCCAAGCCGCTGGGAAGGCTTTGCCATGGTGCCCCTGGAGGGTATGGCCATGGGGCTTCCGGTGATTGCCAGCGACTGCACGTCCTTGCCCGAGTTGGTCACCCACGGGGTGACCGGCTACATCTTCCCCACCGGTAATCACCAGGCCCTGACCGACTTGCTAGGCGAGATCGAGAAGCCTGGGTTGCTGGAACTCGGAACTGAAGGTCGCAAAATGGTGCGCGAACGCTTCAGTGCCACGTTGATGATCAGACAAACCTATGACGTGTATTCCGCTCCCTCTTATTAAGTAGAAATCAGCTCATGAACGTAACTATTTTGCATGGCTACAGCGCCTCCAACTCCGGTGATGGCCTTCTCGTGGATTTGGCAATCGCCCTGGTGCTGCGCAACTTTGGCGCGGACACCTCGATCAACGTCGTGGCCTCGGATCCGCACTCATTCAACTACTTGCCTTACAAGCGCTATGACGCGCCAGTGATGGCGGCCAAGGGGTTGGGGCGGGTCAGGCAGGCGCTGTTTCTTGACCAGTCCTACAGCGGCCTTGCGGACCTCTTGCGTTCAAGTGACTTGATCGTCGGGGTAGGCGGCGGCTATATGCGCTCCAAAAGTGCGTTTGAACACCTCAAGTTGAAACTGGGGCATGCCAAGCAACTGGAAACGGCGATCCTCAGCAAAGTGCCTTCGGTGTACCTGCCGCAGAGCATCGGTCCCTTTCACGGTGAAAGCAGCAAGATCGTCGGGCACTATGCGAATGCCGACGCGGTTTTTGTCCGGGACAACAGGTCGTCGGAGATTTTCGCGACCCATGAAAATGTCTACCGCGTACCTGACCTTGCGGTGCAGGCATTGGCCAGCAAGATTCTCCTGCAACCCAAGTTCACCCGTTGTGCCTCTTCGCCTGCGGTGGTCTGCGTGGTGCTGCGCAAACCGCCGGCGTGGAGCAAGGAGAAGAAAGTCGCTTACGTGGCTAACTTGAAGCGCCTGCTGCAGCGCCTGAAGAACAAGAGCAAAGTCGTCTGCGCGGTGCAAAGCGCGGTGCGCGGCAACGATGACGGCGCGTTCTATCGAGAGCTGGGCATTAACGAAGAGCTGTTGTCACTGAAGGCGACTCTCGCCAGAGATCAGCCAGACGTGGTCATTTCCGTCAGGTTGCACGGGGCCATCGAGTCGCTGCTGGCGGGCGTTCCGGCGTACCACATCAGCTATGAGCGCAAGGGCTTTGGCGCCTATCAGGACATGGGGGTGGAAGACTGGGTGATCAATGGCGGCGAGATCAATGTCGATACCATCATCGACACGGTTTACGCACCGAATGCGTTGTCCCGATTTGGCAAGCAGTTGACGGATACCTGCAAGGAGATTGAAGCCAAGACGCTGGTCATGGACTCGATCATCAAGGGCATCGTGCGATGATATTTCGGCTATTGCTCCGCGGCGGAGCTTTAGGCGCGAAATTTCTGCTGGTGTTGGCCATCACCCATTATCTGGGGTATGACGCGTTGGGGTTTTACGGCGTGGTGATGGCCGCGTCATTGATTGCATCGAAGTTCTACAGCGTGGGGTTCAGTTCCGAAATCAATCGGCTGATCAGCGTCGGTGCCAGTTCGCGATGGGTGGTGGATAAGGTCCTGTTGCTGTACCTGGCCGTGGGGATCGTATTGTCGGTGGCGACGGTGGCAGTCTATTCGTTGTTCCAGACGGTCGAGGCGAGTGCCGCGCTGGTCGCTTGCGTGGCACTCTTGCTGCTCACCGAGCACCTGTCCTTTGAAATAAATTCGTTTGTGTTCTCTGCCCAGAAAGCCACGTGGGGCGCGATTCTCTATTTTATCAAAACCGGGCTCTGGGCACTGTTGGCGTTGGGCGGGCTGTTGTCGGGCTGGGTATCGAGCATCGCCAGTGTGCTGTGGTTATGGGTGGCGGCCAATGTGCTGGTGATTGTTGCCGGCTACCTGATTGTGGTGAACGTTCACCGGGGGCGGGTGACAGGTTCTCTCACCACGGCCTCGGTCTGGAAAGCCGGATTACCGTTTTATCTGGGGACTGGCTTGATCGCATTGAGCCAATACACCGAGCGCTTCCTGATTCTCGACATCGAGCCCTACGCGAGTCTGGGCAAGTACGTTTACGCCTGGTCTGCGGCCAACACCTTGCAAGCGCTTTCCTACGCCGTGGTTGCGGTAGTGGGCATCCCGGTGCTTGCCAAGCGCTATCAGCACCAGCAGCAAGCGCTGAGCGTCCGGCAATTGTTTATGAATCAGTGGGTGATGCGCTCCCTGGTGGTGTCAGGCGTTGTGGCGTTGATGATTTATGTGTTTTTCAATGTCGCGCTTGATTATGTCGGTACCACGGTGCCGCGCCCGGATAACGCCATTCTCGGCGTACTGATTTTTTCCTTTGCCCTGCGTGCTGTCGGCGACATCGTCTGGGGCGGTCTTATCGCATCGAAGAACAGTCGGTTGTCACTCATTAGTGCGGCCATCTGCCTGCTGGTTTCCTTGCCGGTCAGCTACATGCTGATCAAGCATCACTCAATTTATGGTGCAGCATGGGGGAACGTCTTTTCGATCACCGTACAGCTCGGCGCTATCGCCTTGCTGACCCGGTTTTCCCGAGCGAAGGTGACGCTGTAATGGGGTTGAGATTACCTTCCATCGAGTTTCGCGGCAGAAAGCTCGATTCCTCGATCTCGTTTCTGATTCTGTTCAGTGGCCTGTTTCTGTCTGTCGCCATGCCGCTTCTGATGCACCGCGATCCGGGTCCCGATGCGATGACGTTGTGGTCGTCCTATGCGCGTGCTGACAACTGCAACTTCTGGAATCCCTTCTCACCAGACCGATCTTCCTACGAATGCTCGGCCTATCTACTGCGACCCACCGGCATCAATCTGACCAATGCCTGGGCGTACGGGATGGCGTGCAACCTGTTCCTGACGGCCATCCCGGTGTTTATTTTCAGGCGCATGCCGCTGACGATTTTTCTGACCCTGTGTTTGTGGGGCGTGGTGCGGTCGTTTTTCCTGGAAAACCTGACCAAGGAAATCATTGTCTCAGTAGCGATGATTTCCATATTGCTGTTCTCGTTTTCCAGGCGCTACCGCGGCGGATTTTTCTTCTCTGCGTTGATCTACGGCGTGTTGATCCGGCCTTACTGGATCTTGTTTTCGCTGGTCTGGATCGGCGTGTGCTTCATGAAGAAGTACGTGTCTCGACTGACCTTTTTCCTGATGCTGTTTGTGTTCTACCTGGCAATCGCCACGGCGATTCAACTGGTGGCCGGTTATTCGGTGTCGTCGATTCGCGCCAGCAACAATGAGCTGCGCACGGCGGGCGAGGAGGGGTCGAAGTCGCTGATTGTTTCCTGGCTCAATGGTGCTGACTTCGTGTCGCAGGCGCTTGATTCGCTGATTATCTTTTTCCGCCTGTCGTTTCCCGTGGAGTTGATCCTGCTCTCCGGCCTCGGCCAGATCATCTTTGTGGTGCTGATGATGATGACCTCGTTGCTGATGTTCAAAATGATCACATCCAGCGACTACAGGGGCGTGCACATCCCAACCAAAGTCAAGGAACTGATCGCCATTCCGCTGTCCTTTTTGCTGGTGCAGGGTTTGTTCGAGCCCGACTTCGGCTCCTTTGCCCGACATTTTTCCATGGTCGTGCCGGTGCTGTTCCTGGGCCTGGGGTTGCAGATGCGCGCCAAGAAGCCTGAGTTGGTTGAATCGAGAATCCTGAACTGAGGCGGGTACTTTATGTCGAGCAATAAAAAGTCGCTGGAGATCGAGACCCTACGGGGACTTGCCTGCCTGTTGCTGGTGCTTTATCACGTGATAGGTCCCTTGGGCGGCGGCTTGAAAATAGACCTGGGCTCACCTTTGCGGGTGATCGCCGATTCCATGGTGTATGTGCGCATGCCGTTGTTCACGTTTATTTCGGGCTACATCTATTCCCTCTACAAGATCAGGGGGAATGACTTCTCGGCTTACTTTGTCGGCAAGGTCAGACGGTTGATTGTGCCGTTGTTTTGCGTGGGGATTCCGTTTTCGGTGCTGCAGGCGATCGGGCCCGGCGTGAACAAGGAAGTGGGACTGATCGATGCATTGCTGTCGTTCTATGTGCCGGTCAATCACTTCTGGTTTTTACAGGCGGTGTTCATCATCTTTGTATTTGTCGGCCTGCTGGAGTGGCGGGGCCTGTTGCAGACCGCGAGGCGCTTGTACCTGTTGCTCGCGTTCGCGGCGCTGGTGTTTCTACTGCCGCCGTTTGCGGTGGATGCGTTTGGCATCAATGGTGCGATCTATCTGCTGCCGTTTTTTGTGATGGGCATGATCGGCCATGAAAAAGTCAACGCGATAAGGCAATCGCTCAAGGTGATCGGGCCCCTGGTATTCGTGTTGATATCCCTGGCGCTGCTGTATGTGGCGGCGGTGGATCGCGAGTTGATTGTCGATCGCCGCAGCCTGGTCGGGTTGCTGGTGGGATGCGTGTCGTGCGTGGCGCTGCTGTCGAGCAACATGCGGGTACAAGGGTTGATCTGGCTCGGCGGATATTCCTACGCGATTTTCCTGTTTCACGTGTTGTTTGCCGCCACTTCGCGATTTGCGCTGGGGCGCCTGGGGGTCGACGATGAAGTGGTCCTGGTACTCAGTGGCGTGACCTGTGGTTTGCTGGGGCCGGTGCTACTGTCGAGTATTTTCAGCCGCTTTGCCCTCACGTCGACGCTGTTTCTGGGGGAGCGGGCAGCCCGTAGAAAAGCACCGGCCGCCGTTGCTGTATCGCAATCCTGATGATTGCTCGGATAAAGGAAGTGACCCATGTTCGCAATCGATGACGTACCTCACGCGCCGGCTTCGGTGATCGAGGTCGGTGATGCTCGCGAACGGTTCGGGCAATGGCGCGCAGGAACGTCAGGGAAGGTGCTGGCCATCTCGGTGATCGGCGACAGCTACAGTGCCGGGCAGGATTTTTATCTGAACAGGCTTGTCCAGCGGCTCACTAAAACGACGGGGTTTGCCGGGCCCGGTTATATCGGATTCAACCACGGCGCGGCGCTCGGCGGTACCCATTACACATACACCCGAAGCAGCAAAAAGTATTTCGGCGGTGATTGGGCGGTGTCCCGTCTTGGCCAGGCGAGCCCCGACAGCCGCACAATCAGAGGCCGTCCCGGTGCTTATCTGGAGATAGATGCCCGTCCGACAGCCGCTGTTGATACCACCATTGCCCAGGCGAAGTTACTCTACCTGGGGGACGGAGAAGCTAATCAGGTGCGCTACCGTTGGACGGCATCTGGGCGGTGGCATTCATTGCAGATCGGTGGCTCAGGCGTCCAGGAAGTACCTCTGCCCGGCGTGCCTGACACCGCCGAGTGGGCGTTCCGGCTTGAGGTGGTCAAAGGCGCGCCAACCCTGTTCGGCCTGTGGTTGAGCAATCACGAAGGGGGCGTCAGGGTGTCCAAGCTCGCGGCTTCCGGTGCGGCATCTGCAGATTTTTACAACAACGATGGTCAGTGGCAGGCGCAGTGGAAAGCAGTGGTGTCGAAGATTCCCGCGGACATTTACCTGATCATGTTGGGTGGCAATGACCAGGGGTTTGGCGTGAAACCTGAGCAGTATCTGCGCAACATTCAAGGTCTGGTGCGGATGGTGCGTGAGATCCAGCCCGCGGCGAGCATCAACCTGATCCTGCGTCAGGACACTACGCGCTCGAGTGCTTATCCGATGTCGGCTTATGCGCGGGTTCTGGAGCCGTGGGCACGCACGGAGCACTTGGGTTATGCCGATATGCAGTGCGCGTTCGGTCTCGACTTCAAACGCTACGCCAGCGACGGCGCCGCGCCGATGATCGGCCCGGATAGCATTCACCCTATCCCGAGCTCGGGAGGGCGGGTGATCGCGGACTACCTTTATCGCCTGATTGTCGGTGGGAATGATGCTGTTTCGCCGCAGGACACCTGCGGCGCGGTGCGGCAAGACAATGGCCGGTCTTGAGAAGCGCAATTAACGCCAAGCAGATAAGGCTGTTGTGGCGAGCGGGCTTGCCCCGCGTTGGGCTGCGAAGCAG